>NZ_CP009294.1 GCF_000767465.1 Novosphingobium pentaromativorans US6-1
ATGGAAAGTGAAGCTGGCCAAATAGCCGAAGCTACTGAAGTGGACGCGGAGGAAGTATCGCCCGGCCGTGCCATGCGCGTCGCTGCAGCTCTGAAGGCGAAGGGCGGAGATGAGTTCGCCAAGCCAGGCAGCATCATTGAAATAAAATTCGTCAAAGGTGAATCGCTCAGTCTTACGGCGTCTCGGTTACTGGCCTTGATGATCTTGACTGCTGGAGGAGATGCTTGGGAGGATCGACCACACCGAATCCGGAAAGCTGACATTCGGCGCGGCCATAAGGGCAATGAGCGGATCACCGACATGCTCCAGGAATTGCACCGAACGCTCTTCGCCGTTGACGACAAATCGTGGCGTGGGAAGAAGGCGACGCTGCTATTCTCGTTGATCTCTCGATCACGCGAGGAAACGGAGGAAGAGGGCGGGGAAGCTGGCTGGATTGAGTGGGAGTTCACGCCCGATGCGCGCAAGCTCATTCAAGCGTCAGAGACCTATGCCGTCCTCAACAGACAGGCAGTGCTTGGGTTTCGTTCGAATTACGCTCTCAAGCTTTATGAACTTGGAGCGCTTCGGTTGCATCGTCGCCAGGCGACGTGGCGAGGCGATATGCAGGCGCTTCGAGCAGCCCTTGGCATTCCCCCCGATGTCTACACCGATTTTGCCCAGCTTCGCCGTAAAGTCCTTGAAAAGGCCAAGTCAGAGATAGACCAGTTGGCGCACTTCCGCGTTGAATGGCGAGAGATACGCCAGGGCAGAACGGTTACCGAGATCGAGTTCCGGTTTGAGCCGAAGGGTGCACCCGAGGTCATTGAAACAGTCGACGAACTGGATCGTCATTCAGCGGGCCGCCAAGCGCGCCGGGATGGAGCAGTTGAACGAATCTCCGTAGGGCAGGGGGCTATTCCGGCGCCGCGGAAGGCTGTCGCACGGAGTAAGCCTACGGAGACCAGCTTTCCGACGGGATCGCTACGTTATGGCGAACATGAGGCCGAGTTCCGCTCGATCGGCCGGCAGTATGGCGGCGGTTGGGATGTGGATATGATCGCCGATGGCTTTCGCTCGCAGATGGGCGAGCGATTGGAAAAGCTTCGTGGGGCGAAGTTGGCCGCTGCGTGGAAGGGGTTTTGCGAGGGCTGGGTTAATCGTCGCGGTCGACCGCAATGACTGGAAATTGCACGCGTGCAATTTCGACATCCCCCACCGAGTCAGGTTGGAGGCGCATAAGGGCAGTTTGAACCCTTTTTGATGCCCCCACTTTCGAAATTTGTGAATTTCTTGACCCAAAAGCGCAAGTGAGTGTAGCACACGCTCAGTTGCGAAAGGTGGGTATGTGTCGAAAGGACTTCAAATTGAGGAAGCGGAGCGCTTGGTGTCGGTCGCAACGCTGGCCAGTCGAACCTCATCGGTGCTCGAAAAATTGCGGGATTCGGCCCGGAGCGCCCGGTCGGATGACCGCCGCGAGCCGACGTTCACGATCGGCAAGGCTGCCGAGCTTGTAGGACGAACCCCAGCTGCGATTCGCGATGCTGAGAAGGACGGTCGGCTTCCCGAGCCTGCCAGGAATGACAACAACAGGCGCGAACGATATACGTTGGCGCAACTCAACGACATGCGGGGCGTCTTCGGAACGAGGCCGTACCGGGCTGTGGGCGACCCTTGCTGTGTCGTAGCGGTTCAAAACTTCAAGGGCGGCGTCGGTAAATCCACCGTGGCGGTCCATTTAGCCCAGTATCTTGCCATTCGAGGCTACCGCGTAGCTCTAGTGGACTGCGACAGTCAGGCATCGGCAACAACGCTTTTCGGCTACGTCCCTGATCTCGATCTTACCGAAGATGACACCCTTTACCCGTTTCTTCGCGAAGGCGAACGATCGTCCCTCGATTATGCACTCCGCAAGACCCATTTCGATGGCCTGGAGCTGATCCCGGCAAATCTTCGTCTGTTCAACTCCGAGTACGAACTTGCAGCGCGGATGGCTCAAGGGAATGCCTCTCTTCTCGACCGATTGAAGGAGGGCATCGAAAGTATCTCGGATCGTTTTGACGTTATCGTGATGGATCCACCACCGGCCCTAGGCGCGATCTCCCTCTCAGTGTTGCGTGCGGCGAATTCGCTGGTTGTGCCGGTGCCGCCAACCGTTATGGATTTCTCATCGACCGCGGCATTCCTCTCGATGTTGGATGAGACGATTGAGCAACTTGCTGACCGTGGGCTCGCGCCAGAACTGAATTTTCTCCGCTTCGTTGCGTCAAAGGTCGACGAGAATAAGTCGATGCAAAAGGAGCTGATACAGCTCATGCGGACGCTGTTCGGGCATACAATGGTCCGAACGCCGCTGAAGGATTCTGCCGAGATCGACAATGCAACCGCGCGTTTGATGACGGTCTATGAGCTCGATGGACCTGCCACCAGTTCGGCTGTGCGTAATCGCTGCCTAAACTATCTTGATGGCGTGAACGCTGAGATCGAAGTCGATATCCGTTCGATGTGGCCCAGCCATCACAAGCGCCTGCGCCAGGAGGCGTTGGCATGAAATCCGGGAATTGCACGCGTGCAATCCGACGTGGAAATCACGTGATTTCTGAAAATTGCACGCGTGCAATTCAGCTAACGGGAGGGTCGCATGAGTAAGAAAAATAGCGGTTTTGCGGCTGATCTGGCCGCAGGCATCGACCTGACCGATGCTGGCGCGGCGCCCCGTCGATCGAGCATCGCATCGAATGTGCTTACCGGGCGTTCGAACCGTTTGGCCGACCTAGCATCCGGAGCGATTGTAAATCGGACCCATGAGTTAGTGGACCCTGCAAGGTGCCGGATGTGGGCAGGTCACAACCGTGATTACGCCCTCCTAAACGAAGAACGGTGTTCGGATCTTATTGAAAGCATCAAGGCACAAGGCCGGCAGGAAATACCAGCGATTGTTCGCCGTTTGTCGGGTGATGAAGAATATGATTTTGAGGTTATCTGTGGCGCCCGGCGACATTGGTCGATCAGCTGGCTCAGGACCCACAATTACCCTGACTTCAAATTTCTTGTCGATGTACGGGAGATCGGTGACGAAGAGGCATTCCGGCTAGCAGACATAGAGAACCGTGCCCGAGACGATCTTACCGACCTTGAAAGGGCGAGGGACTATCTGCGGGCGCTCACAGCCTACTATGACGGCCGCCAAAAAACGATGGCCGAGCGCCTGAAGGTCTCAGAAAGCTGGCTTACGAGGTATCTTGATCTGGCCCGCCTGCCAGAGCAACTTACCAGGGCTTTTGCCGATCCCCAGGAACTCGGCATCCGAAACGCGATCGCTCTCAAAGCACTTCTGAAACCAGATGACCGCCGGGAACGCGCATTCCGAGAGGCCGCGCGTTTGGCCGAGGAGCGCGAGGCAACCGGCCGGTCGATGTCAGTGATCGATGTGATCAAGGCGCTATCACTGGCTGTTGACCCCCCCAAGAAGTCAGGAACCCCCAAGAAGTCAGGAAAGGCCGAAACAGTTGCGAGTCCGAGCGGCAAGCCGGTGCTTCGGATCGAGGGCGCAGATCGAAAGGGCATTCGCCTCACTCTCCTGAGCAAGGGCGGAGCGACGCGCCAAGAGGCGGAAGAAGCTGTGCGCGCGGTCTTGGACCAGTACTGGATGTGAAGTCTGCTGGTTTCGGGGGATCGATCGGCGAGTTCGCATGCTGACTGCTCGGAACGGAGGGGCGGGGGAGGGGTCCTATGCCTGCTAGGACGACGCTGCGCCGCAGGGCGGCTCAGGAGGCTCTGTGAGCGCGTTTGGGGGCCAGGACATGGTCTCCGGGGCGCAGCGTCGCCAGATCGGCCTTCTCGAGCGCCTGGGCGGCTTGTGAGGCGGTGCGGCGGGTCACGCCGAGCGCTCGCGCCAGTTCGGCGCGGGTGAGGGGACCCAACCCACCAATCAGCTGCCACATCGCAGGCGCCTGCGACGAGGCATAGAGGCCAGCGAGGCGTTCCTCGCCTCGCGCAACCATGGCCGTGACGGCCGAGAGGTCCGTTGCCACGTCACCGGCCGCGGCGCCAATTGCACTAGCCAGCAGGGCGGGGAGGGAGCGTTCGGGTTCGGCGCGGAACAGCTCACGCGGGGCGAGCTCGGCGAGCGCAAGCGGCGCCGCGCCCAGGGCGAACAGCTGCGGGCGCATTGCCGCGGCGAGCGAGGCGGCCCAGGCACTCCCGCGCGCGGCGAACCGCTGGAACACGCGGCCCTCGATCAGCACCTCCTCGCTGCCGCCCTCGAGAAAGTCGACTTCGTGCTCACGCAGCTGGCAGAGCCATTCGGTGAGGGCTGTCAGGGGCTCACGCGCCGGCAGCAGGGCATCGAGCCGTTCGAGCGCCCGGTCGGCGGCCGCAAAGGGGCCTGAGAAGCTCTCGCGTGCTGTCGGCTGCCAAAGTTTATGGCAACCGAATTTATGCACTAAGTATCAATGCATTAGCGCGATACCGGGAGCAGCAATTCTGGCAGGCCGGAAATACATGTCGGGCGCTCTGCCAGAATTGATGTCATCGAACGGGTCGATTTTCGGCCGGGGGAGGGCGGGTGATCGAGCGGAAGCCTCAGCCGGCGAAGGCCATCTCAACCGAGGCGCTGGCGACCGGTGCCGAGCTATATCCAATCTTCAGGCGCCATGTTCCGCTCGATGGATCGATATCCGCACGGGTCATTGCGGAAGTTTCAGCCGCGTCAGGCCTCAGCGCGCGCCAGGTGCGGCGTTTGGCGGCGAAATTTCGCGCAAATCCGGTGGCCACGAGTCTGGCCCCGACACCGCGTGGCCCCCGGATTGGCAGCCACCGCATCGCCGATCCGGTAAGAGCGGCAATCGAGCGGCTCACCCACGAAATATTCCTGAAAAAACCGCCGCCATCGGCGGCTTTGGCGGCCCGCGAAATCCACGGATTGCTGCTTGCGGAGGATGGGGAGTTCCGCTTCTCACCGGGCGTGGTCCCGAGCGAGCGCACACTGATCCGCCTGATCGGGGAGATTTCGGAGCCGCAGCGGGCAAAATCGAGCATGGGCTCGAAGCAGCGAAGCGCCCACGAACCGCATCCTGGCGAGTATCGGAGCGAGGGTTTGCTCGATCTGGTCCAGATGGATCACACCCGCGCCGACGTGATTCTGGTCGATAGCACGCATCGCGAGGAACTCGCCCGCCCGTGGATCACGCTGTTGGTGGAGGTTTGGACCCGCGGTATTCTGGGCTTTTATGTGAGTTTTGGGGACCCCTCGATCTTCCGCTGCGGCCGGGCGGTCGCTAATGCCCTGTTGCCCAAGGAACCGCTGCTTGAGGAACTGGGCGTCGATGTTTCCTACCCGATGCACGGGCAATTCCACCGACTACATGCCGACCACGCCGCTCCGCACCGGGCCGAGAGCTTCCGGCGTGCTTGCCTGGCCAATGGTATCGATCCGGACATCCGACCGCGGGGTCCGGCGCACTTTGGCGGGCACATCGAGCGGCTGATCGGCACCATGGTCGGCAGAATGTGCCTGCTGCCGGGTGCGACCGGCGGAAATGTGACCCAGCGTGACGGCTACGATGCAGGGAAGGCGGCGGCGATGACCCTGGCGGAGTTCGAGCGCTGGCTGCTGCTGCAGATTGCCATCTACCACAATACGCCGCACAAGGGGCTGGGTGGACAATGCCCTGCGCAGGCTTGGAAAATAGCGGTTTCGGGCCATCTGCCGCTGGTCCCGGCCTGCCTCGATGTCGAGCATCTCACCCGCCAGTTCCTGCCCGTGCGGCAGCGAACCGTGCAGGCCTATGGTGTGCAGATCCTGCATCGCCGCTATTGGCACCCGGTGCTCGCGCACCGGATTGGCCAGCAGATTACCGTGTATCACGACGAGCGCACGTTGCAGGAGGTTTACGCCGAAATCGACGGACAGTTCGTCGTCCTACCAATGGTGGGCCACTATCCCGACGTCAGCGAGCCCGAATGGGAAGCCGAACGGCAACGCCTGCGGCGCGAAGGGTCAGCGTTCCAGGCTGACGGCGCGCAGGCGGCGACCGCGCGTTATATCGAGGCCGCGCGGCGCGAAGTCGTCGCGGCCCGGCAGCGCACGGCCAGCAGTCGGCAGGAACGCAAGCGCCGGGAGCAGGAAGGGGTATCGCACTCGCCCCAAACGAAAGGCCGGATCGAGAGGGCCGAGGTTCGCTGGCTCCCGGCAGCCGATCTGCCACAGGATGACTGGCTCAAATGGCGCAAATGAGCGGACATTCGGCCTTCTGGATCGATTTCGACGAGGCGCGCCGCGCGGTCGAGACGCTTGTCGAGCTGGCGCATGACGAGCCGGACGAGCGGCCACCCTGCGTCCTGCTGGTCGGCCAGTCGGGCATGGGCAAGACCTCTATCCTGCGTGAGACCCAGCGCCGGATCGCGCTCGCCTTTCCCGAACCCGAGGAATGGGGCGAGGCGCGTTACGAACCGATGCTGCGCACGGTGATCCCTTCGGGTTCGACCGCGCTCAAGATCAACCTGACGCTGCTGTGGAAGCAGGGCTGGCCGATTACCGGCAAGACGCACCGGATCGCCGATCTCAAGGTCGTCGAGCTGTTGCGCCGCCAAAGGACGCGGCTTGTGGGGATCGACAATGTCCATGCGATCCTCACCGCCGGCGGGAGGGCGCGGCGCGACACGCTCGATGCCTTCCGCTTCCTGATGAGCGAGGGCAATGTGCCGATGGTGGTGGCCGGGCTTGACGTTGCGGCGGACATCTTTGCCGAGGATGTCGAACTGGCCTATCGCTCGATCATCGTGCGGCTCAATCCCTGGCCGCCGGGAGAGCCATCGCAGCGGCTGATCCGGGTTCTGGGGCAGGGGATGCAACTGATCGAGCCTGAGCGGCTTGCCTGGGCGGTGCAATGCGAGAAGGAGCGGATTTCCTCCACATTTCTGGCTTGCGAGGCAAGCGCCCTGCTGCCGCGCGGATTGCGCCAGTATGCCTGTGCACGGTGCTGGTACGAGGCGCGGCGGGCGGGGAAGCCCGAATTCATCCGGCGCGAATGGATCCTGCGGGCGAGCTGGCGGTGCCGGGAGCACGGCCTGCCACTGAGCGATATGGGCAAAGTGCCAGGCGAACCGGGCGGTCGGCTATCGTTGGCGCAATTGGCGAGCTTGGTGGTTCTGGCCGAACGCTCGCTTGCGGTGGCGAGGCCATCGCAGAAGACAATCCGGCGCAATTCCGCGGCTCTTGCCGAGTTGGCCCGGCAGTCGGAATGGCAGAGGCACCGGGCCATCGACCATGCCTACCGGGACCGCTTTGCCGCGAATGTGTTCCATTTCAGCGCGGATCGCATCGCCGTGCTGGCCCTGGCGCTTGGTCGGCGCGATGCGGCCCCTCGGCGTTTCGAGACCCTGATTTCGCAAGCTTTGCCCGAGAGGCCCACGCCGGACGGCGGCAGCCTGGCCGATCAGAAACCGCCCTATCGCCTGCAAGCCGCTTTCAGGACCAAACTGCGCTCGCACTGGATCGCTCCTGACTTGCTGAGCCTGCTTTGCGCCTATGGTGCGCTGCGGGCCCGGCAAGGTCGGGAGGCGGTGCTCCAGGCCGCCTAGGAAGCTGTCTCGTGCCGCCAGTCGGGCAGGGCCATGGGGATCGTGATGGCGCAGACAAACGGCGCGAAGGGGCCGTGAGCGCGGGCCAGGTGCCGGGATTCGAGTTGCCGCAGCAGCTTGGCGGCGCCGGCCTTGGTGGCGGGGAGCGCGCGGGCGAGCTGGGCGGGGGTCAGTCCGCCAAGGCCGAACAGCAACATCCAGGCGAGATAGAGCCGCGAGTTCGAACGCTGGTTCGGAAACTCGCGCGCGAAAATGTCGGCCGCGCGCGGCATGCGGGCCACGTCGCAGGCGGTGCCGTGGAGCGCGGCAAGCAGGCTTTCGCGGCCGTCTGTGCGCCGTTCGCCAGCGTCACGATCGGCGCGGAACAGCCGGCGGTGGACGACGCCGACGAAGGGCAGGGGGGTGTCGCTCAACCGGAAGGCTGACCCAAGCGCCACAGCCGCCAGGTTGATCGCCCAGCACGGCGTTCGGGCGGTTGCCGACAGGGCATCGCGCTCATCGCCGCTCGAATAGCGGAACCGGTCGACGAGCGTGAGCAGCCGTTCAAGCGGTGCCTGCGGCAGCTTGGCCTGGTCCAATTCACCCAGCACCGCATCGAGGTCGCCCGTGCTCGCGGCGACGATGGCCTCGGCGTCGGCGGCCTCGCTGGCCATCGGCCGGATGGCGATTTTGCGCACCGTGCGGATCGCCTGGGTGAGCGGCTTTTCGCGGGGGCACAGGGCGCGTTCGAGCAGGGTGAGGAAGGCGTTGCGCTCGGCGGCGCATTCGGCGCCGATCAGGGAGGCCCCGAGTGTGATCGCCCGGTCCTGGCGGTATTGCTCCCAGGCGCGCGAGAGCCAGTGGAGCGCCAGCGAAGCGCGCATTTCTGGGGAATAGAGGGCATGGGACGCGAGCAGGCACTTGGCCAGAGTGTCGATCTGGCCGATACGATAGGCAATGGGGCCGGCGTCGATCGCGCTGCTCAAGCGAATGACCTTCCTTGCTGCGGTTCCGAATTGGCTACCTGCGCCGGGAATCAGGGTCAAATACAAAGTTTACCTAAAGTGCAGTTTGGTATCCTATCTTTCCGACTGTCGAAAACGCGGATTTTCCATAATCGGGACTTATGGTAAAATCGGTGTTGCCGAAAGGGCCGATTTTGTCCAAAAAGACCCGGTGAAACCCACCGGAAACTCCCATGCTCGCCGCAACTGATGGGCCGTTCCCGTCTTCGGTCGAGCTGGTCTTGCGCCGTTACGCGCCGCTGGTCGATGCGCGCGGCGCCAGTTCGGTCGGGTTCGAGGCGGCGGTCGCGGCGATGGCGCCGGCGACCAAGGCGGCGATCACCGCCGACCTCAAGTGCTTCCTCGCCTGGTGCAAGTCGCGCCGGCCCGTCGCCACCGCGGTTCCCGCCGAACCCGAGACGCTCGTCCACTACCTGCGCTGGCTGGCCAAGGGTTCTGATACCCGGACACCGGCAAAGCCCGCGACGCTTGCGCGCCGGATCGCCAGCATTGCCCGGGTGCATCGCATGCTCGGGTTCGGCGATTCCGAGCCGTTGCCCACCCAGGCCGGGATGGTCCGTGATACCTTGAAGGGTATCCGCCGCGACAAGCGGCATCGCCAGCGCCAGGCAGGGCCGCTCCGGCTTGGGGACGCCATGGCCGAAGGGCAGGGGGCTCCCGAAGGCGTGACGGTCAAGGCGCTGCTCGCATCCTGCAGCACCGACATCATCGGTCTGCGCGATGCGGCGCTGATCAGCCTTGCCTATGACGCTGGTCTCAGGGTCTCGGAATTGGTCGGAACCGAGGTTGCTGATCTGCGGCAGGTTGGCGACGGCAGCGGCCGCCTCGAGATCGGGCATTCCAAGACCGACCAGCTGGGGGAGGGGGCTCTGGCCTGGCTGTCGCCAGAGACGATGGGTCATATATCAGCTTGGCTGCTTGCCAGCGGAATTGGCGAAGGCCCGGTGTTTCGGCGGATCAATGTGCTGACCAGTCCGCCGGATCCTGCCGGACAGCAGATCGTGCGGCACTACATTGGCGCCAAGCCGCTCACCCGCCAAGGTGTGGTCGCGATCCTGCGCCGCCGGGTACTGGAGGCGATCGATCTCGGCCATGTCGAGCTCGAGCCAGGCATGGAAGGCGACACCGTCCGGGCCTTGAGTGCTCATTCGTTTCGGGTCGGGTTGACCCAGGACCTGTTCGCGGCCGGGGAGGATGGTGCGGGGATTGCGCTGGCGCTGCGCTGGTCGTCGCAGACAACGGCGCTGCGCTACGCACGCGAGCTTGCTGTGGGCAGCAATGCAGCGGCGCGGGTGCTGGGCAATTTGCGGCGCGGGTCAATTTTGCCCAAGAATGATTGCCAAGCCATCGACGGAGATTGCGCGAGCGGTTGAAAGTGTTCCTCATCCGACTGGGTAAACCCGGATTGTCTTGCCGCAGCGCCGATGTTAACCGACGTGTCATGCCAAGATCGGTTCTTCTCCTGATCGCGATAGCAACCCTGGTGATCTGCAACTTGCACTCGCCTTCGATGCTGCACGCCGAGGAAGCCGGACACGACGATCACGCGACGCTCTTCGCGAGCGATCACCACGATTGGACTTCCGATGCGGTGCCCGATGTCGATCATGGCACTGTGGCGCACGACCATCATGGACCGACAGCCATGACGGTGGCGGCTGCGCGGATGGAAATGCCGGTGCCGGTTCCCTCGGCGCTTCATCATTTGGCCGAAGCGTCCAAACTGGCATCCTGGGCCACCGCGCCGCCAATCGAGCCCCCGGCAGCCTGATCGAAGCCGCTAGGCGTGCGCAATTGCGCGCGCCCATTGCGTTTCGGATCAGGAGAGACTTCATGTCACGATTGTTGGCAGCCGCCCTTTTGGCGGGTGCGCTGTATTTACCGGCAGGGCGGGCCGGCGCTGAGCCGCTGACGCTTGAACAGGCGATCGCGCGCGCCAGTGAAGGTGCGCCGCGATTGCAGGCGGTCGAAGCGGCTGTCGAAGCTGCCCGCGCCAGCCAGACCCAGGCAGGGGTGCGTCCCAATCCCACTGTAACGGTGACCGGTGAGAACATCGCCGGGAGCGGTCGTTACGGCTTCCTGCCCCAAGCCGAGATCACCGCAAGCTATTCCCAGATGCTCGAACGCGGCGGCAAGCGCGACGCGCGCACCGCCTGGGCACAGCGCGACGTTGGCGTCGCGGAAGCCTCGACTCGCGTCACGCGCCTCGATCTCGCCGCACGGGTCGAGCGGGCCTGGTTCGATGTCATCATCGCCGACGAAGTGGTCTGGGCGGCGAAATACCGGCTCAAGACCGAACGCGAAATGCAGGCCGAGGCGCTGCGACGGGTGCGCGGCTACAAGGACCCGCTGTTCGTCGAGACCCGTGCGGCCGCCCGAGTGGCGCAGTCGGAGATCGCGCTGCATGAGGCCAAACGCCGAGAGGTGGCGGCGCGCAATGTGCTGGCATCCTTTTGGGGCGGAAGCGGCGAGGGGCTTGAGGTCGCAGGCGGTGTCTTGACCGAGGTTAAAAGCCCGCTTGCGATTGCGCCATCCGACGAAGCCTTCGAGACAGCCAAGATCGCCCGTGCGCAGGCTGCCGTCACGCTTGAGCAGTCGCGCGGCGTGCAGGATTACACGGTTTCGGGCGGGGTGCGATACCTGCGCGGAACCGGCGATGTCGCGCTCGTCACCGGGATCACCATCCCCATCGGCCGCTTCGATCGAAATCAGGGCAATATCGAACGCGCCCAGGCCGAGCGCCGCCGTCTTGAATTTGAGGCCGAGGCTGACCGGCTCGAGCGGTTGCGGCGGCTCGCCTCGCTGCGCGCCGAGGCCGATGCCTCGCGCCTTCGCGCCGACGCCATCCGCATCGAAGTGCTGCCGAAAGCCGTGCGCACGCTCGATCAGGTGCGCGAGGGCTATCGGCGCGGCGGCTTCACTTTCCGCGACGTTCAGGACGCGGCCGACGCGATCGTAGAGGTCCAGGAACAATGGATCGCCGCCGCCAACCAGTGGCGCGACCTTCAGACAGAAATCGACCGGCTGTCGGGACGCTTCGATGCGTCCGCCCGGGGGGAGACAGAACAATGACCCATTCCAGCAACATGACCCGTATCCTCGCAACCCTCTTGGCGGTGATTCCGCTCGCCGCCTGCGGCGGTGGCGCGGAAAAGCCCGCTGGCGAGCATGGCGAGGCTGCCGGTCCCGAGAAGGGGCAGCACAATGGCCGGATGCTGCGCGACGGCGACTTCGCGCTCGAAATGACGGTGTTCGAGGACGGCGTGCCGCCGATGTTCCGCGTGTTCCCGACCATGGGCGGAGAGAAGCTCGATCCTGCGAAGGTCGATCTGACCGTGACGCTGCGCCGCCTCGACGGCGAGGTGAACGTGTTCAAGTTCAAGCCGAACGGCGAGATGCTGGACGGCCAGGGCACGGTAGTTGAACCGCACAGCTTCGACGTCGAAGTCGTTGCTGTGGTCGCTGGCAAGCGTCACCAGTGGAAATACGCCAATCCCGAAGGCCAGACGAAAATCCCAGCCGAAACCGCCAGGGCCAACGGCGTGGTGATCGAAACGGCCGGTCCGGCGGTGATCGGCGAGACGCGCGAGTTGTATGGCACTGTCCAACTCGCCAGCACCGGCCGTTCGGAAATTCGCGGCCAGTTTCCGGGACGCGTGGTCTCCGTTACCAAGGCAGTGGGAGACTACGTCCAGCGCGGGCAACTGCTGGCGCGCATCGAATCGGGCGAGAGCCTGCAGGTCTATCCGGTCTATTCGACGGTCAGCGGCGTGGTGGCCGAACGCAACGGCAATCCCGGTGACGTGACTTTCGACCGGCCGCTCTATGTCATCACCGACCCGGCCCAGACCACGGTCGTGTTCAACGTCTTCCCGCGCGATCTCGCTCTGGTACGACCCGGCCAACGGGTAAGCGTCGAGACCATGGACGGCCAGGCGGTCGCCGGCGCCAGGCTCGGCGACTACCTTCCCGAAGGCAATGCCGCCGCAGGTACGGCGCTGCTGCGCGCAATCCTGCCCAATCCGGGCGGGCGGTTCCGCCCCGGCATGGCGTTGCGGGGCAAAGTGACCGTGAATGCCGTGACGGTGCCGCTGGCCGTGCGCACCGAAGCGCTCCAGCCGTTCCGCGACTTCACCGTGGTCTATGCGAACTTTGGCGACAAGTACGAGGTCCGGATGCTCGAATTGGGGCGCAAGTCGCCCGAGTGGACCGAGGTGCTCGGCGGACTCAAGCCCGGGACGCGCTATGCCGCCAAGGGTTCCTTCCTGATCCGCGCCGACATCGAGAAGTCCGGCGCGAGCCACGATCACTGATAGGTGGGAAGGAACAGAACCATGCTCGCCAGTATCATCGGCTTTTCAATCCGTCAGCGCTGGATGGTGCTGGCGGTGGTCGCCATGCTCGCAGGTCTTGGCGCGTGGAGCGCGACGCGCCTGCCCATCGACGCCGTTCCCGACATCACCAACGTCCAGGTCCAGATCAACACCGAGGCCGAAGGCTATTCGCCGCTCGAAGCCGAGCAGCGCGTCACCTTCCCGGTGGAGACCGCGATCGCCGGCATTCCCAACCTCGATTATACGCGCTCGGTCTCGCGCTATGGCCTCAGCCAGGTGACTGTGGTGTTCAAGGACGGCACTGACATCTATTTCGCCCGGCAACTTGTCAACGAGCGCATTCAGGCGGTGAAGTCCCAGCTTCCGCCCGGCATCAAACCCGCAATGGGGCCGATCGCCACGGGCCTCGGCGAAATCTTCATGTACTCGGTCGAACCCAAGCCGGGAGCGAAGAAGCCCGACGGCAGCGAGTGGACGCCGATGGACTTGCGCACACTCAACGACTGGGTCGTGCGCCCGCAGATGCGCACCATCCCTGGCGTTGCCGAGGTTAACTCGATCGGCGGTTATGCGCGGCAATATCATGTCACGCCCGACGCCGGGCGGCTCGCCGCGATCGGCCTGTCGCTGACGGACGTGGTCGAGGCGCTGGAAGCCAATAACGCCAATCGCGGCGCCGGCTACGTCGAGCGCGCGGGCGAGCAGATACTGATCCGTCTACCGGGCCGTGCCGAGAACGAGGTCGACATTGCCCAGATCATCGTCGCCACGCGCGGAGGTGTGCCGATCCGCATCGGCGACGTGGCTGAAGTTTTGATCGGCTCCGAACTGCGGACGGGTGCCGCCACCCAGAACGGCAAGGAGATCGTGCTTGGCACCATCTTCATGCTGACCGGCGAGAACCCGCGCATCGTCGCGCAGGCCGCCGCCGAACGGCTCAGCCAAGTCCAGGCATCTCTCCCTTCGGGCGTGATCGCCCAGCCACTGTATGATCGCACTGAACTGGTCGACCGCACCATCGCGACAGTCGAGAAGAACCTTGTCGAAGGCGCAATACTGGTCATCGCCGTGCTGTTCCTCCTGCTCGGCAATATCCGTGCAGCGCTGATCACGGCGGCGGTGATCCCCTTCTCGATGCTGATGACGCTGACAGGCATGGTCCAGGGGCGGGTTTCAGCCAACCTGATGAGCCTAGGCGCGCTCGACTTCGGGCTGATCGTCGACGGAGCGGTGATCATCGTCGAGAACTGCCTCAGCCGACTTGGCGAGGCCCAGCACCGGCTGGGCCGGCTGCTCGACCGCGACGAGCGCTTCGGGCTGGTTGCCAAGGCAAGCGCCGAAGTGATCCGCCCGAGCCTGTTCGGCGTGGTCATCATCACGGTGGTCTATCTGCCGATCTTCGCTCTCACAGGGATCGAGGGCAAGACGTTCCACCCGATGGCGCTCACGGTCGTGCTCGCGCTGACCGCTGCCATGCTCCTCTCTCTCACCTTTGTGCCGGCCGCTGTCGCTCTGTTCGTCACCGGCAAGGTCGAGGAGAAGGAAAATCGCGTCATGGCGTGGCTCAATGCCCGCTATGCTCCGCTGCTCGACTGGGTGATGCCCCGCGGGCGGTTGGTCGTCGGGAGCGCCTTCGCCCTTGTCGCGCTCAGCGCGATTGGCGCGACAAGGCTTGGTTCGGAGTTCAACCCGAACCTTGAGGAAGGCGACATCGCACTTCACGCTCTGCGCATTCCCGGAACCAGCCTCAGCCAGGCGATCTCCATGCAGGAGGGGTTGGAGGATCGCATCCGCAAGTTCCCCGAGGTCGAACGCGTCTTCGCAAAGATCGGCACAGCCGATGTGGCGACGGACCCGATGCCGCCTTCGGTCGCCGACAATTTCCTGATCCTCAAGGATCGCTCCGAGTGGCCCGATCCGAGGAAGCCACGCGAAAAGCTCGTAGAGGAGCTGAACGCTGCGGTTCGTCAGATTCCCGGCAACAACTATGAGTTCACCCAGCCGGTGCAAATGCGCATGAACGAGCTGATCGCCGGCGTGCGCGCCGATGTGGCGATCAAGCTGTTCGGCGACGACCTCGATCAGCTTCTCGAAAGCGGAAAGTCGATCGAAAGTGTGGCCAAGGGCATCGACGGCGCAGAAGACGTCAAGCTTGAGCAGGTTACCGGCCTGCCGGTGCTATCGGTGACGCCCAAGCGCGAAATGCTTGCGCGCTACGGGATCAGTGTCACCTCGGTGCAGGATGCGGTCGCCACGGCTACGGGCGGACGCAAGGCTGGCGAGGTTTTCGAAGGTGATCGACGCTTCGACATTGTGGTGCGGCTGCCGGAGGCGAACCGCACCAACCTTGACGCCCTGGGGCAACTGCCGATCGGTCTGCCAGGAGAAGGCGCGGGCTTTGTGCCCCTTTCGGAACTGGCCGATATCGAAATGTCGGTCGGCCCCAACCAGATCAGCCGCGAGAACGGCAAGCGGCGCGCGGTGATCACCGCCAACGTGCGAGGCCGAGACCTCGGCTCGTTCATCAATGAACTGCGCGAGACGGTCGATGCTGAGGTGACGGTGCCCGAAGGCTATTACGTGGTCTATGGCGGCACCTTCGAGCAGCTTCAGTCGGCAGCGACCCGGTTGCAGATAGTCGTGCCCTTGGCGCTGCTGCTGATCTTTGGCCTGCTGTTCGCGCTGTTCGGTTCGGTTAGGGACGCAGCCGTAGTCTTCTCGGGCGTGCCACTGGCGCTGACCGGAGGTGTCGCCGCCTTGGCCTTCCGCGGGATACCCATGTCGATCTCGGCCGGGGTCGGGTTTATCGCCCTGTCCGGCGTGGCGGTGCTTAACGGTGTGGTCATGCTCTCGTTCATCCGCGACCTTCGGACACGCGGCATGGCACTCGACCTGGCGATCCGCGAAGGCGCGCTGACCCGCCTCAGGCCGGTGATGATGACCGCGCTGGTCGCCTCCCTGGGCTTCGCGCCAATGGCGCTCAACGTTGGAGCCGGCTCCGAAGTACAACGCCCGCTGGCAACCGTGGTGATAGGGGGGATCATCTCCTCGACGATCCTGACGCTGCTGGTCCTGCCCGCGCTTTATCGGATATTCCACCATCCTAAGGAACGACCCGAGACCAGCGCGAAGACTAAAGGCGGGGAACCCAACAGGGCGTCATGACAGACTGTCGCAGGTACACTTATTCAAGTGCCGCAATGCCATTAAATTTGACACGGCAATGATCGACGAGATTTGGTGATTGTCATTAACTCTGGCAGCCGACAACCCCGTCGCAGCGGCATCCTCGGCCGTCTTCGATCCCCTGTTGCAGGACGAGATTGCGGCGGCCCGTTCCTACCGCACCCAGGCCAAGGCCGCCAACACCATTCGTGCCTATGCGAGCGATTGGGCGCAGTTCGAGGGCTGGTGCTGGGAACGAGACCTCGATCCCTTGCCGGCGTGGCCCGAAGCGGTGGCGACCTATCTGGCCGCGCTGGCCATGGCGGGCAAGGCCGACAGCACCATCGCGCGGCATCTCGCGGCGATCGGGTGGAAGCACCGCCAGGAGGGGTTGGTCGCGCCGGTGCAGCGCGACGAGCGGATGGTGATCGCCGACACGCTGGCCGGAATCCGCCGCGAGCAGCGCGCGCGGCCGTCGCGAAAGAAGGCAGCGGTTAGCGCCAAGGACCTCGCGGCGATGATCGCGAGCGCCGATGGCGAGGGGACGCGCTCCATCCGTGACCGGGCGGTGCTGGCGCTGGGGCTGGCTGCGGCGCTGCGGCGGTCGGAGCTGATCGGGCTTGAGTTACGCGATGTTCAGTTCGTGCCCGAGGGGCTGCGGCTGACGATTCGGCATTCGAAGACCGACCAGGAAGGCGAGGGGCAGGTGGCGCGGCTCCAGGCCTGACTGGCGGTTCGAGGCTCGGCGCCGGGGCCGCTGCTCTGGCAGATCGACCCGCAGGGCAGGGTGGTCGACAGGGTAATGTCCGATCGCTCGGTGGCCAGGCTTGTGCAAAAATATGCGGCCAGGGTCGGGCTCGATCCGGCAACGGTTGGGGGGCATTCTTTGCGGGCGGGGCTCCTGACCGAAGCCGCGCGTTCGGGCGCCTCGATAGCCAAGATGCAGGAGGTATCGCGGCAGAAGAAGGTCGAAGTGCTGCTCGGCTACGTGCGTTCAGCTGAATTATTTGGTGACCACGCGGGCAAGGGCTTTTTGTAGTACTCGCAAAGATTTGGAACATCGTTCCAGAATGGGTCAGCTTCGATCTTGCCAGAATCCTCTCATTCCAACCGGATACATTTTCGGGACAGGGTCACATTCGGCAAAATCACTGAAACCGTTGTCTTGGAGCACCTCGATCGGCATATCGGCCAGCAAGCCGACGCTACAATCGTCAGACCCGCGGATCGTGCTCTCTACTCGATTGAAATGAAGCAGGTCAAACGGCTATCGTCAGCTGCATGTTCAATAGCCAGTTTGAGGCGAGTGGTAGTGTTGGCGTCCAAGGCGGTTGCAAGATTCTGGCTGGCCTCCTAGCGTGGCTATTGAGCCAAGGCTTGCCTCCTTCCGAACGCGAAGGTTCGGATAGCATCTGGCTCTGTTGCAAATTCTGACGCGGTCGCCATGGTTTGGTTCGAGGGCTTTCAAGGTCGGTTGCGATGAACGATTTCAAAGGGCGGCATTTTACCGGCGAGGTCATCCTGTGGGCGGTACGCTGGTATTGCCGGTACGGCATCAGCTACCGTGATCTCGAGGAAATGCTAGCCGAGCGTGGCATCAATGTCGATCACACGACCATCTATCGCTGGGTGCAGCGCTACGCGCCGGAGATGGAGAAGCGGTTGCGCTGGTTCTGGCGGCGCGGCTTTGATCCGAGCTGGCGTCTCGATGAGACTTACGTCAAGGTCCGGGGTAAATGGACCTACCTCTACCGGGCGGTCGACAAACGGGGCGACACGATCGACTTCTACCTGTCGTCGACCCGCAGCGCCAAAGCCGCGAAGCGCTTTCTAGGCAAGGCTCTTCGTGGCCTGAAGGACTGGGAAAAGCCGACGAAACTCAACACCGACAAGGCACCCAGCTACGGCGCCGCGATCGCCGAGCTGAAACGAGAAGGGAAGCTCGCCCCGGAAACCGAACACCGGCAGGTGAAATACCTGAACAATGTGCTCGAGGCCGACCATGGCAAGCTCAAGATGCTGATCAAGCCTGTGCGCGGTTTCAAATCGATGCCCACGGCCTACGCTACAATCAAGGGCTTCGAGGTCATGCGCGCCCTACGCAAAGGGCAGGCCCGGCCGTGGTGCCTGCAGCCGGGGTTCAAAGGAGAGGTGCGCCTGATCGAAAGATCATTTGGCATTGGTCCCTCGGCCATGACCGAGGCCATGGACATGCTCAATCAGCATTTCGCCGATGTTGCCTGATCCCAAAAAAGGCGCGGTGTCGTTCGGCGGTCCCAAATGTTTGCAACAGAGCCTAGCATCTTAATTTAGCAGGTTTGCTGGGAATTGAATTGGCTCGTGAAGCACAGGTGGGAAAATTGGGTATACCAAAATCCAAGGGTGATGAGATATCGAGTGTCGATATTTCCGAGAGTGGCAATCAGCGGAAGTCCATTCAGTCCGTAGAAATTGGGGCAAGGGTCCTTCTTGCCCTGTTGAAGGCGGACCCAGGTGGTGCGTTTCTTCGAGATGTTGCGTCCAGCTCAGGGCTTTCGCGCAGTCAGGCACATCGATATTTACTTGCCTTCGTCAACACCGGAATGGTCGAACAGAATGCGTCCAGCGGGCGGTATTCGCTTGGCACGCTCGCTGTACGCCTGGGCCTGGCGGCTATGGCCAGGCTAGACCCCGTACGCATCGCTACCGGATACCTCGAGGGCCTGCTGGATGAGTTGAAAACGACCGGGCTGCTCAGTGTTTGGGGCGACTATGGGCCAACGGTAATTCGCTTGATCGACGGCGGCGTCCCCCTGTTCACGTCAATGCATGTTGGTTCCACCTTGCCTTTGCAAGGCTCCTCCACCGGCACCCTTTTCCTGACCTATTGTCCGCCTGCGCAAACGCGCGATCGCGTTGAGCGGGAGAGGGCCGAGGGGATTGTTGTCGACGATGGGGAATTGGCTGAGCAAATCGAGTCCGTTCGCAAACTCGGATATGCGAGAACTTATGGGTCCGTGGTGCCGGGTCTTGCCGCAGTATCGGTGCCGATTTTCGATTCGCAAAATCGGCTGGTCGCGACAATGAGCGTTCTTGCCCGTTCACAGGACAAGGCTTATTTCAGCAAGGCAAAGATCGGACGCATTTTGCAGCAGGCGCGGCAAGCAAGCGAAGCGATCGGTTGGCCAGGCCCAGCTTGACCCTTTGTATCGATATGCGTAATGCGTTGCACAATAAGGGCGGCGCCTTCCTTTAACTCCTGACAGCGTGTTGCGGGTTCGATCCGGCCCTGTGGCAGCTTCAGGAGAGCACGGTTCAGTGAACCTTCAAAGTCCCACGACGGAAGCCGGCATATGCCGGCGTGAATTCATCGCCATGATGGCGATGATACAGGCGCTCCAGTCGCTGGCCTTCACATCGCTGCTGCCGGCTCTCGGACACATCGCTGCCGATTTTGAGGTTGCCCAATCGAACCAGCGCCAACTGATCATCAGCGTTTTCCTGATCAGTTCGGGATTGAGTTCTCTGATACCCGGAACAATCTCCGATCGCTATGGGCGCAAGCCGGTCCTGCTCGGCTACATGGCGTTGTTCGTAATCGTCAATGCGGTGTCGGCGCTGGTGCGTGACTTCAACGTGCTTCTGGCGCTGCGCGGGATATTGGGGTTCGCATCGTCCGGGCTGACGGTGCTGCCGCTGGCGATCATCCGCGATCGCTATGAAGGTGCCGGCATGGCCAAGCTGCAGGCGGTGGTGGCGATGCTGTTTATGGCGGTGCCGACCTTCGCGCCCAGCCTGGGCTATGCGATTCTCGAGCTCGCGGGATGGCGGGCGATCTTCCTGGTGATCGGTGCTTTGGCGCTGGTGGTGACGGGCTGGTTCCTGCTCAGAATGGAGGAAACCAATCCGAAGCAGAACCGGCAGTCGCAGCGCTCGGGCAATTTGCTGGGCAATGTTGCAACGGTGCTCGGGAACCGGGCGTCGATCGGCTATGTCATTGGCATGTCCTTGATTTTCGGCGGGCACTTCGGGTTCATCAACAGTTCGCAGCAACTGATCGGCGAGCATTTCGGCGCAGGCTCGGCCTATCCGCTGATCTTCGGCTCGATGGCGGCGACCATGGCGCTGGCCAGCCTGGTCAATTCGGCGATCGTCGAGCGCTTTGGCACCCGGCGGATCGGCCATGCCGCAATTTTCTGCCACCTTGCGGCATCGGTGGGACAATTGTTCCTGGCCTCAGCTCCCGGCGAAACCCTGGTCCAGTTTGTCGTCCTCATGTCTCTCAACATGTGCCTGCTGATTACCGTCTTCGTCAATTTCACTGCAATTGCCTTGCAGCCATTCGGGCATATCGCCGGTGCCGCGGCATCGGTTCAGGCATTCTTCCGGCTGGTGCTGGGGGCTGGGCTCGGCGGCCTGATCGGTTATGCCTACGATGGCACACCGCTGCCGCTCGCGATTGCGCTGGTCATGGTCGGGTCGCTGACCTTGGCCCTTGTTCTGTTCAGCGAACGGGGCAAGCTGTTCTAGCGCCTCAATTCGCCGAGCCGATAGGAGCTTGCCTCAGGATGAGGTCAATGGCTCCTCAAGCGTTTCGGGGATGCCGGGCGCCGCAATATCCGAGACCATCCGCACCCCGTCGAATACGATGGGACTGGCGACCCCGGTGCGCTGTGTCCGCCGTCAGCACCAATGGCACAGATTTGAGGTTGTGATTTAAGGAGGATTTGGGCTTCGTCGTAGTGACGAAGGAACGAAGATGAAGCCCAAATCCTCCTATTCAAAATCGCCGTCGAAGGCCCCTGCGGAGCAGGTGGTGAAGGATATCCGGCGGCAGACCCGGCGGCACTTCTCTGCCGAGGACAAGATCCGCATCGTGCTTGAAGGCCTTCGCGGCGAGGACAGCATTGCCGAGCTGTGCCGCAAGGAAGGCATCGCGCAAAGCCTGTACTACACCTGGTCGAAGGAGTTCATGGAAGCGGGCAAGCGCCGCCTGGCGGGCGACACTGCCCGTGCCGCGACCACCGGCGAGGTGCAGGATCTGCGCCGCGAAGCGCGTGCCCTGAAGGAATGCGTGGCCGACCTGACACTCGAAAACCGTCTGCTGAAAAAAAGCATGATCGCGGATGGGGGCGACGACGAATGAGGTATCCCGCATCCGAAAAGCTCGAGATCATCCGGATCGTCGAGCAGTCGCACCTGCCCGCCAAACGCACGCTGGACAAGCTCGGCATCGCCCGCCGGACGTTCTACCGTTGGTATGACCGTTATCTTGGGGGCGGGCCGGAAGCGTTACAGGATCGGCCATCGGCGCCGAGCCGCGTGTGGAACCGCATCGGTGACGACATCCAGAACCAGATCATCGAAATGGCGCTGGAAGCCGACGCGACCAATCTCAGCCCTCGCGAACTGGCGGTGCGCTTCACCGACGAGAAGCGCTACTTCGTATCGGAATCCACGGTTTACCGCCTGCTCAAGGCGCACGATCTGATCACCAGTCCGGCCTATGTCGTGATAAAGGCCGCCGATCAGTTCCACACCAAGACTACCCGCCCGAACGAGATGTGGCAGACCGACTTCACCTACTTCAAGATCATCGGGTGGGGCTGGATGTACCTCTCGACCGTGCTCGACGACTTCTCGCGCTATATCATTGCCTGGAAGTTGTGCACCAACATGCGTGCCGAGGATGTAACCGAAACGCTGGACCTCGCCTTGGCGGCTTCCGGCTGTGACAGCGCCACGGTGCTGCACAAGCCCCGGCTGCTCAGCGATAACGGCCCCAGCTACATCGCCGGCGAACTGGCCGAATATATCGAGGCCAACAAAATGAGCCATGTCCGCGGCGCTCCCATGCACCCGCAAACCCAGGGCAAGATCGAGCGCTGGCACCAGACCCTGAAAAACCGCATCCTGCTGGAGAACTACTTCCTGCCCGGCGACCTCGAAGCCCAGATCGAGGCCTTCGTCGAACATTACAATCACCAGCGCTATCACGAGAGCCTAAATAACGTGACGCCCGCCGACGCCTACTTCGGCAGGGCCCCGGCCATCATCGAACGACGAGAAAGGATCAAGCGACAGACCATCGAATATCGGCGCTTGCAGCACCGCAAGCTCGCCGCCTAACATCAACCCCCAGACGAGGCCCGCACTCCGCTAATCTACGCCGCGAGTTGTGCCGAATGTTCTGACGACGAACAGCTATGTCCTTCGGGGCTTCTCCGCTTCAATCGCAGGCTGCGGCGGCAAGCCGAGACTTATGGCCTTGAGTTCCAGGAATTCGTCGATCCCGTGACGCGATCCCTCGCGCCCCAGTCCCGATTCCTTGACCCCGCCGAAAGGCATGGTTTCCGAAGAAATGATGCCGTTGTTGAAGCCGACCATGCCAACCTCGAGTCTTTCGGCAAGGCGCCAGAACCGGTCCATGTCGCGGGTGAATGCGTAGGCGGCCAGGCCCGAGCGGGTGCTGTTGGCCAGGGTCAGGGCTTCGGCCTCGGTTTCGAAGCGGAAGAGGGGAGCGACCGGTCCGAAGGTCTCTTCCAGCGCCAGCCGCATGTCGGGGTTGGCGCCGGTCAGGACCGTGGGCTGGTGGAACAGCTCGCCGGCTTCATGCCCTTCGCCTCCAGTGACGATTCGGGCGCCGCGCCCCACGGCATCGCCGACATGTTCGCGCACCTTGTGCAATGCTGCGGCGGTGATCAGCGGTCCTTGATCGGTCTCGCCTTCCAGGCCGTTGCCGACGCGGAAAGCCGCGACTCTGGCGGCCAGCGCTTCGGCGAACCGGTCATGGATGCCGTTCTGCACCAGGATGCGGTTGGCGCAGACGCAGGTCTGGCCGGTGTTTCGGAACTTTGAAGCGATCGTGCCCGCCACGGCGACATCGATATCGGCATCGTCGAACACGATCAGCGGAGCGTTGCCGCCCAGCTCCATCGACACCCGCTTGAGCGTCGTCGCGCACTGCGCGGTCAACAGCTTGCCAACCGCGGTGGAGCCGGTGAAGGTGAATTTGGCAACGCCGGGATGGCTGGTCAGGACCGACCCGATCGCCGGCGCATCGCCGGCGATGACATTGAAAGCGCCTGCCGGAACACCCGCCTCGAGCGCCAGCCGGGCCAGCGCGAAGGCCGTGAGCGGGGTGAGTTCGGCGGGTTTGAGCGTAACCGTGCACCCCGCTGCCAGGGCGGGCGCGACCTTGCGCGTGATCATCGCCGCGGGAAAATTCCATGGCGTAATCGCGCCGACCAGGCCCACCGGCTGCTTGAGAACCAGGACCCGGCGATCGCGCTGGGCGGGGATGATCTCGCCATTGATGCGCCGGGCTTCTTCCGCGAACCATTGGATGAAGCTGGCCGCATAGTCGATCTCGCCCAGCGCTTCGGCCAGCGGCTTGCCCTGCTCGGCCGTGAGCAGCATTGCCAGATCGTTGCGGTTTTCGCGAACGAGCGCGAACCATGCGTGCAGAATGGCGGCGCGTTCGGCGGCCGAATGGGCCCGCCATTCCCCGAAGGCTCTGGCGTTGCTTTCGACGGCGCGGTTCGCCTCGACCGCACCCAGGAGGGGGATTTCCGTCAGCGCCATCCCCGTCGCAGGATTGATCACGGCAATCGCCCGCTCGGCAGTGGCTATGGCCTCGCCATCGACGACCGGCAGGCCTTCAGCGAATTCTGGCCGGGACAAGAATGGGTGGGAAACAGGCATGGCGTGAAACCTTTGCGCGCGGGTGGGAAATTCAAGGGATTCAAACGAAACGGGGCGGAACCGCCGGAACGGATCAACCCCGGAATCGATAGAGTGACCTTACGGTTACCCCAAGGAGAGCCGTCAGTACTTGTAGGCGACCTTGAGGAACCATTCGCGCGGCCGCGAATAGGTTGCCTGGGCAACGCCCGATGAGTCCAGCTGGACAAACCCACCTTGAATGTAGCGCTTGTCGCTCAGGTTGGTGACACCAGCGGTTACGGTGAAATGGTCGCTGGCGTCGGTGAATGAGGCACTTGCCCCGAACACGCTATAGGCGGGCTGATAGAGCCTCGGGTCGTTGACAGCGTCCTTGAAGGCGCCGCTCTGGTGATACCAGTCGCCACGCAGCACGAACTTGCCCATCTCGCTCTCGTGAACAGTCGCATTGGCGGCGAGCGTCGCTGTCCATTCGGGAACGAAAGAAAACTTCGAGTTCAAGTTCACCGGAAAGGCATCGGGGTCAATCGAACGGTAAAATGCGTCCAGATAGCCCACACCGTAATCGATCCGCAACCAGTCGGCAGGGGCTGCCTGGCCTTCGATTTCGAAGCCCTTGATCCGGCCCTCGCCACCGTTGCGGACCTTCGGCGCAATGCCTTCATTCACTACGATCTGCATGTCGTTGTAGTCCGACTGGAATACCGCGACATTCATGCGCAGACGCCGGTCGAACAGTTCGGTTTTGAGGCCGACTTCGTAGGACGTGACGAATTCCGGCTTAAAGGACGGGGTGAATTGTTCCGCGAAGGTCCTCTGCGTGAATCCGCCGTTCTTGAAGCCCTTTGAATAGGACGCATAACCCATGATATTGTCGGTGAACTGGTAGTTTACCGACAATGCCGGGGTCCATTCCTTGGAATGAACTGAAACTTCGAACGCCGGAACGGTATGGTTTCCACCCGGGTTGGTAGCGGACGCCACACAAGTCGGATCCGGGAAACCGTCAAACGGACCACCGACGATCAGCTGCGGGACGTTCTGACCAACCAAGCAACGGCTAAACTGGATGAACACGCCATCGGGATAAGGCAAACCAGGAATGCCCGCGGTGAAGTCACGGGTGATTACCGACAACGAGGGATCGTAGCGCTTGGTCTCGTCGGTGTAACGTATGCCCGGCGTAATCGAGAGGCGATCCGTCACCTTGTATGAGAACTGCAAGTATCCGGCATAACTGTCGTTATCGACCAGCCCGCCGCTCAAAAAATCAGCAAATCCAAAGCGCAAAGGCTGAATATCTTTGCCTTTCTCCTTCAGATAATAGGCTCCCATCGTAAACTGCAGCTTATCGTCCAGAATCTTACCCGTTAGCTGGAGCTCTTGAGAGGCCTGCCAAATGCGGACATTGGACGAAAAACCAACCATGTCGATCGGAGACACGTCTAAATCCATGTCTACGGTCGATTTTTGGTCACGATAAGCACTTATCGACTTCAAAGTAACATTACCGAAATCATACTCAAGCGAAAGGTTCGTGCCCCAAAGATCGAAATTCGAACGATTTGGCCCTCCCGCCCAGGTCTCGTCGATGTTGCCTGTCACCCACCGCGAGGAATAGCAGATTGGATTGTCGGTCGGTGCCAGTTGGCCAGGAGCGCCACATTGTCCTGCCCCTTCGCGAAGCTTATTGTACGCAAAAGGGGCGCTGGGGATGCTGACCACGCGCCCATTGATGGTCTGGAACTGCAGCAGATCCGGCGAATCACGGTTCTCAATCAGATAATTGGCGGCCATCTCCTCGCGCCGAATATTGACGTCGGCGGCGAGAAGCGCCTTGAAATTGTCGGTCGGTTCCCACTTGAAAGCGACGCGGCCCGAAAAGCTGTCCTTGTTGCCTTGACGCCCACCATCGAGTAGGCGGCGCTGATAGCCGTCGCGGGTCTCGTAGGAAGCGACCGCGCGCATTGCCAGCGTGTCGCTGATCGGAACATTGACGATGCCCTTGAAATCCGCGCGATTGAAGCGTCCGGTTGCGGCTTCAAGCTTAAGTTCGAAGTCGTTTCCGGGTTCATTCGTGTTGACGAGGATCGCGCCGCCAATCGTGTTCTTGCCGAACAGAGTTCCCTGAGGTCCTCGCAGGATCTGGACATTTGCGATGTCCGCCATTTCAAGCAGACCACCAATCGATCGGGCGACATAGACGCCATCGACATAGATGCCAACACCAGGATCGACGGTGATGTTGTAGTCGGTCTGTCCAACGCCACGGATGAACGCGGTTAGCGTCGCACTCGAACCCGAGATGTTGCCAACCGGCTGGATATTCACGTTAGGTGCGTAGGACGCCACCTGGGCGACGTTAGCGATTTGCCGGTCTTCGATCATGCTGCCGCTCATCGCGGTAACCGCGATCGGCGTTTCCTGCGCATTCTCTTCGCGCTTGCGGGCCGTGACCACGATCTCGTCGAGACCGCCGTCCGAAGTTTCGTCTAGGACAGCCGCGTCGGCTTCCTGAGCATAGGTTGCGGTGGGAGCCAACGCGAGGCTGGCCAATGTCAAGCTCGTGGTAACCGCAAGCACTCGCTTAGCGGTTTCGATTGACGATTTCTTATACATAAATTCCTCTCCCTATTTTTCTAAGTACTCTTCCAAGAACTCCAGGCGGTCGTTGCCCCAGAAGATTTCATCGTCGACAAACATTAATGGCGCGCCGAAGACTCCCCGCTGATAGGCTTGGCTTCGAACCTTCCGGTATTCGTTCTGGCCTAGTGACGAGTCCACGAAGGCAGTCAACGCTTCTGCATCAAGCCCGGCTTCGGCTGCGCAGGCGCGCAGTTCTTCGCGGTCGCTTGGATCGATCCCCTGTCCCCAGATGCGATTGTAAGCAGCGGCGACGAATGCTCCCGCCTTGCCCTGCTCGCGCGCATAGAGCGTGGCGCAGTTCCAGTCCTTGCAGGCAAAGCTGGCCGGAAAACGCAAGGGAGCGTCGTATTTGCGGGCCCACCGGTTGAGGTCCGCCATCATCACCTTGATTTTCGGAACCACCTCGCGATTGGACGGGCCGTAGTTCCCCGCCGCGATCTTCGCCTCGGGGATATCGATCGGCCAATATTCGAGTTCGCAACCGGCCTTGCGGGCGATTTCAGGGAGCTTCAGCTGCGCGAGGTAGCTGAAGGGACTGATGAAGTCGAAATAGAAGTCGATCTTGCGGGTCATCGTGCGGTCCCGAAGCCGACGAGCTTCTCGTAATTGTCCCAGAAGCCGATAATGGCGCCTTCGGTGACAAGATGGTCGGCATCTTCGGCGCGGCCCCCCCCCATGGCGATGAAGGAGGTTGCCTGCTGCTCGCCGGCAATGGCGTTCTGGACGATTTCCACCGCTTCGCCGTCTTCCATCGAAACCAGCCCGGCCGGACCGATCAGGTTGGTCTGCTTGCGCCGGATTGCCTGCATTTCTGCATCGTCGTCGGCGTAACCGAAGTGGGTCCAAACCAGTTCGAACGCTTCGGGACCCTTGGGCACGGTTTGCCTCACTGCGAGCGTGTTCTGAATCTGCTGGAGAACCAGGTTCGGGAACACCGCGAGGATAACCAAGGTAATGCCGTCATCGAATTCCTGGCGGCCCTTGATCAGCGACATGTCCTGAAGCTTGAACTCGGTATCGAAAGTCCTGGATTCGCCATAGGCCTGTTTGTCGGCGGCATCGTCGTTGCTGGCGGCGATGGAATAGAGGAGCGAATGCCGCTTCTCGCTATCCATCAGTGCTTTGCCGGTCTGGGTCGACCGATAGAGACCGAACGTGTTGTGGAACAGGTGCAGAAGGCTGGCGTGATAGGGATCGCGGGTATTCTCGGCATAGAGCTTCCAGTTACCGTGAACGTATTGCCGCTGATCGCCCAGAACCTTGATCGGCTTGTGCATGATCCGTTCGATATGCTCGACAACCAGCGGGCCGAGAAAATCGTCCAGTGGCACCACGCTCTCTGAGAAGCTCGCGAACACGAGCCCGCCAACAATCCCGACGCGCAGCTGCTTGAGCCCGTGCTGCTTCATGTCGAAATCGCCGGGCATTCCGCCCTGGCCCTTGAGGCCGCGGCGGAACGGCACCCCGATCAGATTGCCGGCGAGGTCATAGGCCCATTGGTGGTAAACACATTCGAGATTGGGGCGATTGCCGCGCAGTTCGCGGCACACCAGGGCCCCGCGATGGGCGCAGCGGTTGACCACGACATGAACGGCGCCATCCGCGGCCCTGGTGACGATGACCGGGGTTTCTCCGATAAAGGTCGATTTGAAATCGCCAGCATCGGGCACTTCCGCCTCGAGCGCCACGAAAGACCAGGTCTCGCCCTGGAAGATCGTTTCCTGCTCGCGCGCGTGGTACTCCGGATCGGTGAAAACCCGGTAGGGAACTCGGCGACCAGTTCCGTTTGCGGTTTTCGAGCGGTTCTCGTCTAGCACAGCTGTGTCGGTCATAATCAATAATCCTGGTCGCGGACTAAATCGGGCGAACCATCATCGTGTCGATGAGGTTGGTATCGAAAACGGCGATCTTTGAGCGGAACAAGGGGCGCTCGCCAGACAAGTCGATCTCGTCGATATACTTGCCCGAATTGTAGATTGTGGTGCGTCCGTCAGTGCGGGTCATAAGGACCGCATAGCTGGTGTGCGACTTGGCGAGCGTTCCGGTTGCGGAAACGATTCGGGTCGGACCGAGAATATGTCGGTAGGCATGCACCGGGAAGATGTTGGCCTTGCGCAGCGACACGATGCGATCGGCCAGCATTCCGCGGCTGTCGCAATAAATCGCCGACGTATCCATTTGCCGGTCGAAATTCTCGCGCGCGATCACGGTGTAGACGCAGTCCGAAACAAACAGATCCGGCCACTCTTCCAGCCGGTCGTCGTCGATCAGTTCAGCGTAGAGCGCATTGAGCTCGGTCACGAGTTGCTGCAGCTCGTAGCGCGTAGGGGACTCGAGGAGCATTCAGGCGCTCCCTTCCGGCTGATCGATGCACACCCAGCCGTCGTCGATCGTGACTGAGTAGGTCTTGATCGGAACCTGGCAGGGAAAGGCTTTGGCTGCTCCGGTGGCGATGTCGAAGGAACCACCATGGAACGGGCATTCGATGATTCCGCCGTCCTGGTAGCCATCGGTCAGCATGGCATTGCCATGGGTGCACATATTGTCGGTGACGAATACATCGCCATCGACGTTGTAGACGGCAAGCGCAGGCATTTGCTCCTGGTAAACCGCGACAGGTTCACCATCCTTAACGTCCGCTACTTGGCAAAGGCGCAGTTTGTTCGACATAGCGTCTCGCAATTCCAATCTTGCTTCCGAACTGGCGGTTAATGGAAGGCTCAACCGAGGGGAATATCCATGCCGTAGCCTGCGGCCTCGTTGCCGTGACCGAAGATGTCGCGGGTGTAATATTCCTGCTGGCTCGGGGCCTTGCGGGCACCCCAGCCGAACTCCCACAGCCAGCCCGACGGATTGGCGCAGTAGAAGGTCAGCGCCTGGTCATTCGCGTGCTTGCCGAGCTGGAGCGCGACGTCGATCTTGCGCGCCCGCACAATGTCGTGCGCGAGGCCGAGATCGTCGAGGTCGGTATATTCGAACATCAGGTGGTTGATGCGCTTTTCCATCGGGCCAAGCCCGAAAGCGACCGAATGCTGCCGCTCGTTGCAGTGCATGAAGTACGGCTGCGCCACCATCCCGTTGGGCAGTTGCAAGTGATACTCGACCGACCCGCGCAGCCCCAGCAGTCCGTAGAACGCCGCCGCCGCGGGAACATCGTCCTGACGCAGGATGCAATGCCCGATTCCTTCCGATCCGGTCACGAACTTTCCGTACATGGGGCGCCCAGGATGGAAAGGCTTGTGGGTGTCGACTTGCGGCCCGTAAAAAATTTCGGTGGGGTTCCCACCCGGATCAGCCAGCTTGGCAAGACCGAGCACGCGCCGCTCGCGAGCTTCGGCCTCGCTTGCCACCGTCAAGGAGATTCCGGCGGCGGTCAGCTTTGCCACTATGGCGTCGAATTCCACCGGATCGGCAACGCGCCAGCCCAGATAGGCAAGATCGTCGGAGTCGGAGGCATGCAACACGATGCGATGATGCCACTGGTCCATGCGCAGGTAGAGGCGGTCGCCTTCGCCCTCGTCGACAACCTCCATGCCGGCCACTTCGGCAGCATAACTGCGCCATGCATCGAGGTTCGTGACGGTCAACCCAAGGTAACCGAGTTCCGTGACTGCTGCCATTTGCTTTCTCTCCCAGAGGACGCGGCTCGCATCTCGCGGGACCGTCATCGCCGATTGTCTTGCCGCCGGTCTTGCCGGCCGAGTCGAGGCGATAGTCGATAGTTCTCCATAGTGCAATACGTTGCACCGGGTAATTTGTTGGTGTAGGAATAGCGCAACAGAACGTCGATCCAGCGATTCGCCCGTGATGGGCGGGCGGCGCGGGACCGGATTCGGGAACACCGCCAAGGAGTCCAGTCATTCAGCGGAAGCCGTCCGACCGGCTGCCGCAAAGTGGGAGTGGAGCGTTATGGAAGCCGCAGAAAAGCGTGTCGGACGGATTGCCGATTTGCAAGCGATCAAACAGCGCCTGAAATCGTGGCTCGTGAAAGATCAGGCGAGGGGTATCTACCAGATCGACCGCGCCGCTTTCACTGATGCCGAGCTGTTCGATATCGAGATGAAGTACATTTTCGAGCGCAACTGGATATTCCTCGCTCACGAAAGCCAGGTCGCCAAACCCCACGATTTCCTTACCACCAAGATGGGGCGGATCCCCGTGATCATCACCCGGGACCGGTCTGGGACTGTCCGCGGACTGGTCAACGCCTGCGCCCACCGCGGCGCCAAGGTCTGCCGCGAAAAGGCCGGCAACAGGAAGAATTTCATGTGCCCCTTCCACGGCTGGACCTACTCGTCCGTAGGCGATCTTCTCGACGTCACCGAAGAAGGGGCGGGAGGCTATGCGTCCGGTTTCGACCGCGCCGATTTCGGACTTCCCCGGATCGCACGCCTCGAAATTTACCGCGGGTTCATCTTCGGCAGCCTGTCGGCCGATGTCTTGCCACTCGAGAAATATCTGGCCGGTTCGAAGGCGTTCATCGACCTGTTGGTCGACCAATCCCAGCATGGCGAAATGGAAGTGCTGCCCGGAGCAACCCGGTACCGCTATCGCGGCAACTGGAAGATGCAGGTTGAGAACGGCTTGGACGGGTATCACGTCGGGACGGTCCACGCCAATTACTTCATGACGGTGATGCGGCGGGTCGAAGGTGCCTCCAAGAACGACACTAGGGCGGTCGATATCACCAATATCAATCGGCAGGACGGCGGCTCGTTTTCCTTCCATAACGGACATTCTGTGCTGTGGACAGACTACGCGAATTTCAAGGATCGGCCGAATTTCGAGGTCCTCGATTGGATGGTGGATACCTACGGCGACGAAAAGGCGCTGTGGATGAACAAACGCATCCGGAATCTTCAGCTGTTCCCCAACGTCTTCCTGATGGATCAGACCAGCACCCAGATCAGGATCATCCAGCCGATCTCCGTCGACGAGACCGAAGTCACGACCTATTGCATCGCTCCGGTGGGTGAAAGCGCCTCGGCCCGGGCCCTGAGGATCCGGCAATACGAGGATTTCTTCAATGCCAGCGGCATGGCGACCCCGGACGATCTGACCGAATTCAACAACTGCCAGGCCGGGTATGGCGCAGGCGAAGGTCGGATGAACGACATGTCGCGCGGCTCGACGCGCTGGGAACAAAAGGCCGGGCGTTTCGGCGCCGGCCTTTCGGTGGATGCGGTGATGAGCAGTCCGTCAGTGGCTGACGAGGGACTCTATGTAGCTATCCACGACGAGTGGATCAGCCGGATGAACTCCGCTATCGACCAGGAGACCGCAGAATTTCTTGCCAAGGGCGACTTGGAGCTGGCGCAATGACGGCTACCGATACGCATTGGCTTGCCGTTTACCGCTTTCTCGGACGCGAGGCGGTAGCGCTGGATGATAAGGACTGGGACGCCTGGCTGTCGCTCTACGCGGAAGACGCGGAATACTGGGCTCCGGCCTGGGATGACCGCGAGCGCCTTACCGTTGATCCGCAGCGTGAAATCTCGCTGATCTATTATCACAATCGCGGTGGCCTTGAGGATCGGGTTTTCCGTATTCGCACCGGGCGGTCCTCGGCAAGTACGCCCGGGCCGCGCACTTCGCACGTGTTCACGCTGCTTTCGACGGAAGAAGGCGATGGCCTGGTGCGGGCGCGCACATCCTGGACGGTAACATCCGTGCTCGATGGGGCGGTAACCGTCTACAGCGGATCGGCCTTCTATGATCTCGAGCCTGCCGGCGGGAGTTTTGTGATCAAGCGCAAGAAGACCGTGATCATCAACGACCTCGCGCAGACCATGCTCGATGTCTACAGCATCTGACCGACCCATGGCAGCACCAGAAGAGCGTCCCGTCGTCGGAACCATGATCGGCGATCCTGCGGGGATCGGACCCGAAGTGACGGTCAAGGCCCTGGCGGACGGTTCGGTACACGAGGTGTCGATACCGGTGCTACTTGGCTCGGCAGCGGCGGTGGAGCGTGCGCTCGACATGACCGGGGTGAGGGCCCGGGTGCGCCGGATGCGTTCGTTCGAACAGCCCAGTGACGATGTCGGGGTGATCGACGTGATCGACACTGGAGCCTTGCCGGACGGCGTTTTGCCACTGGGTGTGGATACCGAAGTGGCCGGCCATGCCACCGCGCAATGGCTGGACGAGCTCGACGCGCTGGCCCGGGATGGCTCCTTCGCCGCGACGGTCATGGGACCGATCAGCAGCGGTTCGCTCAAGATGGCCGGAAAACTCGACAAGGTGATCAGCCCCACGCCGGGCGAAAGCTATCTGGTGTTGCTGACCGGTCCTTTGCGGGTGGCGCATCTCACCGATCACATGTCGCTGCGCCAGGTGATCGACGTCATCACCGCCGACCTCGTCGCCAAGGCAATCAGGCAAGTCAATGATGCCATGCGGTCCTGGGGAATCGCGCGTCCGCGGATCGCCGTGGCCGGACTCAACCCGCACGCTATGGGTGACGAGGACCGGCTCGCGATCCTTCCCGGGGTTGAACGGGCGCGGGCAACGGGCATCGCGGTGGAAGGCCCGATTGCGCCGGATTCGGTGTTCCGCCAGTGCATCGAGGGGCGCTTCGACATGGTCCTCGCGATGTTCCACGATCAGGGGCACATTGCCGTAAAGACCTGGGGCTTTTCGGGCAATTGCGTGATCATAATGGGTCCGCCCTATCTGCACATGTCGGTCGCCCACGGCACCGCCTACGATATTGTCGGCACGGGCAAGGCGGACGCCGCGATGATGCTCAGCGCGATGCACATTTGCGGTCAGCTCGCATCCGGACAGGGATTTACAGGAGAAGCACAATGAATGCCATGGCCCCAGTGGGAGCGCCCTCGCTCCCGACAGCGGTGGACTATAGAGTCTACCACGATACGCAGATTTTCGCCGCCGAGCAGCGCAATATCTTCAAGGGACGCACCTGGTGCTACCTTGGGCTTGAGGCCGAGATTCCCAACGCTGGCGACTTTCGCGCAACCCATCTCGGCGAAACGCCGGTGGTGCTCGTGCGCGGACAGGAAGGCAAGATTCATGCCTGGGTAAACCGGTGCGCGCACAAGGGCGCGACGGTGTGCCGTTCGTTGCGCGGCAACCAGGCCGACGGCGCGTTCGTCTGCGTCTACCATCAGTGGGCTTACGATTCAGAAGGCACGCTGGTCGGCGTACCCTTCCGGCGCGGGATGAAGGGCGTAGGAGGGTACGAAAAGGATTTCGATCTGGCCAGTCACTCGCTCGAGAAGCTCCGGGTAGAAAGCTACAAGGGCATGGTGTTCGGCACTTTTTCAGCCGACATCGAGTCGCTTGACGATTTTCTCGGCCCGGTGATGCGCAAGTATATCGACCGCGTTTTCCAGCGCCCGATCAAGGTACTGGGTTACTCCCGGCAATACATGGCGGGCAATTGGAAGCTCTATTCCGAAAACAGCCGCGACAGCTACCACGGCGGCTTGCTGCACCTGTTCTACCCGACTTTCGGAATCTACCGACAAAGTCAGGACAGCGCGGGTGAGCTGGCCGAGCAGGGCTTTCACAATGTCTTTACCTTCTCCAAGCCCAAGGGTGACATCGATTACGGATCGTTCGGCGATGAGGCCAATCGCGAAATGCAAGGGTCCGCCAAACTGCAGGACGAACGCCTGTTGCAATTCCGGCCCGAGATCGAGGACGATGTGGGCTTGCACATCCAGTCGCTGTTTCCGTCGGTCGTGCTGCAGCAGATCCAGAACACGCTGGCGACACGCCAGATTGTGACTCACGGTGTCGATAAGACCGAGCTGGTATGGACTTATTTCGGCTATGCCGACGACGATGAGGAAACGACCCGTCACCGGCTGCGCAACCTGAACCTTGTCGGCCCTTCCGGACTGATTTCGATGGAGGACGGTGAAGCGGTCGAGCTTTGCCAGCAGGGCACGGTCGGGGCCGAAGGCAAGCACAGTTTCATCGAAATGGGGGGCGACGACGTGCGCGGCTATTACGCGCCGCTGGGCATGGACGAAAACGCAGTGCGCGGATTCTGGAAAGGCTATCTGAACCTGATGGGTGATGCACTTGCCGTCAGTGCGGAGGCATCGGCATGAGCATGGTCGATCCTGTTTTGCAAGGCCTCGTCGATTCCTTGAACGCCGCTTACTGTCTGTGTCTGGATGACGGCCGGCTTGAGGAGTGGCCCGAGTTCTTTGTCGATGATTGCCTTTATCAGGTGATCGCCCGCGAAAACGTCGACAACGGGCTGCCCGCCGCAGTCATTTATTGCGACAGCAAGGGCATGCTGGTCGATCGGGTTGTGGCGCTGCGCCAGGCAAATGTTTTTCCGGAGCATTTCAGCCGTCACCTGATTTCGCGAGCGGTCTTGACCGGGATCGACGGGGACACCGTGTCGGCCGAAGCAAGCTATGCCGTGCTGCAGACCCGCAACGACGGTGAGACCCGCATCTACAATGTCGGGAAATATGTCGATCGGCTGCTGATCAAGGACGGTTTGGCCAAGCTGGTGAGCCGAATGTGCGTCTATGACACCCACAGGATCGCGACGCTGCTGGCGACTCCGATCTGACGGCCGAACATCGATTTGGCATCGAAAAGAAATCAAGAGGAGAAACACAATGAAACTGTTCATCAGCCCGGGCGCATGCTCGCTTGCCCCGCACATTGCCCTGCGCGAAACCGGTGCCGATTTCGAAGCAGTCAAGGTCGATCTGGCCGTGCGCAAGACCGAGGCGGGCGAGGATTTCCTCACCGTCAACCCGTCCGGCAAGGTCCCGGCCCTGACCCTGGACAGCGGCGAGACCCTGACCGAGAATCCCGCCATCTTGCTGTACATTGCCGACCAGAACCCCGCGTCGGGCCTGGCACCGGCCGAAGGCAGCCTCGATCGTTACCGGCTGCTGAGCCGTCTCAGCTTCCTCGGTTCCGAATTCCACAAGGCATTCGTGCCGTTGTTCGCCCCCGCCACTTCCGACGAAGCGAAGGCGGCGGCCGCGGAATCGGTCAAGAACCACCTCGCCGCGCTCGATAAGGAATTGGCCGGGCGGGACCATTATGCTGGCAATGCTTTCAGTGTTGCCGACATCTATCTGTACGTGATGCTGGGTTGGCCAGCCTACGTCGGTATCGACATGGCCGCCTACCCCGCGCTCGGCGCCTATGCTGGCAAGATCGCGCAGCGTCCCGCCGTGGGTGCCGCGCTCAAGGCCGAAGGCTTGGCGTGAGCCGGACAGGCCGACTTCCGGCATGATGTGATGGAGTTGAATCATTCTCCATTTGCAAATGCGTTCTGGTTGGTGCAATAACGAGAAACCGGATGAACGCGAGAGTTGTGAGCTTTGCCTGTCGCGATGACAGGCAAGGCAACCGGCAAAAAGCTGTTGACAATTGATCGGGAGAGCCATGACTGCCGTTGCCATCGACATCGCACGCCCGGAGATTGGCAAGTCAGTCACGGTTGACGGCAGCGTCACGAACTACCACGATGTGGGCGATGGCGCACCGGTCCTGCTGATCCACGGATCGGGACCCGGGGTGACCGCCTGGGCGAACTGGCGGCTCAACATGCCCGAGCTCGCGAAGCGCTTCCGCGTCATCGCGCCCGACATGTTCGGGTTTGGCTATTCGGATTCGAAGGGCCGGATCGAAGACAAGCGGGTGTGGGTCGATCAGGTTGCATCCCTGCTGGATGGCCTCGGGATCGACAAGGTCTCGATGGTCGGAAATTCCTTCGGCGGGGGCATAACCCTGGCATTCATGATCGCGCATCCCGATCGGGTCGAGCGGGCGGTGCTGATGGGCCCGGCCGGGCTCGATTTCCCGATCACGCCGGCGCTCGACCTAGTCTGGGGCTACCAGCCTTCGCTGGAGGAAATGCGCGCCTCGCTCAAGTACCTCGCCTGGGACCACAGCCGTCTGACCGAAGACCTTGTCCAGTCGCGTTACGAAGCGAGTGCGCGTCCTGAAGCGCACGAGCCGTATTACGCGACGTTCGGCGGGTTTGACCGGCAGGCCAACATCGCGATGCTGGCAAGCCGCGAGGAAGACGTGGCGGCACTGCAGCACGAAACGCTGATCCTCCACGGCCTGTTCGACCAGGTGATTCCGCTGGATTCGACCGTTCGCCTTGCCAGCCTTTTGCCGCGCGCCGACCTGCACGTTTTCGCGGAATGCGGCCATTGGGTGCAGATCGAACGGATGGCGAGCTTCAACCGCATGGTGACCGAATTTTTCGAGAACGGCCTCAACGCCTGAAGGGACAAGGAGAACTGAAATGGCGCTGACCGGTGTACTTCGCCCTGGCTATGTCCAGCTGCGCGTCCTCGATCTGGATGAAGCGATCCAGCACTATCGTGACCGTATCGGCCTCAACCTGGTGAGCGTCGAAGGAGGCAGGGCTTTCTTCCAGGCCTTCGACGAGTTCGATCGCCACAGCATCATTCTGCGCGAGGCCGATTCTGCCGGACTCGACCGGATGGCATTCAAGGTCGCCAAGGATGCCGATCTCGACCACTTTGCCGAGCGGCTGCTCGACATGGGGGTCCACGTCGATATCATTCCGGCGGGCGAAGATCCCGGCGTTGGCCGAAAAATCCGCTTCAATACGCCAACCGCCCACGTGTTCGATCTTTATGCCGAGATGGAGCTGTCCGAGACCGGACCGGCCGTACGCAATCCGGATGTCTGGATCGCCGAGCCGCGCGGCATGCGCGCGACGCGGTTCGATCACTGCGCCCTCAACGGCGTGGATATCTCGGCGAGCGCAAAGATTTTTGTCGAGGCACTCGATTTCTCAGTGACCGAGGAATTGCTGGATGAGGCTTCGGGCACTCGTCTGGGTATCTTCCTTTCGTGCAGCAACAAGGCCCACGACGTGGCGTTTCTGGGCTATCCCGAGGACGGACGGATCCATCACACGTCGTTCTTCCTCGAATCCTGGCACGACGTCGGCCATGCCGCCGACATCATCAGCCGCTACGACATTTCGCTCGATATCGGCCCGACCCGCCATGGGATCACGCGCGGGCAGACGATCTATTTCTTCGACCCGTCGGGCAACCGCAACGAGACGTTCAGCGGCGGCTACACCTACTATCCCGACAATCCGCGCCGGATGTGGCAGGCCGAGAATGCCGGTAAGGCGATCTTCTATTACGAGAAGGCGCTCAACGACCGCTTCATGACGGTGAACACCTGAGCATGAACGGAGTGGCGACAATCCGGTCGGTGGGACACGATCTTGCCGCCAAGGCGGTGCAGGTCGCGGTGGCGAAAGGCGGCGAGGCGGGCTGTCCCCTCGTCGCCGCAGTGGTTGGCGCCACCGGTGAGCTGGTCGCCCTGTTGCGCGCCACCGGGGCACCGTTCCCATCCTCGCAGATCGCGCAGGACAAGGCCTATACCGCTGCCAGCTTCAAGGTTCCGTCGCCGGACGTCTACAAGATGGTCGCAGGCAATCCCGCGCTGAGCGGGGGTATCGCCGCGAAGCCCGGAATCGCCATGTTCGGCGGCGGACTGCCGATCGCGATCGCCGGCGAAATCGTCGGCGCGATCGGAGTGTCGGGCGGAACCGAAGAACTGGATACGCAGTGCGCAAACGCAGCCCTCATCTCGATCGGGGCGACGCAATATTGAGCGTCCGGCCATCGCGGCATTGAAACAAGACGCTACGGAGAATGGAAGAGCCCATGGCAAATGAGAATACCCCGGCTGTTACCGACACCATCCTGAATTTCATCGGGGGCGCTTATCGCCGTGGAAGCACCGGCAAGACCTTCGACAATTTCGCTCCTGCGACCGGCCTTCGCATTGGTACTGTCCACGAGGCGAGCGAGGCCGATGTGGCCGATGCGGTCGCTTCGGCCAAGGCGGCGCTTAACGGCCCCTGGGGCAAGATGAACACGGCGGAACGGGTCAAGCTCATCTCCGCGGTCGCCACCGAGATCGAGCGCCGCGCGGACGATTTCCTCGCAGCCGAAGTGGCGGATACCGGCAAGCCGCGCCATGTCGCTTCGCATATCGACATTCCGCGCGGTGCCGCGAACTTCCGGATGTTTGCCGACGTCATTTCGACGACCCCGACTGAATCGTTTGCAACGGCAACGCCCGACGGCGGGAAGGCGCTCAACTACGTGGTGCGCAAGCCCAAGGGTGTGATCGCGGTGATCTGCCCGTGGAACTTTCCCCTGCTGCTGATGACCTGGAAGGTCGGACCGGCCCTGGCGTGCGGCAACACGGTTGTGGTCAAGCCATCGGAAGAGACGCCGCGGACCGCGGCGCTGCTGGGCGAAGTCATGAACGCGGTCGGGATGCCCGAGGGTGTCTACAACGTGGTGCATGGTTTCGGGGCGGGTTCGGCCGGGGAATTCTTGACCTCGAACCCCGATATCGATGCGATCACATTCACCGGCGAAACCGGCACCGGCCAGGCGATCATGCAGAAAGCTGCGGTCGGGGTGCGCGACATTTCGTTCGAGCTGGGCGGCAAGAATCCGGCCGTCGTGTTCGCCGACGCCGATCTCGACAAGGTGGTCGAAGGATTGTCGCGTTCGGTATTTCTCAACACCGGGCAGGTCTGCCTTGGGACCGAGCGGGTCTATGTCGAACGGCCGGTTTTCGACGAATTAGTCAAGCGGATGACTGTGGCGGCCACGGCGTTCAAGCCAGGCGCGACCGGCGATCCAGCCTATCTGGGGCCGCTGATCAGCGCCGAGCACCAGGAAAAGGTGCTGGGATACTATGCGCGCGCGGTGGCCGAAGGCGCCACTGTCGTCACCGGGGGCGGGGTTCCCGCGATTTCTGGGGATGAAGCGGGTGGCTTTTATGTCGAGCCGACGCTGTGGACCGGCCTGGCGCACGACAGTTCGGTGATGCGCGAAGAGATTTTCGGCCCGTGCTGCGGGGTCATTCCCTTCGATAGCGAAGACGAGGTGATCGGCCTGGCCAACGATACCGACTACGGGTTGTGCGCGACCATCTGGACTGAAAACCTCTCGCGGGCGCACCGAGTCGCCGCCTCGATGCAGGTTGGCGTCTGCTGGGTCAATTGCTGGTTCCTGCGGGATCTGCGCACCGCATTCGGCGGTTCCGGACATTCCGGTATCGGCCGCGAAGGCGGCGTGCACAGCCTCGAATTCTACACCGAAACCGAAAACGTCTGCGTGAAGCTTTGAGACCATGACGACTGAAACCAAGATCGATCCCATGGCCATCCAGCAGGCGGCCGAGCAATTACGGGGCGCGGCTGCCAGCGGCAAGCCGGTGGCGCCGATCCGCGATCTCATTTCGGCTGGCGGGGTGGATGCCGCCTACGCCGTGCAGGAAATCAACACCCGGCACGCCCTTGACAGCGGACGGCGCCTGGTCGGCCGCAAGATCGGCTTGACCTCGGTGGCGGTCCAGCGCCAGCTTGGCGTCGACCAGCCCGATTACGGCATGCTGTTTTCCGACATGGACGTGCCCGAGGGGATTCCGATCTCGCTCGATCAGGTCATCCAGCCCAAGGTCGAGGCCGAAATCGCGATCGTCGTTGGCCGTGATCTGCCTTATCCCGATCTCACCACCGCCGAGATGATCCGTGCGGTCGAATATGTCGTACCCGCGATCGAGATCGTCGATAGCCGCGTTGCCAACTGGGACATCCGCATCTGGGACACCGTCGCCGACAACGCCTCGAGCGGGCTGTTCGTGCTGGGTGCGGTGCCGCGCAAGCTCGAAGCGCTCGACCTGCGCGAATGCGGCATGGTGATGGAGGTAAAGGGCGAGCCGATCTCCGTGGGGGCGGGGATTGCCTGCCTCGGCAGCCCGATCACCGCATCGCTGTGGCTGGCGCGGGTGATGGCCCGGGTCGGACGCCCGCTGCTTGAAGGCGACGTGATCCTGTCCGGTGCGCTCGGGCCAATGGCCGGGATCGCGCGCGGCGATGTCGTGGAAGCGAGAATCAATGGCGTCGGAACGGTGCGGGCGGCTTTCGCTGCCGAGGTCGGCTGACGCAGATGAACGGAGAGATCGAAGAATGACCAAGATGAAGTGCGCCATTATCGGCTCCGGAAACATTGGTACCGATTTGATGATCAAGCTGCTCAAGGGGTCCGATACCCTTGAACTGGCGGCGGTGGTCGGGATCGACCCGGCCTCGGAAGGCCTCGCCATGGCCCGCGAACGCAGCGTGGCGACAACCCATGAGGGTATTGAAGGGCTGCGCAAGCTGTCGGCCTACCCCGAGATTGGCATCGCATTCGATGCGACTTCGGCCTACGCCCACAAGGAACACGATGCGGCCCTGCAAGCCGACGGCAAGCTGGTTGTCGATCTGACCCCTGCCGCGATCGGGCCGTTTTTTGTCCCGCCGGTCGGCGGAGTGCTCGACAGCGAAATCCGCAATGTCAACATGGTCACCTGCGGCGGTCAGGCGACCATTCCCATTGTCGCCGCGGTTTCGCGGGTGACCCCCGTTCATTACGCTGAAATCGTCGCGTCGGTGTCCTCGCGGTCTGCCGGGCCCGGCACCCGCGCGAACATCGACGAATTCACCCGGACCACCGCGAAGGCGATCGAGATAGTGGGCGGTGCCGGCCGCGGCCGGGCGATCATCATCCTCAATCCCGCCGAACCGCCGATGATCATGCGTGATACGATCTTCACGCTTACCGATCAGGTGGACGAGGAGGCTATCCGCGCCTCGGTTAAGGAAATGGTCGAGACCGTGCAAGCCTATGTGCCCGGCTATCGCCTCAAGCAGGAAGTGCAGTTCGAACCGTTCGGCTCCAACCGGCCGCTGAAGATCCCCGGCTACGGCGAATTCGTCGGCCTGAAGACCAGCGTGTTCCTCGAGGTCGAGGGCGCTGGCGACTATCTTCCGAAGTATTCCGGCAATCTCGACATCATGACCGCCGCCGCCAAGGCAGCGGGTGAGCGTCTGGCCCAACAGCACCTCGAAAAGGTGGCAGCATGACCTTCAACCCCGAAACCGGTAAGCTCTACATCCAGGACGTCACCCTGCGTGACGGCATGCATGCCATTCTTCACATGTATGGCACCGACAGTGTCCGCACCATTGCCAAGGCGCTGGACGATGCCGGCGTCGATGCGATCGAGGTGTCGCACGGCGATGGCCTCAACGGCACCTCGTTCAATTACGGGTTCGGCGCCCATACCGACTGGGAATGGATCGAAGCCGCCGCCGACGTGATCAGGAACTCCGTGCTGACCACATTGCTGGTGCCGGGTATCGGCACGGTCGAGGAACTTCGCCGCGCCTATGCGCTTGGGGTGCGTTCGGTCCGGGTCGCGACCCATTGCACCGAAGCCGACGTCGCCAAGCAGCATATCGGCATTGCCCGAGACCTCGGCATGGATGTCTCGGGCTTTCTGATGATGAGCCACATGATCGATGCCGAGGCGCTGGCACAGCAGGCCCTGCTGATGGAAAGCTATGGGGCGCATTGCGTTTATGTGACCGACAGCGGCGGCGCACTCGACATGGACGGGGTGCGCGATCGCCTGCGGGCCTATGACCGCGTGCTCAAGCCGGAAACACAGCGCGGCATGCACGCCCACCACAACCTCAGCCTTGGCGTCGCCAATTCGATCGTCGCGGCCCAGGAGGGTGCGGTGCGGATCGATGCGAGCCTTGCCGGAATGGGAGCAGGGGCCGGCAACGCGCCGCTCGAGGTGTTCGTCGCCGCCGCCGACCGCAAGGGCTGGAACCATGGCTGCGACGTGATGGCGCTGATGGACGCGGCGGAGGACATCATCCGTCCGCTGCAGGACCGCCCGGTGCGCGTGGATCGCGAAACGCTGAGCCTGGGCTATGCCGGGGTCTATTCGAGCTTCCTGCGCCACGCGGAAAAGGCCGCCGAACAGTATGGGCTGGATACGCGCGAAATCCTGATCGAACTGGGCAAGCGCCGGATGGTCGGGGGGCAGGAAGACATGATCGTCGATGTCGCGCTCGATCTCGTTTCCACACGCGCGGCATAGGCACATCGCAATGGACAAACTTGAGCGATACGCAGAAATCCTCGACAGCGCCGCCTTGCACGCGCGTGCCACTCCGCAGCTCACCCATACCGATCCCGATCTGAGCGTCGCGGATGCCTACCGGGTCCAGCAGCTGTCGGTCGATCGGCGGCTGGCGCGGGGCGAACGCCGCATCGGGGTCAAGATGGGGCTGACTAGCCGCGCCAAGATGCTGCAGGTCGGGGTCGACGAGGTCGCCTGGGGGCGATTGACCGATGCCATGCTGATCGAGGAGGGCACGGCCATGTCGCGGGCGCGTTTTGTCCATCCGCGGGTCGAGCCTGAAGTCGCCTTCCTGATGAAGGCGCCGCTGGCCGGAAAAGTGACGGCGGCGGCCGCGCTGGCGGCGGTCGAGGCGATTGCCCCAGCCATGGAAATCATCGACAGCCGCTATGAGAACTTCAAGTTCGCGCTGTCCGATGTCATCGCCGACAACACCTCGTCGTCCGGGCTGGTGATCGGTTCCTGGAACAATCCGGCGATGGATTTCTCGAACCTCGGCGTTTACCTCGAAATCGACGGGGAAGTCACGCAAATCGGCTCGACCGCCGCGATTCTCGGCCACCCCCTGCGCTCGCTGGTCGCGGCAGCCAGGCTTGTTTCCGAAGCTGGTGAGGAGATTTCGGCCGGAGACATCGTGATGGCGGGCGGGATTACCGCCGCGCCCAATCTCGCGCCTGGCCAGACGGTGCGCACGACCGTCCAGGGGCTGGGTTCGGTCATGTTCCAGGTGGAGGCCTGAATGCCGATCATCGAGGTCAATATGCTCGAAGGGAGGACTCCCGACGATAAGGAGCGGTTGATCCAGGCTTTGACCGCTGCCGCCATCGAATCGATCGGCGCTCCGCGCGAATCGGTTCGCGTCATCCTGCGCGAGATTCCACCGGGTCATTTCGCGGTGGGTGGAGAGTCCTTCGCTGCCAAAGCAGCCGCGAAGGCAGCTGGACATGGCTAGAACCGTGACCGGCCTCTATCAAATCCGCGTGGTCGGCGGCGGCGAGTTTACCTGCGGCGGGGACGAGCGGGTCCTCCTCGCAATGGAACGTTGTGGTGCCGGCGATATCGGGGTTGGTTGCCGGGGCGGCGGCTGCGGAATTTGCCGGGTGAAGGTAGTCGAAGGCGATTATCGGACCGGCAAGATGAGTGCGGCGAAGGTGTCGGATAGCGATCTCCAGGCAGGTTATGCCCTGGCTTGCCGTCTGTTTCCGGCCGGAAACCTGGTCATTGCAGTAGAATAGTTTTGGAAGGAGATTTGAAATGGCTACCCAACTGAAGAGCACGGAAAACGAATACGGCATCAAGCCGGAATACGGACACTTCATTGGCGGTGAATGGGTTTCGGGCGACAGCGGCAAGACGATCGACCTGATCAACCCGGCGACCGGGGCGGTGCTCACCAAGATCCAGGCCGGCAACGCCAAGGACATCCAGCGCGCGGTCGCAGCGGCCAAGGCCGCCTTCCCGAAGTGGTCGGAAAGCTCGCCCGCCGAACGTCAGGAAATCCTGATCGAGGTCGCCCGCCGGCTCAAGGCACGCCACCAGCACTACGCCACGCTCGAAACCCTGAACAACGGCAAGCCGATCCGCGAATCGATGCACTTCGACATGCCGCAGGCGATCGGCCAGTTCGAAGTGTTCGCCGGCGCGGCCTATGGTCTGCACGGCCAGGCGCTGGACTTTCCCGACGCGATCGGCATCGTTCACCGCGAGCCGCTGGGGGTCTGTGCGCAGATCATTCCGTGGAACGTTCCGATCCTGATGATGGCCTGCAAGATCGCGCCAGCCCTGGCTTCAGGCAACACGGTGGTGCTCAAGCCCGCGGAAACCGTCTGCCTTTCGGTTATCGAATTCTTCGTCGAAATGGCCGACCTTCTGCCCCCGGGCGTAATCAACGTCGTGACCGGTTACGGCGCCGACGTCGGTGAAGCGCTGGTGACCCACGAGGATGTCCGCAAGGTCGCGTTCACCGGTTCGGTGGCGACGGCTCGCCGGATCATCCAGTATGCTTCCTCGAACATCATTCCCCAGACTCTGGAATTGGGCGGCAAGTCGGCGCACATCGTTTGCGCGGATGCCGATATCGATGCGGCAGTGGAGAGCGCCACGATGTCGACGGTGCTGAACAAGGGTGAGGTCTGCCTGGCCGGTTCGCGGCTGTTCCTGCACCAATCGATCCAGGACGAGTTCCTCGCCAAGTTCAAGGAAGCTCTTGAAGGCATCCGGCAGGGGGATCCGCTCGACTTCGGCACCCAACTCGGCGCGCAGGCTTCGCAGATGCAGATGGACAAGGTCCAGAGCTATCTCCAGCTGGCCACCGAGGAAGGCGCGACCGTCCTTACCGGCGGCAGCCGGAACGATAGCTTGGCCGACGGGCATTTCATCAAGCCCACGGTCTTCACCAATGTCAGCAACTCGATGCGCATCGCTCGCGAGGAAATCTTCGGCCCTGTCACCAGCGTGCTGACCTGGAACGACGAAGACGATATGATGGCGCTGGCGAATGACACGACCTATGGCCTGGCCGGCGGCGTCTGGACCAAGGACATCGCCCGCGCGCACCGGATTGCCCGCAAGCTCGAAACCGGAACGGTGTGGATCAACCGTTACTACAACCTCAAGCCCAACATGCCGCTGGGCGGATACAAGCAGAGCGGTTTCGGTCGTGAATTCAGCCATGAGGTGCTGAACCACTACACGCAGACCAAGTCGGTTATCGTCAATCTGCAGGAAGGGCGCGTGGGGATGTTCGACCAGTAAGGTTGTCCAACCCGTACAATCGGTTTGAAGAGGAGAGAGGCATTGTCTGCAAGGCTTGAAGGACAGGTTGCGCTGCTGACCGGCGGCGCAACCGGAATTGGTGCGGCGGTGGTCGCCCGCTACATCGAAGAAGGGGCCAGGGTCGGCGTGCTCGTCCGCGACGACGATCAGGCCCAGCTGGTGCGTTCGCGCCACGGTGACAAGGTCACCGTGGTCGCGGGCGACGTCCGTTCCTTTGCAGACAATGCCCGGGCCGTTGCCGAGACTGTCGCGGCATTTGGCAAGCTGGATGTCTTTGTCGGCAATGTCGGGATCTGGGATTTCATGGTGCCACTCGAGCAGCAGGATCCCAAGATTCTGGAAAAGACATTCGACGAAATCTTTGACGTCAACCTGAAGGGGTATTTCTTCGGTGCGCGCGCCGCTCTCCCCGAACTGAGGAAAACCAAAGGCAGCATCGTTTTTACCGCCTCGACGTCGAGCTACTACACTGGCGGCGGCGGGACGCTGTATGTCGCATCGAAGCACGCGGTGCTTGGCCTGATCCGGCAGCTGGCCTGGGAACTGACACCCGATATCAGGGTCAATGGCGTCGCGCCGGGCGGCACCCGAACTCCGTTCAGCGGCACCAAGACTGGCGGGTTTTCCGAAACCAAGATGGAGGAGATGCCTGGCCTGGACGGAATGATCGCGGGCATGACGCCACTGGCGCGGATCGCCGAGCCGGACGATCATGCAGGTCTCTACGCGCTTTTGGCTTCGCGCCGCGATTCCGCATACATGACCGGAACGGTCCTGCTCAGCGACGGCGGCGTCGGCATCGGCAAGCGTCCCGACGCCTGATCCGCCGGTTCGGCCAGACGGCAAACACCGCAGGAACGACACCCTGTATCCGAATGTGGAGGATCGAGAACCATGGCCGAAAAATTCGAGTTCAAGGAACTGCTGAACGTGGCGGGTGTGATCGGCGCCGCGCGGTGGAAGCCAACCCATGTGGGACCAACGATTGCACCGCCGGAACTGGTCGAATTCGGCGGCGATATCACTCGGGATCGGGCCGAACGCATGATGGGCCATGCCGAAGCAGGCGGGCTTGCGATCTATGGCATCGGCCAGCTCAGCTACCAGCGGGCGCCGGTCGACAAGACAGTCGTCTACCCGATCGATGCCTATTATGCGCATGGCCAGTACACCTCGGTGATCGCAACCATCAACCGGGTTGCCGTGCTGCTGGACAACAAGGCAAAAGTGGATGTTCAGGACATGGTGCGAAAGATGATCCTGGTCGATAACTGAGAGCTGGGTTTGCCCGATCGACTTCGGTCTGGCTCTGCGTACTTGCTTGGCCATGAATGGCGTAAAATGGAAGTCGCGGCATCCCCGAAAAGGGATGCGGCCTAGACTAAGTTGCAAGGGGGTAATCAGAGAGAAAAATTCCCATTCGGGTGCAACTGTCGGTTGGGGGTCGCGCGGTCTGACCAACGCGATCTTTGCCAGCGCGCCCGATCACGAGCGCCAGAATGGCCGAACGCTCTACACATAATTTGAGTATGATAAAGGCTCTGACTCTGGCGGGCCGAGCGGGACGGTTCGAGTTGGCGCATGGCGGCACACTGTTCCTTGATGAAATCTCGATGCTGTCCCCGCTGGCTCAGAGCAAGGTTCTCCGGGTCAAGCAGGAGTGCGGATACGAGATAGAGGGCGATATGAGGGCCACGAGGGGGCAATGTCAGGGAAATCGAACGATGGTTGAACGTGCGATTTTGCTGGTGAACGATGGCGAGGCGATCGACCTTTGGCACCTGTTCCTCGGCTCGGGTCGCGCGTGCATCAGGGCCGACCTGGCCTTGACCAACGATGGACGGGTGTCGGGCGCCGAGGTCGGTAAAGAACAGGATCAGTCGATCAGTCACTTGGTCGGACTGTTGCGACAGAACGGGGAAGGGCTGGAAACATTTGAATGCACGATCGTCGAAGCAGCGCTTGAGGCTGCACAGGGCAATGTCGCGCAGGTAGCTCGAGACCTTGGCATGACTCGCCGGCAACCTGCATCGCGCCTGGAAAAGATCGGGCGGTAGAGAGTGCCTCATCATCCATCACTTGCAACGAGTTGTATAATATGCAAAGATAGACAGTCACCGCGGCTGCCCTGAACAGCCCTGACGTGGCAAACAGAAATTTGGGAGAGAACTAAGTGCGCTCGATTGCTATAGTTGGTGCAAACCTGGCCGGTGGGCGCGCAGTCGAAGCCCTGCGGCAGGCAGGGTTCGACGGGCGGATCACCTTGATCGGCGAAGAACCGTGGCGTCCTTATGAACGGCCGCCGCTCTCCAAGGAAGTGCTGTGGGAACCGGCAAATGTTCCGGACAATTTCTTCCTGCAGGACGAGGCCTGGTACGACGATAACCGTATCGACATGCGCCTGGGCACCCGAGCCGAAGCAATCGACCTTGCGAGCGGCGGGGTCCGCCTGTCAGGGGGCGAGCTGGTTCAGGCGGACCGGATCCTGCTCGCCACGGGCGGTCACGCCCGCAAGCTCAACCTTGCCGGGGCCGATTGCGAGAACGTCCATTATCTGCGCACACGAGACGATGCGACCCGCATGGCGCTCGACCTGCGCGAAGGTGCCAGCATCGTGATCGTCGGCATGGGCGTAATCGGCGCCGAAGTCGCCGCCAGTGCGGTAAAACTCGGCTGCAAGGTCACCGTCGTCGAGCCGATGCCAGTGCCGATGGAAAGAGCGCTCGGCCGGCGCTTTGGGCAATGGCTGGGCGAGGAGCATCGCAGGCGGGGAGTAGCGACCCATTTCAACTGCGGCGTGACCGGCTTCAGGTTTGCCGGCAACCGTGTCAGCGCGGTCGTGGCAGACGATGGCACCGTGATTCCGTGCGATGCCGTGATCGTGGGGGTGGGGATCGTGCCGGCCACCTCGCTGGCCCGCGATGCCGGGATCGAGGTCAACAACGGGATCATCGTCGACCGTCGATGCCAGACCAGCAACCCGGCGGTATTCGCGGCGGGCGACGTGGCCGAGCAGGACGGGTTTTTCGGCGGACGGTTCAGGCAGGAAACCTACCAGAACGCTGCCGACCAGGCGCAGGCGGGCGCCCTGGCGATGCTGGGGCAGGAGGTCTCCTACTGCAAGCCGATGTGGTACTGGAGCGATCAGTTCGATCTCAACATCCAGTTCTGCGGGCAAATTCCCGTAGAAGCCGATATCGCAATTCGCGGCGAGATGGACAGCAACACCTTCGTCGCCTTCTTCCTGGCCGGTGAAACGATCGAAGGCGTACTGACGGTCAACCGCGCGCCCGACATGGGGGTGGGCAAGCGGCTCGTCGAAAGGCGAGCCCGCGCCAGCGCCGCAAGCCTGGCAGACGCCAATGTTTCCTTGCGGGACTTGCTCAAGCAGGCGGGCTGATTTCCGGCGGCGCGGTCAGCCGATGCCGCCCCCAGCCACGTACAGCGTCTGGCCTGTGACATAGGACGCATCGTCGGAGGCGAAAAAGCAGATCGCCGCGGCCAGTTCTTCGGGCTCGCCAAAGCGGGCCATCGGCGTATCGCGCAGCGTCTGCTCCATCACTTGGCCGAACCCCAGGCGATCCGCGTCGGTGGGCGCAGCCGGATTGCGCGGGGTGACTCTGGTCACGTTGACCCCGCCCGGCGCGACGCAGTTGACGCGGATGCCGCTGGCTTCGAGTTCAAGCGAAAGCGCAGCGGTCAGCGCAGCGACCCCGCCCTTGGCAGCGGCGTAAGGCACGCGATTGACCCCGCGTGTCGCAACCGAGCCGATGTTGACGATCGCGCCGCGCCCTGCCGCCAGCATGTGGGGCAGCACTGCGTGGCAGCACCACAGGGTCGGCCACAGCGACCGGTTGATTTCCGCGGTGATTTCCTGCGGGGCGTAGTCCCAGTAGGGCTTGGCCCAGATCGTACCGCCGACGTTGTGGACGGCGACGTCGATTCGCCCGAAGCGGTCGATGACCGACTGATACAACTCGACCGCGCCCTCGCAATGCTCCAGGTCCACCGCGACAGCCAGAGCATTGCTGCCTTCTGCCTGAAGCTGTGCGGCCGAAACCTCAGCCGCCTCCGCTGCGCGGTCGGCGATGACCACGCTTGCGCCTTCCTCGGCCAGGCGCCTTGCGGTCGCTAGGCCAATACCTTGCGCTCCGCCTGTGACCACGGCCACCTTGTCATGGAATCGCTTCGACAGAGTCTCGTCCACACAACCTCCCTTGCGTCCGTCCTGGCGCCGCCAGATCTATTCGATTTTCGGAAAATTCGGCCAGTAGCGGCGAGAATCCGATATTAGGACTTGAAGTGGCATAAGGAAAAGCATTACACAATGGGGAACGTCCCGCTTTAGGCGGGGCTATTTCCAATGGGAGAGCATGAGCCATGGCAAAGACTTTGTTGAGCGCCACCGATGTCAAGGGCGCTTGGGCAATCATTCCGACCCCGTCCAAGGCTAACGCGTCGGACTGGCGTGCGACCAAAACCGTCGATCTCGATGAAACCGCTCGCGTGGTCAACGGGCTGATCGATGCCGGGATCAACGGCATCCTGAGCATGGGAACGCTTGGTGAAGCGGCGACCATGACCCTTGACGAAAAGCTGGATTTCATGCGTGCGCTGGTCGACGCGGCGGCCGGCCGGGTTCCGGTCTTCGTCGGCACGACCTGCATCAACACCCGCGATACGGTGGCGCTGACGCGCCAGGCGCTTGAACTGGGCGCCGACGGCACAATGCTCGGCGTGCCGATGTGGTGCGCGCCGAGCCTCGACGTCGCTGTCCAGTTCTACAAGGACGTTGCCGAGGCCGTGCCGGAAATGAACATCGCGATCTACGCGAACCCGGAAGCCTTCAAATTCGATTTCCCGCGGCCGTTCTGGGCTCAGGTGGCTGAAATTCCTCAGGTCGTGACCGCCAAATATATCGGCGTCGCCAACCTCTTGCCCGACCTGGCCGCGATCCGCGGTCGGATCAAGCTGCTGCCGATCGACTTCGACTATTACGGAGCGGCGCGGATGGATGATTCGGTCGATGCCTTCTGGTCGAGCGGCGCGGTCTGCCACCCGCTGGTAACCACGACCCTGCGCGACCTGGTCGTCCAGGCTCGCGCAAGCGGCGACTGGAGCGCGGCCAAGGCGTTCATGGGCCGCCTCGGCCCGACCGCGGCACCCTTGTTCCCGAACGGCAGCTTCAAGGAATTCTCGACCTACAATATTGCGCTGGAAAAGGCGCGGATGGACGCCGGTGGCTGGATGAAGGCTGGGCCGGTGCGTCCGCCATACCATCTCTGTCCGGAGCCCTATCTGGCAGGCGCGCGCAAGTCCGGTCAGATGTGGGCCGAACTGGGCAAGGCGCTCGAAGCTGAAGATTTGGGGGCTGCCGCTTAGAAGGTTCGCGATGACCGAAACGGGGTTGACCTGGCCCAAGAACTTCAACGAGGTTCCGAAAGCGGCGTTCACCCGCAAGGACATCTACGCGGAGGAGATCAAGCGCATCTTTTTCGGGCAGGAATGGCACCCGGTCGCGCATGAAAGCGAATTGCCCAATCCAGGCGATTTCAAAACCTTCCGCTTGGCTGGCGTCCCGCTGCTGATTGCCCGCGATATTGAAGGGCTGGTACGGGTGTTTTACAACGCCTGTTCGCATCGCGGCAACCAGCTCGAAACCGCGGTGATGGGGAACAAGACCGAATTCGAATGCCCCTATCACCGCTGGCTTTTCGATTCGAAGGGCGATCTGGTCGGTTGCCCCAACCATCGCGATTTCCTGCCCGGCTTCGACAAGTCCGACTATCCCTTGGCGCAGCCCCGGTTCGACAGTTTCTACGGCCTGATTTTCGTGACCCTTTCGGCTGAAACCGAAACGTTGACGGAATTCCTCGGCGATTCGCAGAACACCTTGCGCGAACTGCTGGGAGGGGACGGCAGGCTCAAGCTGCTGGGCTATCAGAAGGTGCGCTACGACAGCAACTGGAAGTCCTATACCGACAATGATGGCTACCATGCGCCATTGCTCCACCAGGCATTCAAGATGCTCAATTGGCAAGGCGGTAAGGGACGCCAGTTCGCCGCGACGAAACACGTGCACATCTGTTTCGAATCGGCGCTGTCGGTGGTCAGTGGCCCCACAGTGCTCAAGGACGCTTCGCTGATCGCCTTCAAGGGGCAGGATCCCTCGGTCGGGTCGCGCATCGTTTCGCTCTTCCCGACCTTCGTTTCGACCAAGCATCTCGATGTGATCAATCTGCGCTTCGCGACCCCGATCGACGAAGAGACGGTTGAAGTCCACTACGCCTATTTCGCACACCAGGACGATGATGAGGACATGGTCAGCCATCGCCTACGGCAAAGTTCCAACCTGCTGGGCCCCTGCGGCCTGATCAGCATGGAGGACGCGTCGGTCTTCCATCGCATCCACATCGGCAATCACACCCCTGGCAATGCTATTTTCCAGAAGGGAGTGCACGACCAGTCGAAGCTGGAGTCGGAATTCCTCCAGAACGACGAGAGCGGCAATCTTCCCCGTTGGGAATATTACCGGTCGGTGATGGGTTTCGAGAGGGCCGAGGCATGACGCAGACCGACACTGCGATCGAGGCCGCGCTCGACGCTCTTCTGCTAGCGGACTCCAGCGCGCTTGACGGCAAGGACATGGAGGGCTGGCTCGCCAACTATTCCGAGGAAGACGAGGCCTCCTATATCTGCCGTGCCGCCGAAAATTCGGAAAATGGTCTCGCCCTGGGTTTCATGTACGATGATTGCCGATCCCGGCTCGAGGATCGCGTCACTTTCGTGAACGATATCTGGGTCGATACGTTCCAGGACTATCGCACCCGTCACTTCGTCCAGCGCGTCGCGTATCAACGCGCCGATGCCTCTACTATCTCGATGCGATCGAATTTCTCGGTCTTCATGACGCCCACCGATAGCGGCATCACCCAAGTCCTGGCTGCGGGTCAATATCTGGATACCATCCGTTTGGAAAAAGCCGGTGCGTTGAAGCTGCTGTCCAGACGGGCCGAGCTCGATACGTCCGTCCTGCCCCGGTATCTGGTATATCCGATTTGATATCGGCTGCTGAGCATTGCTGAAATTGCCAGCCAGGGCCGGACTTCTCTGAAAGATCGCAAAGCAATGATAATCGACGCCCATGCTCACCTTGTCGCGCCTGCGGCGCTCTACGCGCACAGGAGCAATCTTGTGGTTTCAGGGGGGCAATATGGCAGCAGCTATCGTGCACAGGTGTCCGAGCGTCTGCTGGAAGAGAGCGCGGACCAGAACGTCAGGATCATGGATGCGGTGGGGACCGACCTGCAGTTGCTTTCTCCTCGACCATTCCTGACCTTGAATGGAACTGCCCGGTGGAATGACATCGTCGACTGGACATGTGACACAAACGACATGATTGCCCGGACAGTTCGGATGCATCCGAATCGCTTCCGGGGAGTGGGAGCCTTGCCGCAGCAAGTTGATCGGCCGGTCACCTCGTTGTTCGATGAAATCGAGCGAGTGCTGGATGAGCTTGGTTTCGTGGGCGTCTTGCTGAACCCTGACCCCAGTGAGGGGATGAACGGGTCGCCTCCGCTCGGCGATCCCTATTGGTACCCGCTGTACGAGAAATTGTGTGAGTTGGATCTTGCCGCCCATATCCATTCGGGACAATGCTGCAACGGGCGCGAGACCTATGATGAGCATTTCATTGCGGAAGAGGGACTGGCGATTACCTCGATCTACCGGGCCGACGTGTTCGACCGGTTCCCCGACCTCAAGTTGATGATTAGCCATGGCGGCGGTCCCATTCCCTACCAGATCGGACGGTGGCGCTCGCATCGGGAAATGGCCCGGGCCCAGGGGCGTATCGCTGCCGATGCACCCCAATTCGATGAAATTCTACGAAAATTCTGGTTTGACACGGTTCTTCATAACCCGGATTCGCTCGCGCTTCTGTTCAAGACCGTGGGACACGACCGATGCTGTTTCGGAACGGAAAGGCCCGGATCGGGAGACGGCATCGATCCTGTTTCAGGGCGTCACTACGACGATCTCAAGCCCGTGATCGAGGCGCTTCCTTCACTTGACCAGGCTGCTCTAAACGGTGTTTTCGAAGGCAATGCCCGTCGATTGTTTTCCCGTCTCGACGTTTGATTGCGTGCCTGGCGACGATGCAGATTTTCGGCGACTTCCGGTAATTCAACAGGTCGCTCTCAAGGATTGGGGATCGTGACACGACGCAGCATCGAAGTTGAAGGCCTTCACCATTCCGGCAATCCGATCCCTGCCGCGAGCCGGGTGGACCGTCTTGTCGTGACAGGTGGGGTCTACGGTTTGGATCCGGCAACCGGTGAAGTGGCGGAAGACGCTGGCGATCAAGTCCGCCTGACATTCTGGCACCTGGACCGGATCTTGGCAGCAGCCGGCGCGCGTTTCGACGATGTTGCCAAACTGACCTTCTATGTGAAGACGAAAGAGCTTAGACCGGCAATCAACGAATTGTGGCTCACGCACTTTCCCGATCCTTCGTCGCGGCCGGCTCGGCATATGCTGGTTTACGATGACCTCCCGGGCAACATCCTGGTGCAGTGCGAAGCGATAGCGATGGTGCCGGACAATGCCTGAAGACATCTCACCAACGTCTTATTTGGCAGCTACTCAGCGTGTCGCCGCCCTTGACACCTGCACCATTTCAGACGCACTCGACAAACTCGGTCTCCGCGGAACCGTCCCAGGTCTCGTCCGGTTGACCGCAAACAGGCAGCGCATTTCCGGCAGGGTTGTGACCGTGAAACTCGGACCGGCTATCGAAGGACTACCCAAACGGCACCTGGGGGCCTCTGCCATCATGGCGGCACAACCGGGTGAGATCGTGGTCGTCGAGCATCGCGGAAGGACCGATGCCTCTGGCTGGGGTGGCCTGCTGAGCCGGGCCGCGGCACGGAAAGGCATTGCCGGCGTGATCGTCGACGGCGCTTGTCGCGATCTGGATGAAAGCAGCGAGCTTGGTTTCCCAGTCTTCGGTAGCGCAGTTGTTCCGCTTACAGCGCGCGGTCGGGTCGCGGAGCATGACTGGGGCTGCCGAGTCACAATCGGCAGCATAGTGGTCAACCCCGGGGACTGGGTTGTGGCGGATGGAAGCGGCGTCGTGTTCTTCGACCAACAACATGTGGACGAAGTTCTGGCAGAGGCAGAGCGAATCCTTGGCCGTGAAACCGCCATGATCGCTGCGCTTGAGCAAGGCGCTCCAATTGATCACGTGATGGGTGCGAACTACGAAGAAATGCTGAAATAGGCAGGGAAAGAGATGAGCGAGGAAACACTCGTTAGGCGGCTGAATGCAGTGGGTGTAACCGCCTTGTCCGATGCGCTGGATCGTCTGGCGATCAGCGGCCAGGCGATTGGAATCCTGCCGGTAGCACGGGGGATGAAGTTTGCGGGACCAGCCTTCACGGTTCAGATGCTTCCGGTCGGACTGACCCAGGGAATAGTCGGAGACTATATCGACGACGTGCCCGAAGGGGCAGTGGTAGCAATCGACAACGGCGGTAAATTGGATCAGACCGTCTGGGGCGATATCTTGACCCGTGTGGCGCACAAGAAGGGCGTCGCAGGCACGGTGATCGATGGTGTCTGCCGAGACAGCGATTGCTGTGTTTTGCTGAAATACCCTGTATTCTCCCGCAGCGTCACAATGCGGACTGCCAAAGACAGATCCACCGCGCATGCTTATGGTGTGCCGCTTCAACTTGTAGAGGTGCGGATCGAGCCCGGCGATTGGCTGGTTGGGGATTCCGATGGGGTCGTCGCGATTCCGGCGGGCCGGGTCGAGGAAGTCGTTGCGATCGCCGAAGAAGTAGAAATCGCCGAAAAAGCGATCCTCGCCGCCGTTGATGCGGGAATGCGCCTGGACGAAGCCCGGCGCGCCGGTGGGTATCACTCGCTTCAGTCGCGTGCGGTTTGATGCCTCCGAACAGGCCTCATTCCAGACCGAGTGGCGGCCGCCGTTCCGGTCGCGGCAAATGGCGTAATGGGATAATATTTGCACATTATACAACGATGAGATATGGGGCGACGAGCTAGTCATCTGAATCTAAAGTTCGCCGCATAATGTACGTTCTGCGGTTTGGCAGAAGCGCTTGACGGAGGCGAGGATCTCGTCGGCCGACTTGGTCCACCGGTATGGCTTCGGGTTCTCATTGTGGCGTTCAATGAAGGTGCGGATGTCCTGCTCCAGCTCGCTGGTGGAGGTATGGACACCGCGCTTCAACTGCTTGCGGGTGAGCTCTGCAAACCAACGTTCGACCTGGTTGATCCAGGATGCCGAGGTCGGCGTGAAATGGACGTGGTAATGCGGCCGACGAGCGAGCCATGTCCGAACCAGCGCGGTTTTGTGGGTGGCGTAATTGTCCATGATGATGTGGACATCGAGGTCGGGCGGCACCTGCGCGTCGATCTGCTTGAGAAAGTCGAGAAACTCGGCGGCGCGGTGCCGCTTGTAGCATTTCCCGATGACAAAGCCCGAGGCGATATCAAGCGCGGCGAAGAGTGAGGTCGTGCCATGGCGGACGTAGCTGTGCGTGCGACGCTCGGGCATGCCGGGCATCATCGGCAGGACCGGCTGCTCGCGATCGAGTGCTTGGATCTGGCTCTTCTCGTCCACGCTGAGCACCAATGCGCGGTTGGGCGGCGACAGATATAGGCCAACGATATCACGGACCTTGTCGACGAACAGCGGATCGCTGGACAGCTTGAACGTCTCCGAGCGATGCGGCTGCAATCCAAAGGCCGCCCAGATTCGGCGGATCGTGGTATGTGAAAAGCCGGTCGCGCCTGCCATCGAACGGATTGACCAGTGGGTCGCGTCATCTGGCTTCGAGCGCAGTGTCCGCTCGATCACGGCTGCCACCTGATCATCCGCGATCGTCCGGGGTCTGCCTGGTCGAGCTTCGTCCAGCAGCCCCTCGATACGATCCTTGAGAAAGCGCCTGCGCCACTTGCCGACTGTGTGCTCGTGCACGCCCAACTCAGCCGCCACGACCTTGCTCTGGATGCCGTCTGCACATCGTAAGATGATCCGGCATCGTTCCGACATCGAACGGGACACTCGCCGTCGGCGCACCTGCCGCTCCAGATATTCCCGTTCCTCCGCTTCCAGAACCACTGGTTTCGTCGGTCTGCCGATAGCGTTGGCCATACTGCGCTCCTCTCGCGCAGGCAGCATACAATGAAGCTTATTTCAGTTCCAGATGACTAGACGCCTTCCGCTTTCAAAATCTGCTGCCGTTCGAACTCGACGGGTGACAGCATCCCGTTCCTGACCTGCTTGCGCACCGGGTTGTAGAACATCTCGACGTAATCGAACACGTCCTGTCGGGCTTCTTCGCGGTTTTTGTAGGTGCGGCGGCGGATGCGTTCGCGCTTGAGCGAGGAGAAGAAGCTCTCGGCGACGGCATTGTCATGGCAGTTGCCGCGTCGGCTCATCGAGTGCTCAAGATTGTGAGCCCGGATGAACGCAGCCCAGTCCATGCTGGTGAACTGCGAGCCCTGGTCTGAGTGGATCAGCACCCGCTGCTTCGGTTTGCGCCGCCATACAGCCATGTGCAGCGCCTGCAGCACCACATCGGTGGTTTGCCGGCTTTGCATCGACCACCCCACCACCCGGCGGGAGTAGAGATCGATCACGACGGCCAGATAGGCAAAGCCCTCCATGGTGCGGATGTAGGTAATGTCCGTCACCCAGGCCCGGTCTGGCGCAGCCACGTCGAACTGGCGATCCAGAGTGTTGTCGACCGCCAGCGATGGCTTGCCGCCATAGCTGCCCGGCCGGCGCTTGTAGCCGATCTGCGCCTTGATACCCGCCAGTCTGGTCAGGCGGGCGATACGGTTCGGGCAGGATGTCTCTCCCCGATCGAGCACATCGTGCAGCTTGCGGTAGCCATAGACCTTGCCGCTGTCGTTCCAGGCTTGCCGCAGCAACTCCGTCTGCCGAGCGTCTTCCCGAGCCCGCTGGCTCAGCGGACTCTTCTGCCAGGCATAATAGCCACTGGGCTGCACGGCGAGGCACCGGCACATTGCCCGCACACGGAAACGATCACGATGCTCGGCGATGAACGCGTACCTCACTTTGCATCTGGGGCGAAATACGCGGTGGCTTTATGGGATGGCCCGCCCCTCACCGACCGGCATTATCATGCTGCCGGAATGGAAGTGGAGAAGATCTATGACGAATCCGGCGATCAGCATTTTGGGCGTAGATCTTGGCAAGAACAGCTGCAGCGTCGCAGGCCTTGATGCCACGGGCGCGGTCGTGATGCGTCGGCGAATGACGCGCGAGGGGCTGATCAGGTTCGTCTCGAAGTTGCCGCAATGCGTGGTGGCGATGGAGGCATGCTGCGGGGCGCACTTTCTGAGCCGCATCTTCGTGACGCAGGGACACGTCGTGCGATTGATGTCGCCGGAATACGTTCAGCATTACGTCAAGGCGCCAGAAAACCGACGACCGGGATGCCGAGGCTATCACCGAAGCCGCGACCCGTCCGACAATGCGCCTGGTGACGCCGAAAAGCGAAGCGCAGCTGGATTTACAAATTCTGCATCGGGCGCGAGCGAGGCTGGTTGCGGAGCGAACACGGCTAACCAACCAATTGCGCGCGGTCTTGCTGGAGCGTGGCATCATCCTGCCGCAACGGCGTGCTCCTCTGATCCGGCGACTGGGCGAACTTATGTCGGGCGAACTTGCGATCAGCGCCCGAATGCTGCGTCTACTGAACGACTTGCGAGAGGAATGGGCGGACCTTGATCGCAGGATCAGCGCCTATGACGAGGAATTGATTGCAATGACGCGGGAAGACGATCTGGCACGGCGTCTGGTTACGGTTCCCGGCATCGGCGTGATCAATGCAACGGCCTTGGTCGCCGCAGTGGGTGATGCCAGCGCGTTCGCCAAGGCACGCGATCTGGCTGCATGGCTCGGTCTGACGCCGCGCCAACATTCAACCGGCGGCAAAACCAAAATGCTCGGGATCAGCAAACGCGGAAATCGCTACCTGCGAACCCAGCTCATCCACGGCGCGCGGGCGGCGATGCGGCACTTCGCCGAAAGACCAACGGCACTCGGGGCCTGGATCCGCAATCTGCTTGCACGCGCGCATCCCAATGTTGTGGTGGTTGCGCTGGCTGCCAAGCTGGCTCGGATCGCCTGGGCTGTCCTTCGGCGCGGCGACGCATATCGGCCGCAAGCAAGCTTGACCTGACGCAATTGCGGCCTGGCAGAACCGGCTGCTCGACATGTCTGTGGAGGTGAGAAAGATGGCATAACGGTCGAACCGGCGGAGCGGTTAGCCTGGTTAAAAATGTGGCGCATGACGCCGATAGCTTTATGAGGCCCCACCCGCGCGGAACCCATCTTGGCCAGGACAGCAAGCCTGAGACCGGATACGTTGATGCAGACCCACTACGCCATCCATTCTATCCTTGCAGACGGGGGCGGGCCTTACGTTTTTTAGGATGTCGCGCTCCTCGGTCACCCGGGCCAGCTCGCGCTTCAGCTGGCGGATCTCGGCATCCTTGCTGGCATCACCAGACACGACTTTCGCCAGCTGCCGCTTCCACGCATACAGCGAGTGCGCGCTGACCCCGAGCCGCTGCGAGACCTCCGCCACTAGATACCCGCGTTCGGTGATCTGGGCCACCGCATCACGCTTGAACTCATCACTGAAGTTGGGCTTCCCCATAATAGCCTCCTGTCCTCAAAATTAGGATCGAAGGCGTCCAGAAATCTAGGGGCTATTCACTCTGCCTTGTCGCTGACCACCGTCCCGAGCAGTTCCTCGCGCCGAGCGATCGCGAACGCCTCCTTTCCCGGCCAATGAAATCCTGAAGCGGCAGCGTTCGCTCTAAACGGTCGAAAACTCATGATGCAGGTCAATCACTTACCGGGATTTTGCAGATGAGGGTCGTCTAGTCCCAATTCTTCCCGACAAACCGCCGCAATCTTGGCCGGCGTTTCTGGATCGTCAATTGTCGCGGGGATATCAAAGGGTTCGCGGTTCACGATCTTGCGGAGCAGGCTACGCAAGATCTTGCCAGAACGGGTCTTGGGCAATTGCTCAACGACCAGCACCGCCTTCATCGCCGCGATCGCACCAAGCTCGCTACGCACGGCAAGGACAGCGCGCTCGGCTATGCTCTTGTCTGCCGCATAACCAATCTGCGGGGTGACGAAAGCAATCGGTACCATACCTTTGAGGTTATCGTCCGCACCGACGACGGCGCATTCAGCGACACCTGGTTGCCGCGACACGATCTCTTCCATCTGTCCGGTCGACAGCCGATGACCGGCGATGTTGATGATGTCGTCGGTTCGTCCCATGATGTGCATGAAGCCCTCACTGTCGCGAAAGCCTGCATCACCGGTTTCGTAGTACCCAGGGAACGTCTCGAAATTTCGGACAAACGTGGCGTTGTTGTTCCACAGCGAACGGAAAGTGCCGGGCGGCAGCGGGGTCTTGATCACAACATTGCCGCTTGCCTTGTCGGGCAGAGCAAATCCTTCGTCGTCGAGGATGGCGAACTGATATCCTGGCACCGGAAAGCCAGCGCTGCCAGGCTTGCGGCGCAGATCCCCCATCGCGAAGCACGAAGCGATGGCCGGCCAGCCAAGCTCGGTCTGGCACCAATGATCGATCACCGGCAAACCGCTTTTCCGCTCCAGCCAGGCAATCGTTTCCGGGTCGGCGCGTTCGCCGGCCAGAAACACGGCACGGCACGCGCCGACGCCGATCTCCTTCAGGTACCGGGCATCGGGATCCTCCTTGCGGATCGCCCGAATCGCGGTCGGCGCGGTGAAGAAACTCTTGACATTATGGCGCGCTATGGTCCGCCAGAACGTGCCGGGATCGGGTGTGCCGACAGGCTTGCCTTCGAACAGGACGGTCGTGGCCCCAACCAGCAGCGGGGCATAGACGATGTAGCTATGCCCCACCACCCAACCGACGTCCGAGGCAGCCCAGAACGTGTCCCGTGCCCCGATGCCATAGATGTTGGCCATCGACCACGACAGGGCCACGGCATGTCCGCCATTGTCGCGCACCACACCCTTGGGAGTTCCTGTGGTGCCCCAAGTGTAGAGGATGTAGAGCGGATCGCCGGAGGCGAGAGGAACGCATGGAGGCACCGGCATATCGGCGGTCCTCCGCCGCAGATCGTGCCAGTCAATGTCTCGGACGGGCATCAAGTCCGCGGTTAGCTGTTCGCGCTGGACCAGGACGACATGCTCGACCGAGTGGGCGGCAAGGACCAGCGCTTCGTCGACCAACGGCTTGCAGGCAATGGTGCGGCTGCCCTCGATTCCGCACGAAGCGGTGAGCACCAGTTTGGGGGTGGCATCGTCGATCCGCTTGGCCAGTTCGGGTGGGGCGAACCCGCCGAACACAACGGAATGGATCACACCGGGCCGCGCGCAAGCCAGCATCGCGAAAACCGTCTCGGGGATCATCACTCATGGTTTCCGCTCTCCCCTGTTTTCTGTCTGGCCCGCCGCTGCTCGGCGCGAAACGAATATCGCGGCCACCACAATGGCCGCTCCGACCATGTGATAGGTTTCGAGTCTCTCCCCCAACAGCAGCACCGCCAGAAAAACACCAAACACTGTAGGCAGGTTCATGTAGACGCCGGCTCTTACTGAACCGATCAGGACTACCGCGCGGTTGAAGAACGCATAGGCAATCAGCGAGGGAAAGATGCCAACATAGACCACTGCGCTAATCACTTCAATTCGTGGCGTGGCGACCCCGCTGTCGGCCAGGCTGACCAGGTAAGGTACAGCCAGCGCTCCCATGCCGACCGCGAACAGCACCGCGAGCAGAGTGATGTGGTGTATGGCGGGCACCTTGCGCAAGAACGTCGCATAGGCCGAGTAAAGGAAGACCCCGGTCAGGGCGAGCAAGTCGCCGTGGTTGAGCCCGCCAAGATGCAACGCGAAAGGCTGCCCTCTGGTCACGATCCAGACGACTCCGGTAAAGGACAGCGTCGCACTGGCAACCAATAGCGGCCTGATCCGCTCCCCAAAGAGGATGCTGGGCATGACCAGAGTCATTACCGGCATGGTCGATTGCAGCAGCAGGCTGTTGGTGGCTGTAGTGAGTTGCAGGCTCCAGTAAACGATGAAGGCGAACACCCCCACGCCGAATACGCCCAATACCGCGAGCAGGCGCCAGGACTCGCGCAGGACCAGACGATCGGCCACGATGTGCTGCCAGGCAAATGGCAGAACGAACAGCAAAGCAACCACCCAACGCCAAAAGGCCAGCGACAGGGGAGAAAGCAAGTCGCGCGCCGCCCGGCCGACGATGGGATTCAAGGCCCAGAACAGCGAAGCGAGCGAAAGCAGCAAGAATGGTGAATTCCACAGGTAACCTGGGGCACGCCGCCAGCCTGGGGAACAGTTGGCAGCGCCCATCAGACGGAACGGCCCGACCATTTCAATCCCACTTGCATAGCGTCGACTTTTTGCATATCGTGCATCGCATTGCCCTTAGTGCACGATTCTGCCGAAGACAATCGGGGGCGTGAAACCGGAGAGAGCCATGAGCGGCGACACCACACTCGTAGACACTGTCAATGCTAGCCAGTCCCGTCAGGTGTTCTGGGACAGAGACGTTTATGATCTTGAAATAGAGCGGATTTTTTCCCGGGCATGGTTGATGCTCGGCCACAAATCGCTTCTCCCGAAGCCGGGCGACTTCATCACGACTTATATGGCCGAGGACAAGATCATCCTTTCGCACCAGAGCGACGGGACCTTCCGCGCCTTTATCAATTCGTGCACGCACCGCGGCAACCAGATTTGCCACGCCGACAGCGGTAACGCCAAGGCGTTCGTCTGCAATTATCACGGCTGGGTGTACGGGCAGGATGGATCGTTGGTCGATGTCCCACTCGAGTCGCGCTGTTACCACAACAAACTCGATAAGCAAGAGCTGGCGGCGAAGTCTGTTCGGGTCGAAACCTACAAGGGTTTCATTTTCGGTTGCCATGATCCCGAAGCGCCAAGCCTTGAAGACTACCTGGGCGAATTCCGTTTTTATCTCGACACCATCTGGGAAGGAGGGGGCGCTGGGCTGGAACTGCTCGGTCCGCCGATGAAGAGCCTGCTTCACTGCAACTGGAAAGTGCCGGTCGAAAATTTTGTCGGCGACGGATATCATGTCGGATGGACCCATGCGGCGGCGCTTGGTCAGATCGGTGGTCCGTTTGCGGGACTGGCCGGCAACCGCGCGGACATTCCCTTCGACGATCTTGGATTGCAGTTCACGACCCGGCATGGTCATGGCTTTGGGTTGGTCGACAACGCGGCGGCTGGGATCCACCGAAAGGGCGACGGCTGGAACAAATATCTTGAGGACACCCGCGGCGAGGTGCGCCGCAAGTTTGGCGCGGATCGCGAACGGCTTTATGTCGGGCACTGGAACGGCGCGATCTTCCCCAATTGCTCGTTCCTGTATGGCACCAACACCTTCAAAATCTGGCATCCACGCGGGCCGCACGAGATTGAAGTATGGACCTATACCATGGTGCCGAGCGATGCCGATCCCGCTACCAAGAGTGCGATACAGCGCGAAGCGACGAGAACATTCGGAACCGCCGGGACGCTGGAAAGCGACGACGGCGAAAACATGTCTTCGGCAACCTACGTGAACCGTGGCGTGATCACGCGTGACGGCATGATGAATTCGACCATGGGCGTCGGCTACGAAGGACCGCATCCGGTTTATCCCGGAATCGTCGGCATCAGCTTCATTGGCGAGACATCCTACCGGGGCTTCTACCGGTTCTGGAAGGAAATGATCGATGCCCCCGATTGGGCGAGCGTGAAGGCAAACGACGACAATTGGGATTCGGTCTTCACGAATCGCAATTTCTGGAACGAAAAGCTCAACGCGGCCGAATGATCGCCAGAGCCGGTCCAAATATCGACAACTACGGAGAGAACATGTCGACCGAACAAGTTCCGGTGACGCCGGATGTGCACTACGCCGTCGAAGCGCACTATCGTGCCGAGGTCAGACTGTTGCAGACCGGGCAGTACCGGGAATGGCTGCACGGAATGGTCGCCGAAGACATCCATTACTGGATGCCGATTTACGAACAGCGCTTCGTGAGAGACCGGCGCCCGGACCCAACGCCAGACGATGCGGCAATTTACAACGACGACTTCGAAGAGCTCAAGCAGCGTGTCGAACGGCTTTATTCAGGTCAGGTCTGGATGGAGGATCCGCCATCCAAAATCCGGTACTTCGTGTCGAATGTCGAAGCCTTTGAAGCCGAAAACGGCGAATTGGACGTCCTGTCGAACATCCTTGTCTACCGCAACCGCCGCCAGACTGAAGTCACGGTGCATACATTGGGGCGTGAAGACAAGTTGCGCCAGGACGGCAATGGTTTCAAGGTCTTCCGGCGAAAACTTATCCTCGATGCGAGAGTCACGCAAGACAAGAATCTGTATTTCTTTTGTTAGAAATGCGCGATTTGGCGCCAGATCGGGAGAATTTGCATGGAAGCCTATGCCGCGATCATCGAACGTCAGGGCGGGGAATTCGTCCTCGACACCGTATCGCTCGAAGATCCTCGCGACGGCGAGGTACTAGTCAAGATTGCTGCGGCCGGCATGTGTCACACCGACCTGACCGTGCGCGACCAGCATTTTCCGACGCCACTGCCGGCTGTGCTCGGCCACGAGGGCGCGGGCGTCGTCGAAAGGGTCGGCCTCGATTATGTCAGCGCCTCTCCGTTCCGCGTTCCGATCGCGCGCCTTGCCGCTGCCCAATCGGCGCTGGCCGCAACCTAGCTCGGCACATTGCCAACAAGTCAACCAGACAAAGGGTGAAGGAATACTAACATGGACTACGATCGCAAAGACGCCAAGAAGTGGGCCACCGAGACAGTCCGGGGGTTCTACCAGTGCCCGATCACCCCGATGACCGCCGACCACAAGTTTGATATCGACGGGATCCGCTACAACATCGACAAATACGTCGAAATGGGCCTTGATGGCCTGGTTGTCGGCGGCTTCATTGCCGAATGCTGGAACGTCACTCCGTCCGAATGGATGCGCTTTCACGAGATCGTCGCCGATGCCAACGCCGGGCGGCTCGACCTGTGGACGATCATCCTCGACCCGTCGGTCCACCTCGCGCTCGAAAAGATGCAGTTCGTCGAGAAATTGGGTTTCAACGGCGCCGAAGTCATCAACCCGGTCGTCCAGCTGCGAACCGACGACGAGATTTTCGCCTGGTTCAAGTATCTGACCGATCGCAGCAATATGGCGGTCTGCCTCTACCGCACCCCGGTTTCGGGCACGGTGCTGAGCTGGAACCTGATGCGCCGCCTAGCCGATCTCGATACCGTGATCGGGGTCAAGCAGGGTGCGCTTAACCGCGCCGAGACGATCAAGATCCGCAGCCTGATGCCCGAAGGCTTCAACACCATGGAGCCGTTCGAATATTTCTTCCTCGAAGACCTCCGGCTGGGCGGGACGGTGTGCTGGGGCGAACTGTCGTTCATGCTCTATGGCAAAAAGCGCCACCTCGCGCGCGACTATATCAACCTCGCCAACCAGGGCAAATGGGAAGAGGCCCGCACCAAGTGGGAAGGCCTGCACGATGTCCGCGAATATTACCATGACCAGTTCGTCTGGGATATTGCGCGCACCGCGACCTATGCTTCGGCACTGGCGAACATCAAGGCGTGGTATGAGGCGATCGGCCTCAAGGCCGGCCCGATCCTGCCGCCGGTTGCCGACGTGACCCCGCAGAAGAAGGAAGAGATCAGAGCCAAGCTCATCGAGCTCGGCATCGCCTGATCGAACGCAGGACACTACCAATGACAAAGCAATTGCATTTCTGCATCCACGGCGCAGGCGGTCTTGGTTCCGTTGTCGGCGGCTTCCTGGCCCGCCGCGGACACAAGGTAACGCTGATTGCGCGCAAACCCCATGTCGAGGCAATCCGTCAGGGCGGTCTGCAAATCGAAGGGGTGCGTGCACAGTTCGTGCAGCGCGACAACCTGTTCGCGGTCGAGACCCCGGCTGAGGTCGAGGACGCGATCGACTATTACATCTTGCTGACCAAGGCGAAGGGCACCGATCAGGCGCTGGCCGATGCGACAGTGCTGGTTGACCGGACAGCCTGCGCCCTCACCTTGCAGAACGGGGTTGGCAAGGAAGGCCGGCTGCAGGCCGCGTTCGGCAAGGACAAGGTGATCGGCGGGTCGATCATGGACGGCGCAACCCTGCTCGAACCCGGCCGCGCGCTCAACAATATGGCCGTCCCGGTAACCGCCTATTTCGGCGAACTGGGAGGCGGGGAAAGCGATCGCACCCGGACAATGGCCGAGGCGCTGGACTCGGCCGGGATGGGGTCCCGCTCGACTGCCGACATCACCCATGTCCATTGGGAAAAACTGGTCCAGGTCGGAAGTGCTTCATCGTGGAGCGCCAGCACCCTGGGCGGCATCAAAGAGCTCGATTTCATCGACGGTGTGGCGGTGCGCGAAGGCGCGGCCCAGTATGTCCTGATCGTCAAGGACCTGCTGGCGATTTACAAGGCGCTGGGTTACGAACCGCGAAATTTCTTTGCCCCTGTCTCACGGCTCGTCGAGATCAACGGCCAAAGTTTCGACGAAGCACTTGCCGGGGTGATGGCCATGGTCGGCCGGTTCAAGCCGGAGAACCGGCCGGCGCGGACCTCGATGCACGATGACCTGGTGGCCGGCCGGCGCATGGAGGTTGACGAAGTGCTGGGGCCGCTCGCCGAGGCCGCCGAACGCCTCGGCGTCGATGCGCCGACATTCCTGGGGGCTTACCGGGTCCTCAAAACCCTGAACAGCTACCTTTGACCTTTCGGCACGGGAAACAGTCTTGAACCGCTATACCATAGCTAATATCCCCGGCGACGGCATCGGCCGCGAAGTTCTGCCCGCCGGGGTGCGGGTCTTGTCGGCGGTCGCGCAGCGATGCGGCTTCGCGCTCGAGTTTCGCGACTTCGATTGGAGCTGCGAAACCTATCTTGCCACCGGGAAAATGATGCCCGATGACGGGCTCACCCGGCTTGCCGATCATGACGCAATCTTCCTTGGCGCGGTCGGTTATCCCGGGGTGCCCGATCACGTCTCGCTGTGGGGCTTGCTGCTGCCGATCCGGCGCGAATTCGATCAATACGTCAATCTCCGGCCGGTGCGGTTGCTGCCCGGCATTCGCTCGCCGCTGCGCGACAAGAGTACCGGCGATATCGACTTCTGGGTGGTGCGGGAAAATTCGGAAGGCGAATATTCCCGGATCGGCGGCCGCACCGGCACCGGAGAGGATGAAATCGTCATCCAGCAGGCAGTATTCACCCGCCGCGGCACCGACCGGATCCTGCGTTACGCCTTCGATTTCGCGCGCAAGCTTGGCCGGCCGCACGTCACCTCGGCCACCAAGTCCAACGGGCTATACCATTCGATGCCGTTCTGGGACGAGCGTTTCGCGGCGATCGGCGCGGAATATCCCGAGATCGCCACCGACCAGTACCATATCGACATTCTGGCGGCCCGCTTCGTGATGTCACCCGAACGCTTCGACGTGGTGGTCGGATCCAATCTGTTCGGCGACATCCTGTCCGATCTCGGTCCCGGCGTAACCGGGACGATAGCGGTCGCGCCGTCGGCTAATCTCAATCCGCCGCGGCGCTTTCCGTCGATGTTCGAACCGGTGCACGGTTCGGCCCCGGACATTGCCGGCCAGGGTATTGCCAATCCGATCGGCCAGATCTGGTCGGGGGCAATGATGCTCGACCATCTGGGAGAAGCTGAAGCCGCGGCGATGGTGCTGGCCGCGATCGAAGCGGTCCTGCTCGATCCGCAAGCGGACCTGACCCCCGATCTAGGTGGCGACGGCAGTACAGCGGACCTGACCCGCCAGATACTGGAAAAGCTGCCGGGAAGGTGATCCCCGGCAGTCTTCGCGAACCTGAAGGAACGAAACGCATGAGCCAGCAACGCCAGCTTCACCTCGGCGCGTTCATGCGGCCGGTCAGCATCCATACCGGCGCCTGGCGCTACCCCGGGGCAATCCCGGATGCGAATTTCAACTTCGCCGCGATCCGTCAATTCGCCCGCAAGCTCGAGGCGGGCAAGTTCGATGCCTTTTTCATGGCCGATCATCTCGGTGTTCTGAACATGCCGGTCGAGGCGCTGCGCCGCAGCCACACCGTCACCTCGTTCGAACCCTTCACCCTGCTGTCGGCGCTGGCCGGCGCGACTGAACGGATCGGGCTGGTCGCGACCGCTTCCACCACCTTCGACGAACCCTTTCACGTCGCGCGCCGCTTTGCCTCACTCGATCACATCAGCGGCGGGCGGGCCGGCTGGAACGTCGTGACCACGTCCAACCCCGACAGCGCGAAGAATTTCGGGTTCGAGGTGCAGCCCGATCATTCCGGACGCTACGGACGCGCCCGCGAATTCTACGACGTCGTGACTGGCCTGTGGGACAGCTTCGCGGAAGACGCCTTCGTCTGCGATGCGGAAAGCGGCATCTACTTCGATCCCGCGCGGATGCACGTGCTCGATCACAGAGGGCCGCATTTCTCGGTCCTCGGTCCGCTCAACATCGCCCGCCCCCCGCAGGGCTGGCCGGTCATCTTCCAGGCTGGGGCCTCGGATCCCGGACGCCAGCTTGCCGCCGAAACCGCCGAAGTCGTCTTTGCCGCCGCTTCGAATCTTGCCGCCGCCAAGAGCTTTTATTCCGATGTGAAAGGGCGGATGATCCCGATCGGACGCAATCCCGATCATCTCAAGATCCTGCCCGCCGCGCTCGTCGTTGTCGGTGACACGGTCGAGCAGGCCAAGGCCAAGCGCGCTCACCTGGACAGCTTAGTTCACTATGAAAGCGGGATTCACTCGCTGTGCGGCATGCTCGATCATGATGTTTCGGGGTTCGACCCCGATGGCCCCCTCCCCGAGATACCCGATACCAACGCCAGCAAGACTTCTCGTGAAATGCTGGTCACGCAAGCCCGGCAGCACAACCTCACGATCCGCCAGCTCGCCGCGAAAGCCGGCAGCTATGCCGGGCTCGCCTTCGTCGGCACTCCGGATTCGATTGCCAACGAGATGGAGCAATGGCTGGAGGAGCGCGGTTCGGACGGGTTCGTCGTGATGTTCCCCTATCTGCCGGCGGGGCTCGACGATTTCGTCGATCTGGTCGTGCCCGAATTGCAGCGCCGGGGCATTTTCCGCAAGGACTACGAAGGAACCACCCTGCGCGATCATTTCGGTTTGCCGCGCCCCGGCAACCGATTTTTTTGACGCGGCGAACCGGGAGCCGCCGACCAGACCGGTAACGACACGGAGGGAACAATCATGGCCGCCTATTTCATCGCTTCCGTCACCTCACACGACGATGGCTGGGTTGCGGACTACCAAGCCAATGTCCCGCCGATGGTTGCGCGGTTCGGCGGCGAACTGATCTGCCGCTCCAACCGGTTCGAACGATTCGAAGGCGAAGGCGCGGTGCCGCACTATACGGTGATCTTCCGCTTCCCCGCGATGGCGGATGTCCAAGCGTTCATGGCCTGCCCCGACTATGCGCCGTTCAAGGCTGCACGGATCGCCGGCGCAACGTCCGACATTTTCGCGGTCGCCGACTGACCGGCGCAGCCTTTGGAGATTGAACCATGCAAAGCCTGCGCATCTTCTTCATCGCCAGCGGAATCTGGTACCTGTGTAATCTGGTCCTGCTCTGGCCGCCGATCTATGCGGGGGCCCTGCCCCTGATCTACCCGGGAATTGATCTGGGCCAGGGCAAGCCGGTGTTCGGCCTGCTGCTCGATGCTTGGCTGATCGTCGGGATACAGCTGGCCGCGATCGGTGTCGTCGCCCTGTGGGGCGCGCGGCAGCCGTGGAAATATGTCGCGCTGGTCCCGGTGATCGTGCTCACCGAAGCGGTCGGCGCGGCCTGGGACATCTACAGCCTGCTGTGCAGCGGCGAGGCGGCATGGGTCGTCTTCACAACGCTGGCGGCTCATGCGGTAATCGTACTCGGAGCCTGGTACGCCTGGACCGCGGCGCACCGGGAAAAGGCGCAACAAGGTTGAGGAGCTAGATCACCGGCTGGACAACCGTCAGCCCGAGCTCAGTATTGTTGCTCCGGAACATGGAGGACAAGTCCGTCAAGCCGTGCGTCGAGCCTGATCTGGCAGGCAAGGCGGCTTTCCGCCGTGGTCCCTTCGGCAAACTGGAGCAGATCGGCTTCCATACTGTCATCCGCAAGGCGCCCGACCAGGTCGATCCAGGCTGGATCGACCTGGACGTGGCATGTCGCACAGGCGCACTGGCCGCCGCAATCGCCGTCGATGCCGGGAACGTCGTTGAACAGCGCCGCTTCTCGCGCCGTCAAACCCTCGCCGATTTCGACGCGGAGCTTGCGGCCATCGTGAGCTACAAATGTGACCTTGATCATGGGATCTGACTTTCCCTTGGCGTGCAAATCAATGCGCGTGAAGCTTGACCGGTAGGCGGGTGATGCCGCGAACGAGGTTCGACAGGAGTCGCTCGGGCTCACCCACCACCTCGACGAAGTCAAAACGCTTCTGGATTTCCTCCCAGATGATCCGCAATTGCAGTTCGGCCAGGCGGTTGCCCATGCAGCGATGGATGCCATAGCCGAACGAAAGGTGCTGGCGGGGATTCTTGCGGTCGATGATGAACTCTTCAGGTCGGTCGATCGCCGTTTCGTCGCGGTTGCCCGAGAGGTACCACATCACCACCTTGTCACCTTTGGCGATGCGCTTGCCGCCGATCTCGCTATCCTCAAGCGCGGTTCGGCGCATGTGGGTGAGCGGGGTCTGCCAGCGGATGATTTCCGGCACCATGCTGCTGATCACGGCGGGATCGCGCCTTAGCTTGTCATACTGGTCGGGGTGCCGGTTCAGCGCCAGGACGCCGCCGCTGATCGAATTGCGGGTGGTATCGTTACCACCGACGATCAAGAGCAGCAGGTTGCCCAGAAACTCAAGGAACGGCATGTCGCGCGTGGCGGGCGAATTGGCCATCATCGAAATCAGGTCGTTCCCCTCCGGCTGATCGATCCGCTGGTCCCACAGCCCCTTGAAGTACATCGCGCACTCGATCAGCTCGGCGCGGCGCTGTTCGAAGGAATCGACAATTCCCGCTCCCGGAATGGCGGTCGTGACGTCCGACCAGCGGGTCAGGCGCGCCCGCTCGTCCCAGGGAAAGTCAAACAGTGTCGCCAGCGTCATGGTGGTCAGTTCGACCGAGACGCATTTCACCCAGTCGATCTCCTCGCCAACCGGCAGCGCATCGAGAATCGCGCCGGCGCGCTCGCGGATCACCGGTTCGAGCAGCAGCAGGTTGGATGGCGCCACTGCCGGCGTCACCGCCTTGCGCTGGGCATCGTGCTTGGGCTGGTCCATCGCGATGAACATCTCGAGCTCAAGATTGCTCTGGTCGCGGTGCATGTCCTGGATTGCGATTCCGCCGAGCTTGGCTTCGGAGGAATAGACCTTGTGGTTGGTGTCGACCGCCATGATGTCGTCGTATCGGGTGATCGACCAGTAGGGTCCGTAGGAGCTTTCGGCGCAGTAATGAACCGGATCCTCGCGCCGCAGCCGCTCGAAGAAGGCTCCGATCTTGTCGCTCTGGAACAGGCTTGGGCGGGAAACGTCGATTTCCGCAAGCGGGATTCCGGCAACGAACCGGGACAATTCCGCGCTATCCTGGTCAGGGCTTATCGTCAGTGTGGTCATGGCCGCCTCTTACACCTCGGTCTGCGCCGGGGATGGTAGAGACAAATGGCAAGTCGGTCAATAAATAGGATCAGATTAACATGCAAGGTTCCCAGTATGAGCGATCTCATGCGTGGTGATTGACAGAATTCTGATAAATTCTTATCAGAATATCATGCGCTCAGATCACGCCTCCCCTCGCCATCCGTCCGCTGCCGCAAGCTTGGGCCGGGCCAAGGCCAAGCGCGCCTTGGTGCTGGCGCGCGAGATTGTGGAGGATATCGAGAGCAACGCCCGAGGACCGGGCGACCGGCTGCTTCACGAGGATGCCATGCTGGCGCGCTACGACGTGGCGCGCGCGACGCTGCGCGAAGCACTGCGTTTTCTCGAACTGCAAGGCGTGATCCATCTCACCAAGGGTCGGGGTGGTGGACCGGTCGTCGCCCGGCCCCAGACCGCCGATTTCGCCAGCTCGATGGCGCTGATCCTGCAATTCATGGATGCGGACCTCCAGGCGCTGCTCGAATTGCGCGAAGCGATTGCCCCGACAGTAGCGGCAAGGGCCGCGCAAATGGCCACCGCCGCAGATCTTGCCGCGCTCGAGGGTTGCCTGGCGCAGCTCGAGCGCGAACGCGAAAGTCCGCAATTCGAAGAAACCAACCGGCGATTTCACGACCTGCTGGGCTGGGCCAGCGGGAACCCGACCTTTGGCCTGCTGATTTCCGCGCTGCACCTACTGACCCGCAGCATGTCGGTGGGCCTGGGCTATTCGGCCCAGGAGCGCGACACCCAGTTGCGGTGCCTGGGGCGTGTGCTTCATGCCGTGCGGATGCGTGACGTGGCCGGCGCGCGGCGCCAGATGGACCGGCTGATTGCTGGATCGACCCAATACCTGGCCGAACGCAGTCCCGAACTGCTCGCCCAAAAGGTCCGCTGGGGGAACGCAAACCGGGAAACCTGAAAGGGAGAGAAACGATGGCCCTGAACAGCCGCATCTGCCAAATGCTGAAGATCGAATACCCGATTGTCCTCGCCGGGATGGGCGGGGCCAGCGTGCCGGCGCTGGCGGCCGCGGTTTCGAATGCTGGCGGGCTTGGCGTTCTGGGTGCAGCAGCCTGCGCGCCCGAGCGTCTGCGAGACTGGATTCGCCAGACCCGAAAACTGACCGACAAGCCCTTCGGGGTCGATACCCTGCTGCCGGCCTCGGTACGCCGGGGCAAGCCCCCGCAGAGCGGCGCAGCACCCGCCGATCCGATGGCGCTGGCGGCCGAATACCGCCAGTTTGCCGCAGATTTCATGGCCAGCGAAGGATTGGCCAGTGCCGATGGCGAGGCGGTACGGCGGGCGATCGGCGGGCGCGATGCCGAGGGCGGGCCGCCACTGTTCTCGAAAGAGTTCTTCGAAGCCCAGATGGAAGTGGTGATCGAGGAAAAGGTCCCGGTCTATGCCGCAGGCCTTGGCAACCCCGGTCCGTGGATGGACAGGCTCCACGCCAATGGAACGGTCGTCATGGCGGTGGTCGGCAAGGTCCAGCACGCGCGGCAGGTGGTCGAAAGCGGGATCGACATGATCGTCGCCCAGGGCCACGACGGCGGCGGGCACAATTCGCCGATCGGGACAATTTCGCTGATCCCGCAGGTGGTCGATTCAGTGGGCGACCGCGTGCCAGTTCTGGGCGCGGGCGGCATTTCCGACGGGCGCGGTGTGGCCGCTGCGTTCATGCTCGGCGCCGAAGGCGCGTGGGTCGGCACGGCGTTCCTGGCCACCGAAGAGGCGGGGATCGAGGATTTCCAGAAAGAGGCAATCGTTGAGGGCGGCGATGCCGATACCGTGGTCAGCCGGTCGATCACCGGCAAGCCCGCGCGGATGATCCGCAACAAGTGGGCCGACGCCTGGGTCGCAGCCGGCAAGGAGCCCTTGCCGATGCCGTACCAGTCGATGATCGCCGGTCCGGTCATGGCAGCCGGCATCGAGGCCAAGCGCAAGGATATCCTGCCCGGCTTTGCCGGACAGGGCATTGGTCTGATCCATGCCGTGCGTCCCGCTGCCGCAGTCCTGGCGGATCTCGTTGGGGTGACTACACGAAAGTGACGTAACTGCACGCTAAGGGCGAACGGATAGCGAACACATGTGGCGGGCAGATTTCCGCTACGAACACGGTCCGCTTATTTTCGGACGATATGCCCACAGGTTGGCTGTCATGAGGGTGTAGCCACCTTCCCCATCGGGACGAAGAACAGCCAGAAAGTCCCGATCATCGCGTATCTGCGCATGAGCGATTGCTGATGCGGGAACTATATGCCTGTTTTCCTTACCTTGGATCACTCGTTTGATCCGTACTTGAAGGTTATACTGGCTCCGCCAATTTGGCAGACCATCGGAGCCGGGACTGGCCTTTGAGCTAATCGTCACTATGCGTCCGACAACGGCAAGGTCTCCACATGCATATTCTAGCGCATCTGCGGCCTCGCCATCTTGGACCGTGGCGCATCCGCTGAGGGCACAGAGTAGCGGCAATAGCAGTTTGCGGAGCAACGCTCGATGTTCCGACAGCATGCAGGTAATTCCCAAGTTCATGGCGTTTTTTGTTCCAGTGCCTTGTAGAGAGCTGTCTTCCCGATCTTGAGGCGCGCGGCGGCTTCGCGAACAGTTAGGCCCGCTGCGATATGCGCCCGCGCCTTGCGTAGCTTGTCGGGGGTGACGACAGGGCGGCGACCACCCTTGTTACCCCGATCGCGCGCGGCCTTGAGGCCAGCATGGGTGCGTTCCCGGATTAGATCTCGCTCGAATTGGGCAAGCGAGCCAAAGATGTTGAACACCAGCATCCCGCCCGAAGTGGTAGTGTCGATGTTTTCGGTGAGCGAGCGGAATCCGATGCCGCGCGCCGCAAGCTCGCCGACTTTCTCGATCAGATGGCTCATTGAGCGCCCAAGACGATCGAGTTTCCAGACCACCAGCGTGTCGCCGGTACGCAGATAGGCGAGCGCCTCGGCCAGGCCAGGCCGATCGGTCTTGGCGCCGGACGCATGGTCGTCGAAGATGCGCTCGCATCCGGCCACATTCAGCGCGTCATGCTGAAGCGCCAGCTTCTGATCGCCGGTCGATACCCGCGCATAGCCGATCAGTGCCACGACCGGTCCCAATCTGTCCGTTTTCCCATCAATTTGCATTCTTGTCCGAATCGCCATCGCGGGTCCAGAGTTGACGGACATATTCATGCTGACCGCCAGAGGACCGTCTGACGGACTCGCAAAGCGAAGGAGATGATGCGTGGCGAGACGGCGACTGGTGAGCCCGGAAATCTGGGCGGGGCATTATAGCGCGCCGCTCGATGAGCGCGAGATTGCGCGGCACTATACGCTGACCAGCGACGACGTGGAAATTGTCGGCCGCCGTCGCGGCGATGCCACCCGGCTCGGTTTCGCGATGCTCCTGCTCACTATGAGATGGCCTGGCCGTGCGCTGGAAGCGGGCGAAGTCCCGCCCGCTCCTGTGCTCGCCTATGTAGCGCAGCAACTCGACATCGCGCCTGAAGCCTTTGCGGCCTATGCTCATCGGGACCAGACCCGTCGCGAGCATCTCGTTGAAATCCGACGATCGCACGGGTTCAGGATCTTCGACCGCGACGCCTTCCGTGAAGTTGTCGCCTTCTCGATCCCGATCGCGCAGACCATCATCCATCCCGGCCAGATGGCAGGGGTCATCGTCGATGAACTCCGCCGTCGGCAGATCCTCCTGCCTTCTTCGTCGATTCTCGAAGCGGTACTGCGACGGGCTCGCCAGCAAGCTGAACAGCTTACCTATGAAGTGCTCACAAATGGCCTGCTGCCCGACACACTACAGGGCCTGGACGATTTGCTGGCGCGACGGTCGGGGCAGGCCACCACATGGCTATCCTGGCTACGCAATGCGCCACAGTCGCCGGCAGCGCGCACCATCCTGCGCCTGATCGAACGGCTCGCCTATGTCCGCGCGCTGGGCCTCGATCGCGCCCGTGCCGACATGATCCCGGCTTTGACTTTTGACAGGCTGGCGGACGAAGGCAGCCGCATCACGCCCCAGCACCTTGGCGAACTCAATGCCCTACGGAGACATGCAACACTGGCGGCAACCGGCATCCGCCTTGAGGAAAGCCTGACCGACGCGGCCCTGACGATGTTCGACAAGCTGTTGGGGAGCATGGCGCGCCGCGCCGAGAACCGGACTCGCGACAAAGCCCTAAAGACGGTGCGCGAGCTGCAAGGCCATCTCCGGACGCTCACGGGATCTTGCCGGCTCCTCATCGACGCGCGCACCAAGGGCGTGGATTTTCTGGCGCAGATCGAGGCGCTGGACTGGCAGCGCTTCGCCGTGGCCGTCGAGCAGGCCGAAGTGCTCGGGCGACCGGAAACCGTCGATCGCACGGCCGAATTGATCGAGCGGCATCGCACTGTGAAGCTCTTTGCCGGTGCCTTTCTCAACACCTTTGAATTTCGCGGCGCCGGTGCGGTGCAGGGGCTCCTGTCAGCGCTGGCCATCATCGCGGAGCTCTACCAGACCGGCAAAAGGCGCTTGCCTGATCGCGTGCCGCTGCGCTTTGTGCCGTCCGCATGGCGGCCGTTCGTCCTGCGCGATGGCATCGTCGATCGTGCCGCCTATGAACTATGCGCCCTGTCGCAGCTACGTGAACGGCTGCGAGCGGGAGACATTTGGGTCGCGGGAAGCCGGCAGTTTCGCGATTTCGACAGCTATCTCATCCCGCCGGCGACCTTTGCGGCGCTTCACGAGAAGGGGCCTTTGCCGCTAGCCATCGAAACGGATTTCGAGCGCCATATCGAGGAAAGGCGCACCAGGCTCGACACGGCGATCGAACAGGTGACGATCCTCGCGCGTCAGGGCGAGCTGCCCCAGGTGAGGCTTGACGAAAACGGCCTCATCATCTCGCCGCTGAAGGCGGCAACGCCGCCCGCCACCGAGATTGCCCGTCGCGCCGCCTATGATCGACTGCCGCGCGTGAAGATCACCGATCTTCTGCTTGAGGTCGATGCCTGGACCGGGTTCAGCGAATGCTTCATCCACCGGCGTTCGGGTAGGGAAGCCGACGATCGCAATGCCCTGCTTACCGTCATCCTCGCCGACGGCATCAATCTCGGCCTCACGCGGATGGCGGAAACCTGCCGGGGCGCAAGTCTGCGTCAGCTCGCCCATCTTCACGACTGGCATATTAGCGAGGCCGCTTATGGCGAAGCGCTGGGAAGGCTGATCGACGCCCATCGCGCCATGCCACTCGCCGCGCTGTGGGGAGACGGCACCACTTCGTCGAGCGACGGACAGCAATTTCACGCTGGCGGTCGTGGGGCCGCGATCGGCGACATCAACGCACGCAGCGGCAACGAACCGGGCGTCGCCTTCTACACCCATGTCTCGGATCGATATGATCCCTTCGCGAGCAGGGTGATCGCGGCGACTGCCGGCGAAGCGCCTTATGTGCTGGATGGCTTGCTGTATCATCAGACCGGCCTGACGATTGAGGAGCACTACACCGATACAGGCGGGGCATCGGACCATGTGTTCGGCCTCATGCCTTTCTTCGGCTACCGCTTCGCGCCGCGCCTCCGCGATATCAGGGAGCGTCGCTTGCACCTCCTGCCTGGCCAGGAATCTGGCCAGCTGCTCACTGGCATGACGGCCGAGCCGATCGCATTGGGTCATGTCGCCGCGCATTGGGACGAACTGCTGCGGTTCGCCACATCGATCCGCACCGGCACCGTCACCGCTTCGGCGATGCTCCGCCGGCTGTCCGCCTATCCCCGACAAAATGGACTGGCCCTCGCGTTGCGCGAGCTTGGCCGCCTCGAACGCTCGATCTTCATGCTCGACTGGCTGCGCGACATTGACCTGCGCCGGCGCACCCAGGCGGGCCTCAATAAGGGTGAAGCCCGCAATGCGCTCGCCCGCGCGCTCTTCTTCAACCAACTCGGCGAGCTGCGTGATCGGCGCTTCGAGAACCAGACTTATCGGGCATCGGGCCTCAATCTGCTCGTCGCCGCCATCATCCTGTGGAACACCCGCTATCTCGAAATGGCGTTGGCTGACATCGGTACGCCCGACGAGATCGCACGCCACATCGCACCGTTGGGCTGGGAGCACATCTCGCTGACAGGGGACTATAGCTGGAATGTCGAAGATCGCCCAGATCCGGATGCCTTGCGGCCGCTGCGCGCCGTCAGCTCCTTGCTCGCCGCGTGACGTTCGCTATCCGTTCGCCCTTACCGTGCAGTTGCGTCACTTTCGTGTAGTCACCCCATGATGAGGAGCTTGTATCCGGCCATCTGCTTGTGAAGTCGCAGCAGGCGGCGTTCGTCGCGTGCTTCCATCATCTGGCTGACCAGCGCGGATGCGGTGACGAACCCGACGGTCAGGCCCTTCTGGCAGGCCGCGAGGCCCAGGCCGATTGCGACATGGGTCTTGCCGGTTCCCGACGGTCCCAGGGCAATGACGTTCTCGCGCCGGTTGATCCATTCGCAGCGCGCCAGTTCCAGCACCTGCATTTTGTTGAGCTTGGGGATGGCGGTAAAATCGAAGCTGTCGAGGCTCTTGGCCGCCGGGAACCGTGCGGCTTTGATCCGGCGCTCGACCATCCGGCGTTCCCGGTCGATCAGCTCCAGTTCAACAAGCCGGGCAAGGTAGCGGACATGATCCACGCCTTCTGCTGCGCATTGCCGGGCCAGCTTGTCATGCTCGCGCAGGAACGTCGGCAGCTTGAGCGTCTTGAGGTGGCTGGCCAGTAACAGCTCGGGCAGCAGTTCGGGAGCCTGGCTGCTCATGCCGCATCCTTCGCATTGTCCGACAGCAGCCGCATGTACGAGCGCGCCGATGTCGCCTCCACCCTGGCCCTTGGCAGGTAGGGATAGATCGCCATGTCCAGTCTGGGCACCCGGCGCTCCACCCGGCACAGCAGCAGATGCTTCACTGCATCGAAGCCGATCGCGCCCATGTCGAGGGCCTGCTTCACCGCGCCATGCAGATCGGCCAGAGCGAAGCTCTCCAGCAGGCGCAGCACCTGCACATACTCGCGCCGGCCATGCTTGCCCATCCGTGCTTCCATGAGACGGCGCAGCGATGCAAACGCCTCGGGCAGGTTCCAGGCCTGCAAGGGCGCGGCCTGATCGAGGGCATTGATCTTCTGTTCGATCAGGGGAAGGTAATGGACCGGATCGAAGATCACATCCTCGCGCTCGTAGCTGCGGGGATGGCGGGCAATGACCTCGCCCCGGCAGCCGATCACCACCTCGCCGACATAGCCCCGGATCCACACCTCCTGGTGGCCGAAGCGTACCGGCACCGAGTAATCGTTGGTCCGGTAGCGCACCAGCGCCTGCGACGAGACCTGGCCGCTGGTCTGGTCACAGGCCTCGAAGGGGGAAGCCGGCAGTTCCTGCATCGCCGCCAGATCGCGCTGCAGCCTCTCGCCGATCGTCTCGCTCTCGCCCCGCAGCCGGTCGTTCTGCCGTTTGCGGCATTGCTCCTCGAGCCACAGGTTGAACGCCTCCCATGTCGCGAACCGGGGGATCGGGACCATGAAGTTGCGGCGGGCATAGCCGACAAGGCCTTCAACGCCGCCCTTGTCGTTACCCTTGCCGGGGCGGCCATACCGGTCCCGGATCAGGTAGTGCGACAGGAAGGCGCTGAACAGCCTCGCGCGCAGCCGCGTCCCGTCGGGCAGGATCTTCGAGACCAGGCAGCGGTCGTTATCGTAGACGATCGACAGCGGCACCGCGCCGAAGAACGCAAAGGCGTGAACATGGCCGTCCATCCAGGCCTCGGCAACGGCAGCCGGATAGGCGCGTACGTAGCAGGCGTCGCTGTGCGGCAGATCGAGCACGAAGAAGTGCGCCTTCTGCTCCACCCCGCCGATCTCTACCAGAGCTTCTCCAAAATCTGCCTGCCCATGGCCGGGTGCGTGCGCCAGCGGCACGAACATCTCACGCCTGCGCTGATCCCGCTCCCGGATGTAATCCTTGATGATCGTGTAGCCTCCGGTGAAGCCATGCTCTTCGCGAAGGCGGTCGAACACACGCTTCGCCGTATGGCGCTGCTTGCGCGGAACCTGACGGTCCCCATCCAGCCACGCATCGATGACCGGAATGAACGGTCCTAGCTTGGGCCGCCGAACCGCCGCCGTGCGACGGTAGCCGGGTGGCTCGGAATACGACAGCATCTTGCAGACCGTGTCGCGCGATAAGTTGAAACGCTTCGCTGCCTCGCGCTGGCTCATCCCTTCAGCGCAAGCCAGGCGAACCCTCAGATAAAGTTCCACGGTGTAAATCCCTCATCCCTCCTCGCCCAATCTGCGAAAAGGGAAAAAGTGGACGACTTTTACGCCGCCCGCAGCAACACAACGCCGCCGCTACCGTGGTCTAATTTTGCACCGCCGTTCTCAATTGAGCGCATGATTGCGCGTTATCCGGAACTGGAAGGTGAGGAATTGAACCGGACGCTGAGCTATCTCAAGCGCGAGGCGTCCGCCATGGATCAGGCGATGATCGCCTCCAATCCCGATATCATGCGGCAATACCGGCAACTAAGCCGCGATCATTACCTCGACCGGTTGCGCCCGTCGCAGCTTGCCCTCGCCACGATAGTCGCGTTGGTGATTGTCGTGGCTCTCATCTTGGCGGTGATTTTGCTATAGTGGCGTCGGCTATACGGGCAATCGTCGCGTGCCAAAGGGGACCGTTCGATTTGCCCGTATGGCGAATGACCCGCAATCGACATTCGATGGCTGCCGGCTGCTGAGATCACATGCACTTGCACGCTATTGTGCCTATGTTCCGTCATGCCGGCTACAGTCCGTCAGGAGCCTGGCGTTTTCGGGGCGTGTGATGCCAAGATGTGCTTGCGTCCAACAGGAGGTGCCGGCTGTCGGGGCTCTTGCGGACATTCCGGCAAGGCGATCGATGGACAATTCTGGATTGACGCCGGAAGCATGTGATACCGGCCACCGCGGCCGATCCTGGAAACGCCAACACCTCCTGCATCCGATAAAACGGGATAGGATGGGCGCAGACGCTGACACACTGACGGGACCCGGCTAAGGGATCAGCATGGCTTTGCTCTGCCTTATCGGTCGTCACAGACCCTCGATGTCCTCGATCACGCGCGGCAAGAATGGCGGCTATGCAGGCCTGTGCGATGGCTGCGGTCTACCGCTTGAACGGGCGGAGAAAGGACCATGGCGGGCCAGCGAACCCCTGACATCTCGCCAGCGTTAGACCGTTTGCGACATCGGTAGATTATCCGCTCTCTTGTTTCTTGCCGTTTCCTGACAACAGGATACCAGGTCAGTTGCAGGGCAATGTCGGGCAAGGATCGGTTTCGTCAATGGGGTCCAGCGTCGTGTCGAGATCGTGCGGCAGCTTTCTCAGCTTCTTGCCCTTGAAGGGCCAAATGCGCTGATTGGCATCCTCCGTATCGTCTGCATTGCCACCGCCCGAGCCATCCGTCGCCGCCTGAGGGGCTTTGTAAAGCGCATTTTCATGGGTCGTTCCGGAGGCCTCGTGCAGCGGGTTCTCGCCGGATTTTCTCGTATCCGTCTCAACGGGTTCGGACTGGACCGCCTGAGGCTGGCGCCTATCCGGTTCAGCCGTCTGCGCATTGCTGGCGGCTGTAAACGCCATCGTGCCCGCTACGATCATACCCGCGAACCGGGCTGTCCTGTATGAGCGTGTGACCATTGGTTCCCTCTCCCTGTCTGGCATAATCATCGAGGCGTTCACTTATCATCGCGTCAACATGAACTGCGCCCTAATGCACGGTTGGCGATGATGCAGATGCGTGGATCATGGAGGGCTCACGTTGTCTTCGCGCTGGCGCCTTTCATTGCCGGTCTATTTGGCATGAAAATCGGTATAATATTAGCATGTTTTAGCGTAATGGCCGCAAGCAACAAAATTTGGAAGCAGGAAAATCAGCGTCATGCGCAGCGATAGGCAGCAATCAGCGCGACAACTCCGACGTATGGTCAAATGGATCATTATGGCAGGCGTCTTGATGGTCGTCGGCGCGCTTCTCTATCTGCGAGCAATGGATGCATGGAGCACCCATGCCGTTATCGCGACGGTTCTGGGTGTGTTCCTCTCCGTCCTTCTGGGCTGCGGATTGTTCGCGCTGGCTTTCTATAGCGACAAGAGCGGTCACGATGAGGACGTGAGCAATACTACGTCAAAACGCAATGATGAGCATGACGTGTGATGTCTCCTTGGAAGCGCTTAGCAAAAACCGACGCGATTGACGTGGACCTGACGATAATGGGCCTATCCTCGCAAATTCAGGGGTTACCACTGGAATCCCCTACGGAAACTTCTCGCCGGAGGGCAGCACCGGGATTGCTGACGAGGACGTGGCAACGCTCGATTCCGCGACCAAGGTAGACTGGTCACGGCTCAGTTTTGGCACCGCCTATAATCTCTTCGAGAGTAGTGAAGCCTTTGCGGAAATAGCACGTTTCGTGCTGTCCGGCTATGTCGATGTGGAATTGAGCGACACCGACATCAGAACCGCGCCGACCGGCACCTGCACGGTCGAACGTTTCGCCTTCAGCTTCGACCAGGCCCGCGTTCACGACCTCAAGGAAAGAACGTACGGGCTTGGCCTCAAGATGGAGTATGCAATGTCCCTCGCCGAGAGGCTGGGTCTGAAACTGAATGTGGAAATCGGCCCTTACCTCTATGATTTCAAACGAGAAATAACCGAGACCGACCGGTCCAGCTTTATTCTCCCGCTCGACAATGAGTTTGCGCTGAACTCCACCGAAAGCGATAGCGGCGTCGGTCTGAGGGCACACGCCCTACTCAAGCTTGAATATGATCTCGGCGGCGGCTTTACCATCGGCGCCGCGGGCTCCTATGCCTGGCGCTCGGACGGGCGGGGCGTCTTTGTGCCTAAGTCCGGCGTCAGACCCTTGGCGGACAAACGACCATGCTACGCCGGGAGGAGCGCGATGAATTCGGCGTGAGAGTGATCCTTGAGATCCCGTTCGGGGGGTCGAGGCTCGCCGCCGCGGAGGCCGTCCCGGCGGTGTCAAACCTTGAGAGGAAAGCGGCAAGGTGGCCCCTTGCTGAGCAATAAACCCAATGACAAACTGTAATATCTCCTCATAGTTGCCGTTTAGCCTCCTAGAGGCTGTGGGAAGAGCTATAGCGTCCTATCAATAAGGGAGAAGAGATATGTGGCGGGCCTTCGTTGCCAGTTTGGCGCTGACCGTATTCGCGCAAGGAAGCATGGCGCAGGCGCGCAACATCGTCATCACTAACGATGATGGCCTTTCGAACAATGTCGTGGCGCTTTACAAGGCCCTGAAGGCGGAAGGGCACGATGTTGTGGTGTCGGTGCCATGCACCAACCAGAGCGGTATGGGCACCGCGCTCAAGATCGGCAGGCCGGTCGTGCCATTGGAGGCAGCCTGCCGCGCCGATGCCGCGCAGCCGGGAGACCCCGGAACGGGCGCAATGACGCGCCAAGACCTTGTCGCAGGCGACTTTTTCTATGTAGACGGCACGCCCACCATGGCGATGCTCTATGGTGTCGATGTCGTGGCGGCGAAGCGGTGGGGCAAGGCGCCGGATCTCGTCCTGTCCGGCCCCAACGAGGGGCAGAATGTCGGCGCGATCATTCTGAGTTCGGGCACGGTAAGCGCCGCCCAGGGCGCAGCGGTGCGGGGCATTCCGGCGATCGCGCTCAGCGCCGGTGGGCGTACGGTCGACGACAAGGCCTTCAGCAACCCGGATTCGGCCCGTGTGGCGCAGCTTTCTGCCGAGTTGGTCGGTCGGCTCGACAAGCTGGCGGGAGAGGCTTCGCTCTTGCCCAGCGGCATGGCGCTCAATGTCAACTTTCCGGACAAGCTGGAAGGTGCGAAATGGCGAAGTGCCCGCATCGGAACGTACAATGCCTATGAACTGCGCTTTGTCGACGACATGGCGGCATCGAGTTCACCCGAAATGGTTGCCATGGCCAAGGAGCACGGCATGGAAATCCCGCACCTGCCCGGGCTTTCTGCGCAAAGGGATACCGGAACGCCGACCGCGATGCAGGCTGACGACGAGTCCGTTGTCTACAAGACCGCAATCTCGGTCAGCCCGATGCAAGCCGGATACGAACCTGTTGCGTTTGAGGGCTGGGGGCGCTGGCTGGTGGGGGCGCTTAACTCGGACGAATAGGCCAGCCGGCAACAGGGTTGGCCAACCAAAGAGGTCAATTCAAGCCGCCTCCAATGGCGCGATAAATCTCCACCATATTGGTTGCACGGTTCAACCTTGCCGCAATCAACGATTGTTCAGCACTGTAGACCGTCCTCTGGGAATCGAGCGTCACCAGAAAGCCATCGACACCTGCGCGAAATCGCGCATCGGAGAGCCTGTAGGCGGACCTGGCCGCATCCCGCAGCGAGACTTGTGCTTCGAGCTCGTCCGCCATCGTCGCGCGTCTTGCAAGTGCGTCAGCGACTTCCCTGAAACCGGATTGGACGCTCTTTTCATATGTGGCCACCATGGCGTCGTAGGTGGCACGCGAATAGCGAAGATTGCCCGTGTTCCTGCCAAAATCGAAAATGGTCAGATCGGCAGACGGTGTCACCGTCCAGTAATCGCTACCCGATCCGAACAGGTTTGAAAGGCCAAGGCTCATCGAGCCCAACGCCGCGGTCAGCGAAATTCGCGGAAAGAAGGCGGCGCGAGCCGCGCCGATATTGGCGTTCGCGGCACGAAGGCGGTGTTCGGCAGCGACGATATCCGGGCGGTTCAGCAACAATTCTGACGGGAGTTCGGCCGGGAGTTCATCAAGCGTGACGTCCGTTTCAGGAAAGCCTGATGGAAGATCGCTGGCGGTAAGCGCCGTGCCAGCCAGAAGATCGAGGGCGTTCCTGTCCTGCGCTACACGGGTGGTCGACGCGGCGATATCGGCCCGCGCCTGATCGTAGCTTGTCTGTGCCTGGCGAACTTCAAGCTCGGACGCGATACCCTTGGCAAACCGGGCCCTCGTCAATTCCAGGGTTTGCCCGAACGCCTGTTCAAGGTCATGCGCAATTCGGAGCCGTTCCTGATCCGCCGCCATTGTCAGCCATGCCGTCGCCACTTCGGCGATCAGAGCTGTCTGTGCCGCGTTCCGGTTCTCGACACTGGCGAAAAATTCCTGCTGCGCTGCCGATGACAAGTTGCGGATCCGGCCAAACAGATCGATTTCCCAGGCCGACACGCCTGCCGAAGCCGAATAGGTATCGGTCCGGCCCGACACGGCCCCACCCGTGCTGCCCGCAAACGGCTGATCCTGATAGGCAGCGCTGCCCGTAACTCCAACCGTAGGCAAAAGATCTGCGCGCTGCACTCGATATTGCGCGCGTGCCTGCTCGACATTGGCAAGGGCGATGCGAAGATCACGGTTGTTGTCCAGAGCCATCTGGAGGACGCGCGTCAGACGCGGATCGACGAAAAAGTCATGCCAGGCGGTTTCGGCTGACACGGTCATGACCGTACCGGCCGCACCTTCACCCGGCCCGGCAAGTCCGGCTGCTGCAGTTGTTTCAGGCACAGGCAGTTCGGGGCGTACATATTTGGGCGCCATATTGCACGCAGTCAGTGCAAGTATCAGCGCAGGGGTGGCGAGCAGCTTCGTATTTCGCATGGTCATGCCTCCCGCGGCATATCGGGTTCATCGCCGTCACGCCCTGCGATGAGATGTTCCTGATGCTGGCGGAACACGCGCTTCACCACCGTAAAGAACAAGGGAACGAAAAAGATCGCCAGCACCGTTGCCGAAACCATGCCGCCCACCACGGCCCAGCCGATTGCATTCTGGCCGCCCGCACCCGCACCGGTTGATAGCGCCAGCGGCAGCACGCCGAAAGTGAAGGCAAGACTGGTCATGAGGATCGGACGGAGGCGCAGTTTGCCCGCTTCGAGGGCAGCCTGAACCGGAGATAGCCCCTGACGCATCTTTTCTTCCGCGAACTCGACGATCAGGATCGCGTTCTTGGCCGATACGCCTATGGTGGTAATGATGCCGACCTGAAGATAGATGTCGTTGTTCAGACCTGCCAGGGTTGCTGCAACCACCGCCCCGAGTACGCCGAGAGGGACAACGAGCATCACTGCCACTGGCACGGACCAGCTTTCATACAGCGCGGCGAGACACAGGAACACGATCAGCATGGACAGAGCATAGACCGCCGGAGCCTGACCACCCGAAGTTCTTTCCTCGTATGAAATACCACTCCATTCGATACCCACTCCGTCGGGCAATTGCGTGGCAAGTTCCTCGACGGCTTCCATCGCCTCGCCGGTCGACACGCCAGGTGCTGGCGCGCCCACGATCTGAATGGACGATACGCCGTTGAAGCGTTCCAGTTTCGCCGGACCTTGTGCCCACTCCGTTGTCGCGAACGCCGAAATTGGCGCCATCGTACCGCTGTTACCGCGTACATGAAACGCGCCAATGGATTCAGGGCTTGTGCGGAATTGTGCGTCGGCCTGTACGAACACCTTTTTTACGCGGTCACGATCGATAAAATCGTTGACGTAAGTGCCCCCCATTGCGGTGCTGATAGTGGCATTGATGTCTGATTGGGCGACTCCGAAAGATCCGGCTGCAGCCTGATCGACATCCAGCTTGAGTTGCGGCGTATCATCAAGGCCGTTGGGCCGCACTTGCGAGAGTCGGGGGTCCGTGGACGCCAAGCCGAGGAACTGATTGCGTGCCTCGGTCATTTTCCGGTGGCCGAGGCCCGCACGGTCAACAAGCTGCACTTCGAAGCCTGAGGCATTGCCCAGTTCCCGGACAGCGGGTGGGGCAAAGGCGATTATCATGCCGGACGTTATCTTCTGGAATGCCATGTTGGCGCGTTGGGCAACAGCGGCAACCCCGTTTTCGCTTCCTTCGCGTTCCGACCAGTCGCGCATGTCAACGAAAATCATGCCGACATTCTGGCCCTGCCCCGCAAATCCGAAGCCGGCGAGCGTGAATACATTGGCGACATTGTCGCCTTCCTCGGTGATGTAGTGCGCGCGCGCGCGGGCGAGAGTACGCTCCGTCTCTTCAATGGTGGAACCGGCGGGCAAATAGACCTGATTGATGATCGTTCCCTGATCCTCGTCAGGCAGGAAACCACTGGGGAGCCTAAGGAAGATTACCGCCATTCCGACGACGACCAGCGCGTAGATCGCCATTGATTGGCCCCATCGCCGCTCGACCTTTCCCAGAGCACCGCCATAGTGGCTTACACCGCGATCGAAGGTAGTGTTGAACCAGTTGAAAAACCTGTCGGACAATCCGGCAAGTCCGGTCCTGCTGCGTTCCGGGTTATGCCCGTTGGTGGACGGCTTGAGGATGCTGGCGCACAAAGCGGGGGTCAGGATAAGCGCTACCAGAACCGAAAGCGCCATGGCAGAGGCAATGGTGATGGAAAACTGCCGGAAAATTACCCCCGTGGAACCACCGAAAAACGCCATCGGTATGAACACCGCAGACAGGACAAGCCCGACACCAACCAGGGCTCCGCTGATTTCGTCCATGGACCGTCGCGCGGCCTCCTTGGGACTCAGTTGCTCGGTGTGAATGAGCCTTTCCACGTTCTCGACAACAACGATGGCGTCATCGACCAGCAGGCCAATTGCCAGCACCATGCCGAACAGGGTGAGCGTATTGATCGTAAAGCCAGCCAGCGCCAGAATCGCGATTGACCCCAGAAGAACGACGGGTATGGCAATTGTAGGGATCAGGGTCGCCCGCCAGTTCTGAAGGAACAGGAACATGACGAGGAAGACCAGGACAACGGCCTCGATCAGCGTGTAGATGACTTGCTCGACCGACAATTCGACAAATGTCGAGTTATCGACCGGGAATTCGTATTTCACCCAGGCAGGAAAATCATCCGACAATGTATCCAGTTCGGCCTTGATTGCCTCGACCGTATCGAGCGCATTGGCGCCAGGAGCCAGATTTATGCCGACAGCCGCAGCCGGATGACCATTGAACTTTCCCCTGAAACCATACGTTTCGATGCCCAGTTCGACTCGCGCAACGTCAGCCAGGCGGACGACCGAACCGTCGCTATTGTTGCGCAGCATGATCTCGCGGAACTCATCGACCGTCTGCAATCGTGACTGGGCCGTGATCGTGGCATTCAGCACCTGCCCTCCGGGCGAGGGCGCGCCTCCGACCTGACCGGCGGACACCTGTGCGTTTTGCGCCCTGATCGCACTCAGAATATCCGCTGTCGTGATGCTCAGGTTTGCCATCTTGTATGGATCGAGCCAGATGCGCATCGCATATTGTGCGCCAAGAAGCTGCGTATCGCCCACGCCGGTCAGCCGGCTGAGGCGGTCCTGCAATGTTGATGCGATAAAGTCGCCCGCGTCATTCTGATCGTGAATACCATCATCGGCATAGACAGCCATGATCATCAGAAACGTCGAACTGGACTTGGTTACACGCAACCCCAGTTGCTGAACTTCCTGCGGTAACATGGGTGTTGCCTGCGCCAGCTTGTTCTGGACCTGCACTTGCGCGATGTCCGGGTCGGCACCTTGCTCGAAAGTCAAGGTGACAGTCAGATTTCCGGCCCCGTCGCTGGACGAGGTGAAATAGCGCAGATTGTCTATGCCCTTGAGCTGCTGCTCGATCACTTTCGTGGTTGTGTTTTCCAGTGTTTCCGCGTCAGCGCCCGGATAGCTGCCCATGATCTGCACGGTCGGGGGCGCGATCGACGGGAACTGGGCCACAGCAAGGGAACGCAAGGCAATTGCGCCCGCAAGCATCAACACGATGGCAAGGACCCATGCAAAGATGGGTCTGTCAATGAAGAAACGCGACATTTGCTACTTCGTCCCGCTTGCGCTGGCGGTCACTTGCTGCGGTTTTTCAGGCTTTACTACCGTGCCTGGGCGCAGGTTCATCAGACCCTCGACGATAAGCCGGTCGCCAGGCTTGAGCCCGTCCGTCACAATCCACTTATCGCCGACCGCGCGATCCGTCTTGACTTGACGAACCTCAACCTTGTTGTCCTTGCCAATCACCATGGCGGTGGCGCGGCCGCGCACATCCCGGGAGATGCCTTGCTGGGGGGCTAGTATGATATTGATGCGCTCACCTTCGACAACCCGTGCACGCACATACATGCCGGGAAGCAGCAGGCCGTCGGGATTGGGAAAGGTGGCGCGCAACACAACTGCGCCGGAGTCCGGGTCGACAGTGACATCGGAAAACTGAAGCCGCCCCTCAAGGGGATAGACCGAGCCATTTGGAAGAGTCAGCTTTATGCGTGCGCCATCACTTTCGTTCAGTTCGCCGGCAGCCAGGGACTGCCTGAGGTCGATGAGCTGCGCGGCGGACTGGGTCACATCGACATAGACCGAATCGGTTCGCTGGATTGTCGCCAGAGGGCTTGCTTGCGCCGCCGAGACAAGCGCGCCGGGCGTGATCAGCGAGCGACCGATTCTCCCCGAAATCGGAGCGCGAATGCGTGTGAAATTCTGGTTGACCTGCGCGACACGCAGCGCACCTTGCTGCGCTGCGACGTTGGCGCGGGCCTGCGCCGCAGCTGCTGCCGCATCGTCAAATTCCTGCTTGCTGACGGCATTGATCGCAACAAGGTCTTTGTAGCGGCTCGCTTGTGAAGCGGTTGAGTTGATCGTTGCCCTGGCGACAGCAAGGGCACCCTGAGCCTGCGCAACGGCCGCGCGATAAGGTGCGTCCTCGATTTCATACAAGACCTGTCCCGCCCTGACGAAGCTGCCTTCTTCAAACAACCTGCGGCGAATGACACCGGAAATCTGCGGTCGAACATCGGCCGTTTCCCGAGCGGCAATCCGTCCCGGCAGTTCGTTTGCCAGTTCTGTCGATCCTGTCGCGAGCGTGACGATTCCCACAGTTGGAGGAGGCGGCTCGAACTGTTCCTGCCCACAGGCCGCAAGCGAGAGTGTCAGGATACAGGCGAGAATTACGCCTTGTATGCCATTTTGCATGGTGCATTTTCCGTTGTAAACACGTACTGGCGAGTAAATGAACGCTCATTCACTCGCCAGTCGAGTAGGTTTCGAAAACTAGGATTGCAAGGTGAAATAGACGGGGAGTGGTGAAATGTCCGCGATCGAACACAAGCTGCCCAGTAAGGATCGCATCCTGCTTGCGGCGCGTAAGCTCTTTGGCGAAAACGGTTTTCATCGGACATCAATGTCCGAACTGGCGGCAGGGGCGGACATGTCGGTCGGTCTGATCTACCGCTCGTTCAAGAGCAAGGAAGAGATAATCGAGGCGATTGTTTGCGCCGATTTCGATCGCAAACTCGCTGAGTTCGAAAGCCTTCGGCAGAGGTTGGTCGATGGAGAGCTAACGGTCAGGCAAACTTTCGAAGAGCTCTTCCAAAAAACCATCGAGGAGAATCGAGAGGCCTTGGCATTCGACATCCTTGCGGAAGGCTTTAGAAACGGGCGAGTCGGAAGAACCATTGACGAATCGTGTCAGCGGTTTCGCGATTATTTGCGCCAATTCATACGAACTGCGAATGGCGGATTGAACAACGAAGAACTTGAGGGTGCGACTGAGTTGGCGTTGTGCTGTCTGTTTGGTCTCGGGCATCGCAACATATCAAAGCCTCGGCTTGGCGCTGTTCAAACCGCTCGTCAGAGTGCCAGAATGGTTACAGCCGCGCTGGAAGGCCTCTGAAAAAGAGGCTACACGCAGTCAGGACTACCAGGAACTGGCCTGCGTCCTGATGGATCAACCCAGACCGGGCCGGAAAGATGCCTAGTAGCGGCGCTTCATATCGTACTGAGCCGCGCCTAGTTGATCCGGGAGATAGAGCGACGCATGGGACGGGACGGGCCTGGCGCGCAATACGATCCGCAAGTACTTGCGCAACGGCACGGTGGAACGCGCTCGTGCCCGCATTATCACATGGCATCGTTATAGCACCAACGTCTCCCGTCCAGGTCAAGACGCGGCTCATCAACATTGCGCTTCAAATGCATAAAGTGGGCCCGGGACAGCGTTCCCGATGCAACGGATGAAGGCGGTTCTGAATGACCACCAACGGCAATCGGGTGCGGCGCAGTATTGACGCCCACGCGCTCATCTGCTTGGTCTTTCGCGCGCAACCTGCCGACCCGCACGCACCAAACGGTGCGCGACATGAAATTCCTTGGCTTCCCAACTACCTTGTTCGTCCTTGCGTGTGCCGCTCCCACCAGTGCGCGCGAAGTCGATCTGCTGCAATTCGCGAATGCCAACGCAGTTGAGCCCGAGTCCAAATCTACCTTCGACACGCGCAGAGGCGGCGTGGCTGTTTCTACCTCCTTGCTCGACCACTTTGCAGAAGAATTGGAGGAACAAACGCAAGCAGCCGTTTTGCAGATTAGTCCTGTCGGCGGATTAATTCGATCGCGCGTCGATGATTTGAACCTGCCGCGGCAACGGTCGGCAACGGCAGGCTTGGCCTGTGACGGTGCATCGTACACTCCAACATGGTGGCTCTCGCTCACAGCTGAGACGCGCAGATCACTGTACTTCGACACCGTCGCCCGGATCGCATGCGAACATGGTCTTCCCACTCGCCTGCTTGATGCCGTGATTGCCCAGGAGTCAGGCTACAATTCGCGCGCGATCAGTTCTGCTGGCGCCATGGGCATGATGCAGATCATGCCCGGCACCGCTCGCTCGCTTGGCCTCTCTCGTCCATTCGATCCGATCGCCAACATGCGCGCCGGTGCTCGCTACCTGCGCCAGCAACTCGACCGCTTCGGCCGCGTCGATCTCGCGCTCGCCGCGTACAACGCCGGACCCGAGCGCCGCTCATTGCGGCGCGGCACAATCCCTCGCATCCCGGAAACCATCAACTACGTGCGCACGATCACCACCAACTGGGCACGCCTCGCCGAACTTAGCCAGGGACAATCCCCATCTGTCGATCGCGCGCGGGCAGCGATGGTGGCCGTCAATTCATCGCCCTATCGCAGCGTCGAGCTGGTCAGCTACGATTGAGGTGCTGGGCCGTCCCAACTGACGCGGTGTCAGCCCGAGACCTGTCGAGCCGACCAATTCATTCGAACAGTCTGTCATCGACCTCAAGCACCCGTTCCTGGTGCTTCAGCAGCATCTCGTAAGTCCGTCCCAGAGCCTCATGGATGAGCTGCGGACGGATCGATACATGCAGTTCGCCGCGGCGACACGAGAGTACTTCGCTGCAAAACCCCTTCATCGCTTCGCAGACGACCGAGATCGACGGGTCGTCATAGGCCGTTTGGTTGTGCAGGAAGACAACGCAGAACTTTGCTCGGACAGGATCGAGCTCGAGCGCATCAAACAGCCGGTCACGCAGTTCGTCGGACAGTGCGGCACCATTTCGCAGAACCTTATGGAGACGCGAGCGTCCCGCACCAATCCGGTCTGCAAGATGGCCCAGCGGCAGTGCCTGTTTCGCGGCCTGCTCAATAATGAGAAGCTTGTAGCGGTCCTGCTCAGTAAGCGGTTTTTTGGTTGGTCCGAACGAAAATGCGGAAGGCTCATCTGCCGATGGGCGCGGCATGAATACCGTATCAGGCGTCAAGGAACGATGCGGCATCGAACGACCCTCCCGAACCAATCGCTCTATGGGATGCCATAAGATGTCAAGTGGGTAGAACCCAGTATCTTTGCGAATAATTCGCAGAAAAATCAAAGGAGTTTATTTGTCCGGACCAGCCAGACTACGAAGGCAATCACGACCCGGTCGTGCATAACCCGGCCACAAGTCTCGGCGATCCTGTGGCGGACTGCATCGTAATCTTCGATCCAGTCGGGTTTGACTTCGAGCCAGATCGAGATGGAGCCTTCAAGCGGAAGGCCTGAGATGAACTTCTCAACCTCCTCGCGCGCAATTTCAAGGCCTTTCGCGCGTGCGCAGGCATGCTGTACGGTCGAGCGCAGGCTCTGGAAACGGCCGGTCGACTTGGAAAATTCGCACATGGCATCGGCCAGAAGCGCGAAGCATTCCTGGCTCACGGTTATGCGGATGTTGCGCGTTCCGCCTGCCACCAACATCAACTCCAAGCGCGATCCTGCGCCCATGAGTATGATCGAGAACCGTTAATATCCCGAGTCGCCGCACTTCGGCTGCGATTCGCATTGCCCGAGTTCCAATATGGCACTCGTGATTTCCTTTTCGGAAATTGTAAATTGTCTGCGCGGAACTCTCGGTTTGCCGATCCGGCATCTGCCGTTTCCAATACGGAAATTGCGACCCCCTTCGCATTCCCGATTCTGCAATCCATGTCCCGCGAAGTCGGTTGCCGGTCGTCCTGCCGATTGCCCGGCGAGCCCGATCGCTGTCCTTTTGACCTGGCCCCGCGAACAACGCGGCTGAAGCAGCGAAAGGACGAAGCGATGCAATTGACGATCAAGGGGATGGGCAAAGTGAAGGGCCAGGCACTCGCGCAAGGCGTGGCGGCATTCGCCATCGCGGGTCTGGTGGGCAGCAGCGCGGCCTTTGCCGGCGCGGACGGGACGTTCAACACCGCACTCACGGCATTCACCGGCTTCCTCGAAGGCTCGGGCGGCAAGATCATCACCGTGCTTTCGCTTGCCGGCGGCATTGTCGGGCTCGCCTCGGGCCGTTTCAGCCTCGGTCAGGTCGCGATCCCCGTCGGCGTCGGGGTCGGCGCTGGCACGGGCGTGCCGATCGTCACCGCCGCGGTCACCGCGACGATCTGATCCATTCACAGCTTCCGGCTCAAGGGGTTCACGCATGGCCCCCGCGCCGGAACAGCCAAGAGGGTGGCGGCGGCAATGAACCGGTACACGGTCCCAGCACATCTCGATGACCCGGAGCTGATCGGCTTCTGGACGCTCGACGAGTTCATCGCGATGATCGTGCCCTTCGCCTGGGGCGTCCTGTCTCAACATATTCTGATTGGGCTCTTTGCAAGCGTGCTGGCCTGGTGGGGATTGCGCAAGTTGAAGGCAGGCCGCGCGGTCTCGTGGATCATCCACACCGCCTACTGGTACCTGCCGGGCTCCTTCATGGGCCTCAAGGCGACGCCACCCTCGCACCTTCGCGTGATGGCAGGCTGAGATGGACCTCTCGATCTCGCATGGCCAGGCGCAGCGCTTGCTTCGCCAGCGCAATCTCCTAGCGATCGGCTGCGCGCTGCTGTTCGGGGTCTGCGTGCTGCTAACGCTGACCGCAGCAAGCCGCGACCGCGAAGTGGTGCTCCAGCCAGTGCTCGCAAAGCCGCTGACGCTTTCCTCAAGCCATGTCGACAAGGACTATCTCGAGCTGGTCACGCGCGATGCCGCGCTGCTCACGCTCAATCGCTCGCCTTCGAACCTGCAGTACTGGATGGAATCGATCCTCGAGATCACCGATCCCAGAACCCACGGCCGGATGAAGGCCGAACTGATGAAGATCATGAGCGAGCAGAACGGCTCGAACGTCTCTCAGTACTTCACGATTGAAAAACTCACTGTCGATCCCGAGGAGCTGACCAGCGAGGTCAATGGCATACTCCACACCGTGGTTGGTTCGAAGGAAGTGACCGCCGAGGCGCGCACCTTTCGCTACGTCTGGTCCTATTCTGGTGTGAGCCTCAAGCTCGCCGGGTTCGGACAGGTGACCGACAAGGACAAGAGCGGAGGCGAGGCATGATCGCGCCGCTCTCCTTCAATCTCGCCTGGTGCCTAGTTGGTGTCGGCAGCGCACTTGCCGGAAGGCCGCTCGCCTTCGCCGGCCGCCCGATCGGGGCAATGCTCATCGCGATCGGGCTTGCAAGCCTCGCAAGCCCGGCGCTGGCCGACCAGAACGTGCTCACCGCCGACAATGGCACGGTGCAATGTGTCGCGTCGGCCAAGGATCTGACTCGTATCAGCCTTGCCGGCGACCAGTTCGCCTCGGTTTCCAAGATATCGACCGGCAATCCGGCCGAAGACTTCAAGATCGTCAACGAGCCGGTGCGCGGCGACATCTACATATCCGTGCCAGACGGGTTTCCGCGCGCGGCGATCTCGTTCTTTGGCACGACCCGCAAGGGCTATGTCTACAAGTTCGTCTGCCAGGTGCGAGGGCAGGACGCCGAGCAGGTCTTCGTTGCCAACGAGGCGATCGCTCAAGACAGCGCGCGCGACTGGGAACTGCGCACATCGCCCGAGGACGCCGCCGTTCGGCTTGCCCAGGCGATGTACCGCGGCGAACCCATCGATGGCTACGACATGCGCGCTTCGGTGCTTGAGCCGGTGCGGCTTGGCCCGCTCGAAGTCCAGCAGGTCGGCGAATGGCGCGGCGCGGAACTGAAGGGCCTGGTGCTCAAGGTGCGCAATGCCGGACGCACGGCGCAGAACCTCGATGAGACCATGCTCGCCGCGCGCGGCAGCCTTGCCTTCATGACCCCCGTGAGCGCCATCGGCCCCGGCGAGGAAACCGCCGTCTACCTCATCCAGTCGAACGGAGCCCGCTGATGGACCTGCGTCGCCTCTTTCAAAAAAGACCAAAGGCTCTCGATCATGCCGATGACGGGTTCGGCGAAGATGACGACGATACCGCACCGCTCGGCGATGCCATGGCGGCCAACGATGCCGCGCGGCGCAAGCAGATGCTGCTGCTTGGCGGAGCAGGGGCGGGAGCGCTCATTATCGGCTCGCTCTACATCTTCGACGACGGTCCCGGCAAAGGCGAGGGCGAGCTTGCCGAAGCGGTCGAGGGCGTCTCGGTCGACGAGATGGTCAACAAGAACATGGCCGAGAAGGAATGGCGCGCCCAGTCCGAAGCGCAGATGATGTCGATGGACACCAACATGCGCGCGCTGGCCGCCCGGGCCGAACGCGCCGACCAGCTCGAAGCCCAGCTCGCGCGTGAACAGGGCGGCAGCGTTTCGCCAGAAACCGAGCGCGTGCTGTCCGCCTACCAGGCGGAGAACGAACAACTGCGGGCAGCGCTCGCCGCCGCGCGCCAGTCACCGGTCGGCGGCAATGCCGGACCCACTTCGCTCTACGGGCGCACCAGCCCGCCAGGCTACCAGGTGGCGGGGAGCCCGCGCGGCAATGCCGGTAGCGCCACCCCCGCAGGACAAGCAGCCGCCGCTGCGGCGGGCCTGCAGGGGCGGAGCAGCGAGGTCGCGCTGGTCTCGTTCGGCGAGGGCGCGGTGAGCAGTAATGGCTCGCCCGTGCCGAAAGGCAATACGGTCTACACCGACAGCGCCAATTACCTGCCGCCCAATTCGATTGCTCTGGCGCGCGTCATCGTCGGGGTCGACGCCAATGCCGGCGTCCAGAGCCAGACCGATCCGCTGCCCGTGGTGCTGCGCATCACCGGGCCTGCACGCTCGGTCTACGACAATGGGCGTCTGCTCACGACCAATATTTCCGGATGCCTGGTAAACGGGGCGGCGCGCGGAGACCTTTCTTCGGAAAAGGTCTACGTCAAGCTCCAGCGCATGACCTGCCCGCAGCCCAACGGGCGCTACGCGGTCTCCGAAGTAAAGGGGTTCATAGCCTTTGGCGGCAAGACCGGGGTCAGGGGCCGGGTGGTCAGCCGCGAGGGCGCACTGGTCGGCCAGGCGTTCCTTGCCGGGCTTGCCGGAGGGTTCGGCCGCGGGTTCTCGGCAAACACCAGTTCGATCCTTACCGGCACCAATGTCACCGTCGATGGCAAGCGCCAGCGGCTCGGCACCGGCGAGATTCTCGAGGGAGGCCTCGGCGAGGGCGTCGCGACCTCGGCCGACATGGTCTCCAAATATCTGATCGAGCGGGCCGAACAGTACCAGCCCGTGATCGAGATGCCGACCGGCATCGATGTCGAAATCGTCTTCCTCGAAGGCGTGTTCATCAACGGATGAGGAGGAAGATGATGCAGTTCAAACGCCTTGGCTGGGCCCTGTCGGCCATCGCGCTCGGAAGCGGCGCCTCGCTGGTCTGGGCCAATGCCGGTGAGGGCAAGCGCGCGCAGCCTTCCAACGTCGATACGGCGGTTGCCCAGCTGCTCAAGACGCGCCTGCCACGCACGCAGGTCTCGAAGATCGATTGCCAGGTGGTCGAGGGAATCTGCGAAGTGACTGCGGGCTCGCAGCTCTTCTATGTCGACAGGAGTGCGCGCTACCTCCTGATCGGGCGGGTCTATGACATGGAAACGCGCCAGGACCTCACCGCCGTGCGCCTGCTCGAAGTCAATCCCGACCTGCTGGTTGGCGGCGCGGCAGGACGCCGGCGCGAAGCCGAGGACGTCGAAGCGCCCCGGCGCGGGATCAGCACGGCCGCCACAGCCAGAACGGCTGCGACCGGCAACCCCCGGACGATGTCGCTTGCCGCACTGCCCGAGGCCGGCGGCATCGTCTGGGGCAACCCTTCGGGCAAGACAGTGACTGTCTTCAGCGATTTTCGCTGCGGCTATTGCCGCGCGCTCGCGAGTGAACTCGAAGCGATGAATGTGCGGGTGATCGAGCGGCCGATTTCGCTGCTTGGCAGCCGCGATCTGGCCAACCAGGTGTTCTGCGCGCGCGACCGGCGCAAGGCGATCAAGGCAGCCTATGCCGGGGCACCGATCATCGGCAGTAGCCCCTGCGACACCTCGCCGCTCGATGCCAACGAGCGCTTCGCGCGCGAGCAGGGGATTGCCGGAACGCCGGTGATCGTGCGCTCTGACGGCGCGGTAATCGAAGGCTTCCGTCCGCGCGCCGTCCTCGAGACCTGGCTCAAGGGAGCCTCTTCGTGACCCTGCTTGCCAGACCCGAACTGGCGAGCCTGCGTCGTGCGGTCGGGCGTCGCTCGAGAGGGCAGGTGCGGATACCCGCCGGCGATCTCGGTCGCGAGCTGGCTATCGCCCTGTGGCGCGATGTCGCAACCGCGTTCTCGCCGGGTAAGGGCAGGGTGCTGACCGACCAGGAATGCGCTCATCTGCGTCAACGTGCCTGGCGATTTTCGCATGGATATGTCGCCCTGTCCGATAGCCCGCTCACGCTCGACCAGGGCCTGGCCCTCTGGGCGCTTGCATGTCAGCTCGGTGAGCTTGCGACTGGCGAACCGCGCTCGCGGTTTCTCCGCGCGGCGGGCGTTGCCGCCTTCGGGCTTGCCGCGACCCAGCTCGCCGCCTGCACAACCTTTCTGGGCAGCAACGTCAAAGGCAGTTTTTCGTGCAGCGCGCCGGGCGGCACCTGCGCGCCATCGACAGTGATCGACGACCAGGCATTGAGCCTGATCCAGAACGCGCGGCCCATGGTGCCCGAAACCCGGTTTCCCGCAGGACCGACCTTCGAGGGGCAACCCCGGCGTTCCAGCACCAGGACCTCCGCCAGCGGGCAGGAAGGCCGGGGCAGACTCGCCGCCGTGCGCCCTGACCTGGTCCATCGCGAGCGCAGGGTGCTCAAGGTCGTGTTTCCTTCCTATGTCGATGGTGCGGGCAATTTCCATGAACCGCGTGTCGTCCACACGGTCGCCGACGAAGGCGGGTGGATGCAGCTTTCCGCTGTCGCGCCGACCCCGGTACTGGCAACATCAGGCACCGGCCCTTCGATCCCCGAAGCGTCCGCCGCAATGCCCGCCGGGTCTGTTGAGCCGACCCTGGCGGCTAGCGGGCTTGCACCCGCCGGACCTCCAGACCCCCGTGTTGTTGCCGCTGCCCGGGCAAGAGGCACCGCCGCGCGCACCGCCAACCCGATCGATGCGATCAAGGCCGAAGTCGATGCGCGCCTTGGCCAGAGTGCCAAAGCGCCCGGTGGACTTATGGCATCACCTGGACTCGCCGCATCGCCTGCAGATGTGCAGCCCGCAGAGGGCACTGCGGAGCAAGCAGCCTCGCGTCCTAAAGGGGCATCGCAGCCTCCTGCGACCGGCGAGGCCACATCGATCAACCCGCCCGCATCCTTTCCCGCCGTCGAGGAGGATTGATAGCCATGGCGCGGCGCGGTTTCTGGGAGAGCTTTCTCGATCTCGTCTTCGGCGAAAGCGCGCGGCCCGAGGCCGAGCGCCCGCTGCTTGGCGCACCGATGCTGTCGAACTGGCTTCCCTACCGCAGCTACGACGCCAAGGCGCGGATGTTCATCAACACCGAGTCGATCGGGTTCATCCTCGAACTCGCGCCGATGATGGGCGCCGACGAGCGCAGCGGTGAAATCCTCACGCAGTTCCTCTCCGACGCTGTGCCGTCGGGCTGCGAGATCCAGCTGATCCACTGGCAAAGTCCCTCGGTGGGTGAGCGCATCGCCGACTGGGTCATGCCGCGCGTTGCCGCCAAGGGGGTCTATGGCCGTGCAGCCGAGCACCGTGCACGCTGGCTGCGGCGCGGGGCATGGATGTCGATCTCGCGCGACGCGCCCTTCTACCTGCGTTCGCACCGCGTGATCCTCTCGGTCGGAGCCTCGCTGCGCTCGTCAACTGGGGCCGACGCATTATCGACCGTGCGCGAAAGCCTGATGGGGACCTTGCAGGCGCTTTCGATCCCCGCACGCGAAATGGGTCCGGTCGAGCTTATCGCTTTCCTCGATGATTTCCTCTGTCCCTCGGTCGACAATGCCGACCGGCCCGAACACTATTCCGAACTCGATCCGATCAATGTCCAGTGCATCCGCCGCGACCTCGAAACAAGGATCACGCCAGAGCGGATCGTTCTCAGAACCGAGCGCTTTCGCCCCACTGGGGAGAAGCATGACGGCGTCCCCGTCATCGGCGAGGTTGTGCCCGACGCCTTCGACTGGCGCTTCTTCGGAGTGCGGCACTTGCCCAAACAGTGGGCGCCCTGGGACGTGCAGAAGATCATCGGCGACATGGTCAACGACAAGCTGCGTTTCGGCTGCAATGTCATGACCGTGCTGGCGCTGGCTTTCCAGGACGAGGAGGCGGTCGCCTCGCGCACCGGGCTCAAGGTCATGCGCACAACCAGCCTGGCGGATTCGCGATCCGCGCGCTTCCTGCCCCAGCTCTCCGATCAGCGCGACGAATGGCAATATGTGCAATCCGAGATCCGCCAGGGCCGCAAGCTGGCGCAGGTCTACTACGGCGTCGGCGCGCTCTCCCCGCTCGGCAAAGGCGACGTCAACGAGCGGCTCGTGAAGTCGGTCTACAAGGCTGCCGGTTGGGACCTGATCGACGAGCGCTACCTCCAGGTGATGGGACTGCTTGCCGCGATGCCGTTGTCGTTGCCCAACGGGCTTTCCGCCGACCTGAAGCGCATGAAGCGTTTTCGCACCATGCTCACCACCACCGCCGCAGCGATCGCGCCGGTCCAGGGCGAGCCGCTGGGCGGGACGATCCCGCATGTCCTGCTGGTGGGGCGGCGAGGGCAGCCCTTCTTCTGGTCGCCGTTCCAGAACCAGGCGGGAAATCACAATGTCGCGGTCTTCGGCAAGTCGGGTTCGGGCAAATCGGTGTTCCTGCAGGATGTCTGCGCCGCGATGTCGGGCGCAGGCGCCAAGGTCATTGTCATCGACGACGGCCGTTCGTTCGAACACATGGCGAAAGCCTTCGGCGGCGCCTTCGTCGAGTTCCGTTTGTCTGCAGGCTTCTCGCTCAACCCCTTCGACATGATCGATGCCGCGGCGCTCACCGACGATGCGGACGGCGAGGACTACGAGGTCGAATGCCTTGCCATGCTCAAGGCCATCGTCGGGCAGATGGCGCGCCAGCAGGACCGGCTCTCGGACACCGAGCGTGGGCTTATCGATTCGGCGGTGAGTTCAGTCTGGCGCGAGCATCAGCGCGAAGGGACCATCGACCACGTCGCTGCCGCGCTGCGCGCTTTGCCATCGCCCTTCGCCGGCGATCTCGCCGATGCGATGGCGCCATTCCTGAAAGGGGGCACTTACGGGCGCTTCTTTACCGGGGCCTGTTCGATCGATCTTTCTGCCGGGCTCACCGTGTTCGAGCTTTCGGACCTTTCCTCGAAGCCCGAACTGCGCTCGGTCGCGCTTACCGCGCTCATGTTCCTGACGCTTCGCGTCATGCGCGATCTCAACCGCTCGGTGCCCAAGCTCACGATGATCGACGAGGCCTGGCAGCTCCTGGGTGGCGGGCAGATGGGCCAGGCGATCGAGACCTATGCGCGCACCTGCCGCAAATATGGCGGGGCGCTCGTTACCGCGACGCAATCGCTCAACGATTTCTACAAGTCCGAGGGCTCGCTGGCGGCGCTGGAAAACTCAGACTGGTCGGTGGTGCTCCAGCAGAAGGAAGAGACGATCAACGATCTCGCGCGCCACCAGCGCTTCGAGATGGACCGCTATACCGAGACCCTGCTGCGGTCGCTGAAGCGCAACGGCACAGAATATTCCGATGTGCTCATCAAGGGTCCGGAAACGCTCTGCGTTGGCCGCCTCGTGCTCGATCCTTATTCGGCAACGCTCTATTCCTCGAGCCCGCGCGTGTTCTCCGCGATCGAGGAGCTTGTGAAGAGCGGGATGGCGCTGCCCGATGCAATCGAGCGGATTGCCTTTCCCGACTTCGTTCCGCCCGAACCGGGTGCGCCCGATTTTCATGAAGGCGAAGTTGCAGGCGGCTTCCAGCAGGAGGCGGCAGAATGAGCGTGCCTGTCGCTCCTGCGCGGACCGCCGCACGAGAGCGCTGGTGGGCGAGGGCCTGCTATGTGACGCTCAGGCTTTGTGGGTGGCTCGCGGTCTGCGTGGCGTTCGTTGCGGCATGCTGGGCGCTGTTCTTTGCCGCGCTTGGCGAGTTCACTTTCGCAGGGCTGGTGCTTCATCTCGACAATTTCGCGGACCGCTACATCAGCGCCGATCCGCTGCGTCAGGCCGCGTTTCGCGCGCAGTTCTGGCTCGCTTCGGGCGCGGTGTTCCTCGTTGTCGCGGTGCTGCGCCTGCCCGTGCTTATCCAATCAATCGCACCCAGCAAGGAGAGGCCCGATGGCCAGGAACACGCCGCCGGCCGGTAACGGGCCGCTGTTCGATGACAGGTCCGAAGAGGGGGCTGATGCATTGGCGTCGAAGCCCAGGCGCCGCGTGCCGCGCAATCTTGGCCTCGTCCCGGTCGCGCTTGTGGTCGCACTGGTTGGAACGGGCCTGTGGGGCGCGTGGGTGACGAAGGAACTGCTAGCCGATTCCGCCCTGCCGCCGATCGCCAAGGTTCAGCTCTCCACTATCGTCGGCGAATATGTCCAGGCGCAGGCGCGCTCGGCAACCCCGCCCGACCAGGTGACCGCCGAGACCCGCGCATTCATGGCCGAGATCGAGCGCAACCTGAAAGCGCGCGGGGCTCATGGCCAGACTGTGCTGGTGGGCGAGGCGGTGCTCGCCGGCGACGTTCCCGACATCACCGCCGATCTGCGCCGCGAGATCTATGCCAGGGTCAAGATGCCGCAGCCTGCTGCGGCCGATGCCGGCGACGTCATGGGCGCCATGCGGGCTGCCATCGCCGCGCCCGCCGGGGAGGCTGGGTCTGGCATTATCGGAGGGGCGGCCAATGCCCCCGTCAACTGAACACTCGCACCAGGTCCGGCGCTGGCTGGCGATCGGAGGCCTGGGGCTATGCCTAGCCGGGAGCTCAGCGCTCGCCGCCTGGCGCGACGAGCATGTGCTGCTCATCAACACCACGCAGTCGCTGCCCAACTGGGCATTCTGGGTCGACCGCAGCCGCGTTCCCCAGCGCGGCGACTTTGTTGTGTTCAATCCGCCGCGCACGCCGCTAATCGTTGCGCATTTCGGCAAAGCACCGGCACCTTTCGCAAAGCGCGTGCTTGGCATGCCGGGCGATTTCGTCACGCGCGACGGGTCCGTGGTGCGGATCGACGGACGCGAGGTCGCAAGGCTCAAGGCCTTCAGCAAGCGCGGTGAGAAGCTCGTGCCCGGTCCAGTGGGGCGCATCCCCGAGCATTGCTATTACGTTGGCACCGCGCATGCCGACGGGTTCGACAGCCGCTATTCCGATGTGGGCTTTGTCTGCCGGGACAGGATCGTTGGCACCGGGGACTCGGTGCTGTGAGCCTGCGCCGTCGCCTTGTGCTCGGTATGGGACTTGGTTTGGCGGCAGGCTGGCCTGCGGCGTCCATGCTGCAGGCCGCCGACCATGGCCAGATGGGCCAGACTTTCCCGATCATCGAGGAAGACCTGCTCGCCACCATCGAAGCAAGGCTGAGGACGCTCGAAGCTTCGGGCCAGATCGAAGACCTGCAACGGCGGATGCAGCAGCAGGCGACGATGAGCGTGCGGCGACCAAAACCGGTTGCGGGACTTTCGGCAGCAAGCGAGCGGCGACAATGGCTGTTCGATCCCTCGATCGTGCTCGAAGCCGATATCCGCGATGCCGAGAACAATCTGATCGCTACACGCGGCACGCGGGTCAACCCGCTCGACCATGTCTCGCTCGGACAGGACCTGGTCTTCATCGATGGCACGGTTCCGGCGCAGATCGACTGGGCCGTGCGCGAGCATAGCGCCCAGACCGCCAAGATCATCTTTGTTGCCGGCTCGCCGTTCGACATGATGAAGCCGCACCAGCGCCGGTTCTGGTTTGACCAAGGTGGCCGTCTGACGACGCGTTTCGGCATCCGCCACACGCCTGCCGTGGTCACATCGGCGGGCAAGGCGCTGCGGATCACCGAAGTCCCGCTTGGGGGCAAAGGTGGCGCGACATGACCCATCCGCTGCTCGCGTTCATGGCCACACCTATGGCTGACCCCGAGACCCGAGCGCTGAGGCGGATGCGACATACATGGGTCCTGCTTTGCGCGGCGCTCATTCTCGCTGTGGCCCTCAATCCAGCAAGCGTCTCTCTCTTCGGTCCTTGGGGCGCTCTGCCGGCGCTGCTGCTCCTGATGGCGACGCCCATCGTCGGCATGATCTACTGGCGCGCCAAGACAAGGGCAGATGCCGCCTGGAACCGGTCCGATCACCCGAAAGGCGAGGCATGATGCGCCTGCCACGCTTCTTCGTCGCTCTGTTCGCTGGCTTGGCGCTCGTGGGGCTAGGCGCCGCACCCGCGCGCGCTTCGGTTACCTGCCATGGCAAGTTCGTCAATCCGATCACCGACGTGTGCTGGTCGTGCCTGTTTCCGCTTTCGATCGGCGGGCTCGCCATCTGGAAAGGCTCGCGGCCCGATCCCAAAAACCCTTCGTTTCCCTTGTGCGCCTGCGGCTCGCCGATCCCGCGCATCGGCATCTCAGTGGGGTTCTGGGAACCCGTGCGGCTCGTCGATGTCACCAACAAGGCGTGGTGTTTTCCCAATCTTGGCGGCATCCGGCTCAACCCCGGGTTCGATATTGGTAACGGCCATGTCCAGGGCCGCAGCCAGGTCGGCGGCAAGACGCAGAATTCCTCGCAGTGGCAGGCCCACTACTATGTCTATCCGCTGCTCTACTGGATGGAGATCCTCACCGACTTCCTCTGCTTCGAACAGACCACATTCGATGTCGCCTATGTAACCGAGCTCGATCCGCTCTGGCAGGATTCCGCGCTCACCTCGATCATCAATCCTGAAGTCGCGCTCTTCGCCAATCCCGTCGCTACCGCCGCATGCGCCGCCGACTGCGTGGCCGCAACCGCGCGGCTTCCGATCGACCAGATGTTCTGGTGCGCGGGCTGTAACGGGGGGATGTATCCGTTGAACGGCCATGTCGCCGCTCACGTCACGCCGGTTCAGGCCTCGCGGCTCGTGGCCGAACGCATGCTCTACAAGATGCACCGCGAAGCGCTTGCCTGGGGGACGATGGGGTCCAAGGCGCTGTGCCACAAGTACCTCATGCCGGTGATGCGTAAGCAGCAGTACCGGCTGCAGATGACCAACCCGATCCCGACCGTCAAAGGCAGATACGCCTGCGCGCCGATCGGGGCGACCACAATCATTCCCCACACGGGCAAGTCCTTTCCGGTCAAAGGCGAGGATTTTGGCTACCTTGTGTGGAGGAAGCGAAATTGCTGCGCATGAGCGCCGTGACGGCGCAGAAAGGAAATATGTATGTAATACAACAACATATCCTTTCATCGTCTTGCTGACGAATGACCGGTGGCTGCGATGCCACCCCACCCGGCGGAAGGAGTCGGGGCGGAAGGGGGTCTCCAAGGTTTGCCGCGTTCCGGCGGTCGGCCTCAGAGCAGGAGACCTGAACTGTACCGGATGCGGCCCGTCAGCCGCAGGCCGGGCTACCACAGGATCTATGGTGAGATACAAGCGAATGACGTGTCTGAAGCCTCTTTATTTACAGTTGAACTCCCGATCACCTGACGGGGTGGGGAAATCGCGGTGTGAACCGGTTGGCGTGTTGCGCTGCCTTCTGGTGGGTGCTCGCAGAGCACTCGTGTGCGGGTCGTCCTTTCTTGTCCGCACGCCCGAGCCGCAAGGGGTTAAGCGTCGCACCTACGGGTCCAAGGTTGATCGTCGGAACACGGGAACCATCATCGCCCGCCTGCTTCGGAGCAGGCTATCCGCGGAGACCGGGGATGGGCGCTGGTGGGGCGGAGCCTGCGTAGTAGTCCGAGGGCGGGAAAGCCGTCCACATGGCGAAGGCAGGCAGGAAGCCGGTGGGCTGTCATGACGGAGGAACTACCAGTGGACTCTGGTAATCAGGCCGCACAGGTCTGGCTCCTCGGCGTTCAGCGAAAGCTCTACCAGTGGAGTCGGGAACACCCCGAAGAACCATACTGCGACTTGTGGAATTGGGTAACCGATCCCCGCAATCTGCAGATGGCCTGGAAAACGATTGCCGGTAATCGCGGCAAGCGCACTCCGGGAGTCGACGGGGAGACCGTAGCGAGAATTGCATCCGGTATTGGTGCCATGGAATTTCTGCGGAAGCTTCGCGAGGAGCTTCGGTCGGGCGGCTACCGCCCGTCCCCTGCACGCAGGAAATGGATCGCCAAGCCGGGCAAACCGGGGAAGTTCCGACCCCTCGGTATCCCTACAGTCAAGGATCGCGTGGTGCAGTGCGCGGTCAAGCAAGTACTGGAGCCGATCTTCGAGGCCCGGTTCTGGCCAGTCTCTTACGGGTTCCGGCCCGGACGGGGCAGTCAGGCCTGCCTTGAACATATCCGTGTGACCATCCAGTCGCGGGGCAGACCTGCGGCTGACGGTCGCCGACACAAAGCGCCGTACCAATGGGTAATCGAAGGCGACATTGAGGGCTGCTTCGACAATATCGGACATCACCCGCTGATGGAACGCGTGCGCCACGGCGTCGCGGACCGCAAGGTGAACCGGTTGCTCGTGCAGTTCCTCAAGGCCGGGGTTCTCGAGGATGTTTCGTACAGCCCGACAGACACCGGCACGCCGCAAGGTGGAGTGCTCTCACCGCTGCTGGCCAACATCGCGCTTGGCGTGATCGAGGAACGGTATCGGGACTGGGTAAAACGCCCCGAGGACCCACAGCTGAAATCCGATGGGATAAGGCTGGCGGCAATCAGGCGCGACAAGGATCGCAAGGCCGGGCGACCGGTCTTCTATCCCGTCCGCTATGCCGATGACTTCCTGATCTTCGTGTCGGGAACGGAAGCTGACGCTCTTGCCGAAAAGCAGGCGCTGGCAACCTACCTGCACGAAGCGATGGGTCTGACGCTCTCGCCCGAGAAGACGCGCATCACCGCGCTGACCGAGGGCTGTCGATTCCTTGGATGCCGCGTGAGGCTCAAATGGGACAAGCGGTTCGGGCTGCACGCCCGCATCGAAATCCCGCGCGAGCCGATCAACGGATTCAGGATACGGGTAAATCAACTGGCCCGACGGCAGACGCTTCGGCGTTCGCTCAAGGCCATGCTTCAGGAACTCAATCCATACCTTCGCGGGTGGTCTGCCTACTACCGCTACTGCGTGGGGGCGAAGTCGATCTTCGCCAGTCTCGACTGGCATGTGCGGCAACGTCTCTGGCTGTGGCTGCGGGCCAAGCACAAACGTGTCCCCGGGAGGAAAATCGCATCGTGGCGCAGGCCGGGCATCGCCCATCCGGGCAGCAAGGTCTGGGCTGAAGGCAGCACGGAGCAATTCTTGATGAGCTACGTGCCAGTTCGGAGGTTCGATCTCAAATGGATGAAGAAACCCGAGTACGCCAAGGCTTCTGGAGAGCCGGATGCACAACGAAAGGTGCACGTCCGGTTCGGAGAGAAGGCGTGGGAAACTGGGCGTGGAGACACGCCGCAGCGCCCACGTCTTACTCTACTATGAACAGGTTACGTCACCTTATCGGAGCCTTCCGCACCTCCAGACTGGCCGCTGTCGCCGCCTTCCTGGCGCTTGCGGGGATCTCGGCGGGATTGGCGCGCACCGCCGCACAAACGGTGGAAGGCCTTGATCTCGACGCCATCAAGGCGCGCGCCGGCGAGCAGACCAGCGAGGCACAGGACTTCGTCGACGCGCTTGCGGGCCGCGAAGCCGCGCATGCGCGCGATGCCGAGGAATTGCGCGAGGATGCGTTGGCCGCGATGCAAGACATCGATCCCGCCAGCCTGCCCAAAGGCCCTGCAGGTCCGGTCGATTTCGACGCAATCCTTGAAGGCGCGGCCGCCAATGCCAGCGCTCCGATAGGCGAGGGGCCGCTGTTCGTGGTCTTCGCCAGCCTCTCGATGCCCGAGGCCTCACTCTCGCGCCTGATCGCCGACACCAGCGCGGCGGGCGGCGTGGTCGTCTTTCGCGGATTTCCCAAAGGCAGCACGCGCGCGTTCGCCGAAGGGCTGAAGCGTGTCATCACCGACGAGCGCCAGGAAGCCCATATCGCCATCGACCCACGCCTGTTTCGCGCGTTCTCCGTCAGTGCAGCGCCGACGTTCGTCGTCGCAAGCCGCGCCTATGAGCTGTGCGACGGGTTCGATTGCACCTCTGCCGTTCCCGATCACGACCGCATGAGCGGCAATGTCAGCGTCGACTATGCGCTCGAACGCTTTGCCGGGGGGCGCGGGCCCGGTGCCGGAGTGGCGGGAATCGCGCTTGCCAACCTGCGCAAGGCGAAGTGACATGGCAGGGGCGGCAGAACTATCTGGCCGGACGCGCCCGCTGATCGCGGGCCTGATCCTCGCCTGCCTGCTCGTCGCTGCCAGTCCGGCGCAGGCCCAGGTCTATATCCCGCCGCCCGACGATCTGATCGAGGACCTGCCGGTCCTGCCTCCTGCCGGCGAGCTACCCTTGCCGCAACCGCTGCCGCCACCGCCTCCCGCGCCTGAAACGATGACAGCGCAGCAGGCGAAGGCCGAAGCCCGCGCCGCGGGGTCAGCGCTGCGCGAGAATTACCAGGACCTGACGCAGGCAGCAGGCGCGGCGGCGCAGGTGCCGGGCTATGATGCTACGTATCCCGGGCTCACGCAGTATTACGATAATCCCGGCGAGATGTATGCTGCGGGCGCGGCGCAAGGTTACAATAGCGAGGCCTACCGAACGGCCAATTCGACATCGCGCCCGGTGGTCGATGTCACCCGAGGCGACATGGCGCGTGCAACCGCGATCGAAGCTGACCCGGACGCTTATCTCGATGGGGTCAGCGCCGACGGTTCGACCGGGGACTGCACACCGCTGCCGCCCGGTCCCGGAACGCCCAACAGCGCTGAGTGGACCTGCCATGTCGGCTCGAAGGTCATCGAGGAAACCAAAAGCTGCACCAGCAACCTTGTCGTGACCGAGTGGAGCGCGCTTACCTACCAGTACCTCTGCGCGATTTCGGGAACGTTCAATGGCTGCTCGGCGCTTTCCGGCAATGGCCAGTGCCGGCGCACCTCCAGCTATCCCGTTCCCGATTACGGCATCACTATCGACTATTACGACTGCAGCAGCGCTGTAACCGATCCAAACATTTACCTGCTGGGCACCGTCCCCGCGCCGCCGCCTGCCGGCGCCTTCGAAGTCGTCAGCCACATCTATCGTTGCAACAATGACGGTCTGAGCGCTGCGCTGACCTACGATCCGGTCACCAGCTTTCCGCTCGAGTACGTCACCGGGCTCCAGCATTGCGGCGCGATCGGTTCGCAGCCTTCCTGCACCCGCACGACGGCAGGCACCGCAGGCCTTGCCGAGCGCGACTTGTGCAAGACCTGGGACTTTATCGGCGATCCGCTCAATGGCGGATATCTGACCTGCATCGAGCCTGCCGCACCCGAGCAGGTCTGGTCGTGCAGCGCCAGCATCGCGGGGTTCACGCCGGAAATCTCGACCTCGAAATGGTTTACCGAGAGCTGGACCACTTCGGGCTGTCCCAATGATCCGGTCGCCTGCGAGCTCAAAAGCGAGGTCTGCACCGCGCCAAACCAGACCCGGACGATTGCAGGCGTCCAGGTGACGCGGCCCTGCTGGCAGAAGAACCGCTCGTACTTGTGCCAGCGGATCGTCGGGGGCGCCAACGATTGCCCGAGCCTTGAAGCCAATAGCTCCTGCACGCTCGCGCGCGAGTCCTGTCTCGACGATCCGCCTGCTGCCAATGGATCATGCGGGGTGACCGAACGGACTTATTCCTGCCCGATTCCCGGCACCACGCCCGAGCCGGTGCAATACATTTGCGGCGGCGATGTCTATTGCCTCAATGGCGAATGCGAGACAATCGAGCGCGAGGCCTCCGACGAGTTCAAGGATGCGGCCGTCGCCCTGAATGCCCTCGGTCAGGCCAGTGCCGAGTTCGACGAAGCCACGCTGACACTGTTTCGCGGCACGCGCGAGACCTGCTCGCACAAGCTCTTCGGGCTCTCGAACTGCTGCTCGGGAAGCGGCGTACCGCTGCTCACACCGCTGCTATGCTCCCCTGCCGAAGTGCTGCTCGACCAGAAGGACGATGCGGGCCTATGCCACAAAGTCGGGTCTTATTGCTCGTCCAGTTTCCTCGGCATCTGCAAAACGAGGAAGCAGGTCTACTGTTGCTTTGAATCGAAGATCAGCCGCATCCTCCAGGAACAGGGGCGCCCCCAGCTCGGCAAGCCCTGGGGCAAGCCCAAGACCGAGACCTGCGAGGGCTTCACCGTCTTCGAGTTCCAGCGGCTCGACCTTGCGATCATGGATTTTTCCGAAGTCTACGCCGAGTTCGTCGAGGCCGCGAAGCTTCCCGATGAGGCCGCCACGCTCGTCGAAATCCAGCGCAAGATCGAAGCCTATTACGCGAGCCACCAGCCATGAGCCCCCAGGAGGTCAGGAACCGATCATGATCAACGCCAGGACCATCCCCGTCGTCGCCGGCATTGCCGCCAGCCTCTCCTTCAGTCTCCTCGTCCCGGTTGGCGCTCATGCGTCCAGCGGCGACGGGATCGAGGTCGAGCAGGCCGGGGACAGCTTCTACTGCGGCGAGCGCAAGCTCGGCACGTGGTTCTATTGCGAGGATCCAAAGCCCGAGACCGGCAGCCCCGAGAGCGCCCCGCAAGTCCCGGCGCGCGAGCGCCTCGCGGCAATCTCAACTGCGCTTGAGGAATTGAAGGCGCGCGCGATTCTCGAGCCCACCCCTGAGAATGTGACCGCATACGTGCGCTTCCAGCGCGAGCAACTCGACCGCTCCTCGCTGTTCGCCGATGTCTGGCAGCGCGCGCTCTGGCAGGACCCGGGCCTCGACTATACGCTCCAGCGCCCGGTCTCGACGCTTGGCAAGCGGGCCTGGATCGACCAGCGCAAGACCGACCGCGATCTTGCCATGTCCCGGCTCTCGCAGCGCTACGGTGTGTTCTACTTCTATGCCTCGAGTTGCGGGGCCTGCGAGATCTTCGGGCCGATCCTCAAATCGGTGAGCGACAAGTTCGGGCTTGCCGTGCTCGCGGTCTCGATGGACGGCGGGCCTACGGCCTCATTTCCCGAGTACGTCGTCGATGCCGGGCAATACGAGCGGCTCGGGCTTGGCAACGACCGTCAGGTGCCCGCGCTGGTGCTGTTCGACTCTGTGACCAAACGGCCCATGCCGATCGGCTACGGTATCCTGTCGCAGGACGAGATCATGGACCGGGTGTTTCAGCTCACGCAGGTCCGGCCCGGGAGCGACTACTGATGCGCGCGCGGATACTTCATGCCTCGCGCCGCGCAATCGCTATGGTGCTTACCGCTTCGCTTGTGCTGGCAGTGCCGGTTCCCGCCTTGGCCGGGGTCGAAAGCGAGATGCAGAGCTTCATGACCGAAATGGGTGCGCAGGCCAATGTCACCGGGCCATCAGCCTATCAGGGCCAGTCGGCGGGTTACTATTCGGGCGGGGCGATGTGGGCGCGGTTTCCGCAAAAGAATATCCAGCCCTTCAATCTCCAGTTGCCGCATGCGCGTGCCGGGTGCGGGGGCATCGACCTCTTCGCCGGATCGTTCTCGTTCATCAACACCGCCGAACTCGTCGCGATGCTCAAGGCCACCGCCAACAATGCGTTGGGCTTCGCCTTCAAGCTCGCGATCGACACGATTTCGCCCGAGATCGGCAAGGTCATGGATGAGCTGGCGCAGAAAGTGCAGCAGATGAACCAGATGAACATTTCGTCGTGCGAGACCGCGCAGGCGCTGGTCGGCGGGCTCTGGCCCAAGACCGATACCGCATCCTCGGTCGTCTGCGAGGCGATCGCCAACAGCCAGGGTGCGGTCGCCGACTGGGCCCGAGCGCGCCAGCAGTGCAACAATGGCGGAGAGCGCGAGGCGCTGAAGGCGGGCAATTCCGATCCCGACATGCAGGATCAGGCCGGGATGCCGAACAACTACACCTGGGAGGCGCTGGGCAAGAAATACGGCGGGTTCGACACCCAGTTCCGCGAATTCCTGATGACGCTGGTCGGCACGGTGATCTACGATCCGGCCGGAAACGGCGGCAAGCCGCGCGTCCAGTTCATCGGCCCGGCTGACTCGGCGCTCATCAGCGCCATGCTCGATGGCACTTCGGCCGCGCCGCACAAGGTCTGGTCCTGTGGTTCCGACACCACCAAATGCATGAACCCAACCGAGACCGCGCTGGTGATCGGCCCCAATGCGGCGCTCAAGGCCAGGGTGCGCGCGCTGATCGAATCGATGGCCTTGAAGGTGCGCGATCCGGGCGCTTCGCTCACCCCTGCCGAAGTCCAGCTGCTCGGCATGGCAAGCGTTCCGGTCTACAAGATCGTCACCGTCAGCGCAGCGGCCGAGTTCGGCATCACCGCACAGGAGATCAACGATCTTTCCGAAATCGTTGCAATCGACCTTGTCACCACCATGACCATGCGTTTCATCGACATGGCGGTGAACGCGCGCTCGGACTTCAACGGGGCGGATGCCGACAGCTTGCGCGAATGGCGCGAGGGGCTTTACGAGACCCGGCGCAACTTTCTGGGCTTGTCCGCGCGCACCTCGCAGCGCTTCGACCAGACCTTCGCGCTGATCCAGCGCACGCAGATGATGGAAAAGACCCTGCGTTCGCAGCTCTCGCCGCAGATGTCGGCAGCGCTCAGGTTCTCGCGCACGCTCAACCAGCAAGTCCAGTAGGGGCGGGCCAGGGAGATGCTTGAGGTCTTCACCGTCGGGGGCGGCGAGTATCTCGTCCAGACCTTCAACGCTGTCGCCGCCTGGACCGGCTCTGGCGGGTTCAAGGCGCTGATCCGCGTTTGCATGGTGATGGGCCTGATCTATGCCCTGCTCATCACTGCGATGGACCTCGACTGGCGCGCGTGGTTTCGCTGGTTCGTCCAGTCGACGCTGATCTACCTCGTGCTGATGGTGCCGACCGTCACGGTCAAAGTCACCGACCGCATCAATCCCGGCCTTGCGCCCGCGACCGTCGCCAACGTGCCGATTGGCCTGGGGGTCATGGCCTCGTTCACCAGCCAGGTGAGCGATTACCTCACGCGCACCGCCGAGACGGTCTTCGTCATGCCTGCCGCGCTCAACTATTCAACCGGCGGGTTCGTCTATGGCGCCAGGCTGTGGGACAAGGTGCGTGGCTTCGAAATTCGCGATCCCGTCTTCAAGGCGAACCTCGATGGCTATCTCAAACAGTGCGCCTATTACGATATCCTGCTCGGGACGAAGAGCCTTCGGCTGCTTTCGGAATCCACTGACCTGTGGGCCGATCTCGGGGTCAATGCCGCGACCAACCGCGGCATGAAATTCCTGACCCAGACCGGCGGCGGGGCGGTCGATATCGAGGGCAGGACCTGCGCCGAGGCCTGGGGGCTGCTCGACGCGCAGTGGGACGCAGCGATCAACGCCTATGCGCTGCCCTTCGCGCATTCGATGTATCCCAAGCTCACCCAGGCTGCCGCCGGCGCACGGCTCGCCGCTGACGTGCCGGTAGTCGCGCAATTGCTCACCGGCACCGCCATGACCAGAAACCAGTTCTTCAAGCAGAAGAGCATGGTCGATGCCTTTGAGGCGGCCCAGCTCGATTTCGGCAACGCCGATGCCGACGCCTTCGCCTTGCAGCGCGCCGATGCGCAGACCCGCAATGCGATGACGACCGCAGCCGAGCAGGGGCTGATCTGGATACCGGTGCTGGGTGTGGTGCTCACGCTTGTCTTCTACGCGCTGTTCCCGGTGGTGTTCCCGCTGCTGCTGTTCCCACGCACGGGGATCGCGACGCTCAAGGGCTATTTTGCCGGGTTCTTCTACCTTGCCGCCTGGGGGCCGCTCTACGTCCTCATCCACATGTTCATCATGGACCGGCTTGCCAGCCAGACCGCCGCCAGCACTGCGGGCGGAGTCAGCCTTGTCACTTGGGCCGGTATCGATGCGGTAAACCAGGACGTGGCGACGATGGCCGGGTTCCTGATGATGTCGGTGCCGGTCCTCGCGCTGATGGTCATGCGCGGCACATTGTCGGTCGCGCACAACATGGGAGCGCTGCTGTCACCGGCGCAGGGCGCGGCCGATGCCGCCGCAGTTGAGCGCACCACCGGCAATTATGCGTTCGGCGATGTCAGCTACGGCAACCTCAATGCCGAAAACCGGCAAATGGCGCAGTGGAACCTTGCCCCCAATCTCATGGCAGGCGCACCGCAGGCGAGCCTGCGCGGCGATGACGGGCGCATGTACCGCACCTATGGCGATGCGCATTCGGTGATCGATGCGAGCGGCGCGATTTCACAGCTGCCGTTCAAGGCGACGATGACGCGCGGCTACGCCAGCGACTTGCGCAATCAGGGCCAGTGGTATCTCAATGAGGCAGACCGCATCGAGAACGGCACATCGACGACCTGGTCGAGCTCGCGCGGGCGGTTCGGCAGCGAGGTTGCCGCATCGAGCCAGGTCAGGGGCAGCCGCAGTGAAAGCGGCTCGCGCGCCTCCGACACCCACAATGTCGGCGGCAATGTCCTCATCGAAGGCTCGTCGGGCAAGTCGACCCGCGAGGTCACCAACGATGACCTGATCCTGCGGCAGGGGAATAGTCGTTCAAATAGCGATTTTGCCAACCGGGTGTTCGGTTCGAGTGTCTCCCTGACCGGAACCGGTACGATCGGAACGCCTATGCAGGACGCCGCCGGAAGTGGACTTGCAGGTTCATTGTCTGCAGCCCTGTCTGGTCGCAAGGAGACTGGCGATAGCGCGAGCGCCGGAACTGAACGCTCGGCCACCAATCAGGTCACCCGTGGCACCGACAAGTCCGAGGATGTTGGTAGCCGGGTCGTGATCAGCGGCAATGCGGGCGATGTGCAATCGAGCGGGACCTACAGCCAGGACTCGGAATACTCCGATGCGAGCCAGTCGCACACCAGCAGTGGCGGAACCGACTGGCGGGTTGCCGAAGCCGAGGAACGTCGCGCTGCCGCTGCGCGCTACCGCGAGATCGGGGGCCGCATGATGTCGGAAGCCAGCTATGCGGAGAGCCACGGATTTCAGGTCTCAAGCGATATGTCGAACCTCATCCAGGAGCGCTACGAGACGCTGCAGCGCGAACATCCCGAATGGCACTTGCCCGACATCTCCAATCCGCGCCTCGACTACCGCGATATCGCCCGGCGCGACCAGGCGATCAGCTTCATCATGGACGACCTGATGAGCGACTTGCGCAGCCGCCGGATCGACGAACTGGCCGATGTCGCGAAGATTGCGGGGCAGGGCACTCTGGGTTCGGCTGCAGATCTTGGTACGCCCTCTGGCGTGCCGCTGCCATCAGGAAGTCTGAGCGAGAGCAGGCTGATCACGCAGGACTTTGCTGGGCCGGTCGATGGAGCCGCCATGGCACGCGAGCTCGGACTTGGCATCAAGCGTGGTGTGCGGCTCGACCGGATGGATGGATCGCTGGTCCCGGCGATGGGCGCGGTCGCTGAAGAGGCGAGGGCGCTTGGCCTGCCAAAGCCAGTGGTGACCTCAGGGAACGACAGCAGCCAGCATGTCTCCGGGTCTGCGCATTATGCCAATCGCGCGCTCGACTTCAGGGGAAACAACATCTCCGACCAACAGGGTGCGCAATGGGCTGCCCGCGTGCGAGAGCGTCTTGGCCCATCCTATGCCGTCGACTTCGAGCGGTTCCCCGACAATCCGGCGCGCGACCACCTGCATGTGGCCAGGCGGAAAAACTAAGGCAGGTCAGCCAATCAGGTTCGACATATATGCCAAGAAGACCGCCACGATGCACATGAGTACAGCGAGGGCGATCGAGAGAGGGCCAGCTGTGCGACCGTTCGAGCCGCCAAATGTCGGGAGCGGTTGCCCGGTCACATGGTCGAAATGACCCGGGCGGGGATAGATTGGGTGTCCATCAAGTCCGTAGCGATCATGGTCCATGGCAGGGTCTTCCTTATCCCTGCTTGGATAGCCCAAACGGGCTCGATTTTCAATCGCATGGCAGGGCAATTCTGCGCCCCACGCCCTTGACGCTCCATCCTCCTCCCGCAGCGCGCATGCGCTGAAGATGGCACGCTAGGTTCAGCAGGCCCCGGCAATTCGTTCCCAGTACTCAACCTCAATACGGTCGAGATCGACAACCTTTCCGCGAATGCTCACTCTGCCTTCGAGGTCTTCGGGCACCTGATCGTCAACGAACCCGAGGCGCCAGATGACACCCTCATCATCGCGCAAGAGCGGGCCGCGCGGTGAAGCTTCGATCATTCCCACATGGACATTGGCGGCGCGCGAGTTCGGTTGGTGCATGGTCTTGTTCATAGCGAATGGAGAATGACGGGCGCCCGGATACGGCGAGTCACGGCTCTTCTAGGGCTGAAGCACCATCGACACCACCCTTTGAACGAAACGAGCGAGGCACACCCCATGCGATCTAAAACGAACATTGCACGGTTTTCTCCATCGCCTGTTCGGCGCGGCCCGGTGGGAGGCGGCCCGGACCGCGCCGTTCCGGTCAGGCACGGCGCAAGGCCAGCCCGGCGGAAAGGGAAGCGGGAATAGGCGCGCATCAGAAAAACCCGGTGCGCCGCCCATAGGAGAGGTCGCTTGGCGCCGTATCGCCAAGCGCAGAACGGCGTACACTGAGCGTCACACTGCCCTCACCGCGGGCGCGCAGGTGCAGGTCGCGCAGTTCGAGGCCGTTGCGCTCGGCCCAGTCGCGCGCATCGGCTTCGCTGGCAAAATCACCGATTTCCTGGTGGTCATAGGACATGAGTTGGGTCTCCTTGGCAGGTGGATAGATTTGGGGCAGGGGCGCCACTCACAGGTCGAGCCCCAGCGACTTTTCCGGAACGGGAAGCTGGCGCACTTGCGCTTCGGGCCGGGGACCAAGCACCGCATCGAGCTTGGCCCTGAGCTCCGGACTCATCTTCAGGTCTGGCACTTGGCGCGCATCGGTCGGGTTCGCGGGCGGCTTGTCCACCTCGATCCGGCCGGTCGCTTCGAGCGCCGAGGTCTTGTTACCCGGCGTGCGGTCGAGCTGAAACTTGAGCGCGGCAAGGTCGTTGGTGACCACATGCATGTCGTCAGTGGCACGCGTGTTGAGCACGTTCTGCGTGCGCTGGGTGGCAAGGTTGCGCTGGCTTGAGGATATGACCTCGATCGCCCGCGCAATAGTCACGCCCTGCGCCATATGGGCATTGAGAGCATAGCCCAGGTCAAGCCGACGCAGCATCGGGTCGCCGGCGGGCAGGGTGACCTGCCGCCTGTCGGAAAGCTCCAGCGTGACCGCATCCTTCGATGTTGCCAGCACCGTGGCATAGGTCGACTTGGCAATATCGCGGCTAGCGTCCTTGTCGCGCCAGAACACGGTATCGCCGTCGTGCAGGCGCAGATCCTTCTGTTCGTAGAGCCCGAGCCGGTCGAAACGGTGCTGCGGATCGAGCCGGTCGGGATCGATGAGTTTTGTGCGGCCTTCGCGCTCGAGCATGACCTTGCCGTCGCGGCGCACATCGCGGACAGTGTATTCGCCCTTGCCCAGCCCCAGTTCGCGCACCTCCATGCGCGCTTCGAGCACCTGACCAGCGCGATAGGTCGACGCAAAGCGCATTTCTTCGCGGGTGGTGTTGGCGCTTTGCAGCACCTTGAGCGCCACGCCTTCGCCTTTGAGCGTGCCCTCACGCAGCAAGCCGGCCTGGACCAGCGCATTGATCTGCGCGCGATCGTCGCGCCCGGCGGTAAAGATCGCGGTCTGCCCGCGCCGATCGGGCGGCAGGGAGAGCCAGAGATCGGCTGCCGCCGCGACATGGTCCTTGCCCGCTTCGGTGACCTTGCCGTGCGAAGCCAGGAGGTCGAGCGCAAGGCTGGCATGACCTTCGTTCGACAATCCCGCGACCGCGAGCAGCAGCGGCGAGTTCTTCTGGCGGATATTTTCGTCCATCCGCACGGTTGCGTGGCCCGCGCTTTGCGAGACCGCGAACATTTTGCCCTGTTCGATCGCCGACAATTGCTGACGGTCGCCCATGAACGGCGCCTTGGCGAGATCGAGCCGCTCGGCGATCGCGATGACCGAAAGCATGTCGCGCGAGGAGACCATCGAGGACTCGTCGGTGACAACGACGGTGTCCCTGAGCTCAGCCTTCGCCGCCTCGAACCGCTCGCCTTCCCCGCGCGCTGCGGCCGAGCCATAAGTGCTGACGAACCGCGCGATGGTATAGGCCTCGATCCCGGCCGCCTGCATCTCGTCGACCGACATCGCCTGACTGCCGCCGCCGCGCAGGTCAGCAACCATCTTGTTCTGGAAGGCAAGGCCAACGAGGCGCACGCCGTCTTCGGCCAGCACCTTCGCTACCGCGCCAAGCAGGGTCGACTTGCCCGCGCCAGCCACGCCCTGGATGTTGAGAAACCGGTCCTCGCCCGACAGGACCGCGACGCCTGCCGACAGCTGCCCGGCATTGAGTTGCCAGTCCTCGGCCCCTGCGCGTTCGCGTCCCAGTTCGCGCGCGGCCTGCTGCAAGCGTTCGACCGCCACGTCGGGCGCCATGAACGCGCGGCCATTTCCGGCACCGGCATCGATGCGGTCGAGAATCTGCTGCTCGCGCGCCAGCGCCTCGGGTGTTGTCACGAGATCAAAATGCCCGTCGAGACGGTCGGACTTTCCGGGAATGAGCTGACCGCTCTCGATCAGCTGCCCGATACGCTCGATCACCGCCTCGCCTTCTAGCCCCCTGATCTGGAAGCCCAGCGCAGCGGAAAGGATCGCATGCGGACTGAACGCCGCCTCGCGTTCGGAGAGATGCCGGATCGCCGAAGCGGTCGCATGCTGCGCCTTGATCGTCTCTGCCGAAAGGAACAGCGCCGCGGGTCCGGATGCGGCGAGATCGCTAGGCAGTCTTAGAGCAGCCGATATGCGTGTCGTGACTTCGGCAAAGGCCTGGCTTGCAGTCTCGCGCATGGTGGGGCGAGCCTGCGTTGCAGCGCGTTCCTGCGCTTCGGCAACCAGCGCCTTGCCATCGAACCCCAGTTCCGCCGCACGCGCCTGCCAGCCTTCGACCAGCGCTTGTCGGTCGGCGACATCGAGCTTGGGATCGCGGGTGTAAAGCGTGATCTGTTTCTTGGTGGCGAGCCTCGTGGCGCCGGTCTCCGCGATCTTCGCCTCGATCTCGGCAGTGCGCGTGGAGAAGGCCTTGATGACCTCTTTGGGCACCCCCTTGATCTCGAAGGCCCCATGCTTGCCAGACGCCTCGGTCTCGTATCCCAGCCTCTGCAACCGGGCGCGAAACGCGGCGTGGTAGAACTGCCCGATGGTGGTGTTGTTCTTCCAGATCTCGCCGTTCCACAGCGCCTTCCAGTTGCCCTTCAGATCGCGCGTCAGGTTGGCGACGACGGCGTGGACATGGCCTTGCGGATCGAGCGCGCGGCTCGTGTCGTGAGCGAACAGGGCATAGACGAGATTGCCGGTCTTTTCGGGTTCGCCATTGCGGTTGCGCTCGTAGTTGCGCGCTTCGGCAAGGCGCTTTTCGACAAGCTGGCTCATGGTCGATTTGACTGCGACAAGATGTGCATCGAGGATGCGCTTGTCGCCAGTTACCAGCGCCAGGATCGATGCGGACTTGGGCATCGAAAAGGTGAGATCGAGACCCAGCCTGCGCCCCTCGACCTGCCCCACCATCTCGCCACTGGGCAGCTTGCCGCCGAGCACCGCTTCGAACGCATCCCGACCCACGTCGCCTTCCAGCCCAAGCAGCCGCGCACCTTCGCCGCCCCAGACCCCGGCTTCCGCGTTCTCTTCAGCCGTGTAGTAATTGTCGTTCGCGAAATAGTCGGCTGCGCCGCCTGCGGACCGAACCGGTGCGATCGAATGCATCGCCGTTACATCCCGATGCCGTCATCGGCATCGAGTCCGGGCAATTGGGCTTCGCCTGGACCGGCTGCGGTGCGCTCGATTCCGCGTTCGGGTTCGAGCGCTTCGGAGAGCTCGCGCGTCGTTTGCGAGACTTGCTTGCCCTTGCCAACTGCCTTCGCGTTCACGTGAGGGCGAGAGGCAGTTTCATCGGCGCGCTGCATGGCAGACGGTTCGGCTTCGGGCATACCCGGACGATAGCTCATCGCGCGCGACAGGCTGCTGGCGACAGGTGGATTGTCGCCACTGTCCTGGCTCCCTAGCTGGGCCGGTTCGTCTTCGTCCGCGGATGCCTCAAGAGCAGACTCCCGGTCGTCGTCCGGCTCCATCTCCGGCTCGGGCGCGGGCGCATCGCGGGTCTCGCGCCCGCCTGTATCCGGATCGCCCTGATCCTCCTCGTCAGCCTCTTCAGCAAATTCGATCGGCTCGACATTCTCGCGCAGGACATAGCCTTCGGCGACACTCGGGTAGTCCTTCCAGGAAAGCCTGATCCGCGCGGCATCGAAGCCTTCGGGAAAGACCAGAAAGCCGCGCAACGACGGAAGCTTCATGATGTCGTCGGGCAGCACCAGGGGCTGGACTTCGCTTCGCGGGGTGATCGTCGCGGCATCGCGAATGTTCGAATAGCCGTAGCTGTATGCCTCATCCATCATGCGCACTTCGCGGTGGCCGATGAAATCCGAACAATGCTCGGCGGTATCGCGATCGGCGGCGGCAAGGATGAGCTTGGTGCGCGCGAGCGAAGCCAGGTTCTGCGCGCCTTCCTTGCCATAGGTTTCGGCAAGCTTGGCGAAGCTGTGGATGCCCAGCACGAAGGCTCCGCCGAACCCGCGCGCGGTCTGCAGCCCGTCCTCGATGGCTGGCAGGCGGTGGAGCGCGTGAACCTCGTCGAAGAAGAACCAGGTGCGCAAGTCGCGCGTGCGCGGCAGGCGCATCAGCGTGTGTACCGCAAGGTTCATCCAGAGCGAGAGCAGCGCGCGATTGAGCACCAGTTCATTGTGCGATGAGGTGATGAACAGGATCGATCCGGGCTGATCTGAGGCGCGGATCCAGTCGCAAATCGAGAAGGGCTCCTTCCCCTCGGGAAGGAAGCGCAGCGCCTGCGCATTGGTGTTGAATACCGCCCGGATCGATTCGGCCATCTTGGCTGCTTCGGGCGCGGTCAGCGGGTCGGCGACGGTATTCTCGAGCAGCTTGTGGACCTCCTTGAGGTCGGCCATCATCAGCCGGCTTGCCAGTGCCTGGTTGGTCGCCTTGCCGAGCTTGATCAGGCGCATGCAGGTCTCGACAAAGAGCGTGCGCGCCGCCAGCATCCAGAAGGGTTCGGCCCCGCCGCCATCGGCGGGCAGGAGGGCCGCGGCAATGCCGGTAAAGTCTGCATGGTTCTTCGCTTCGGCAAACACCGACCAGGACGGGCAGCGCTCGTCCATGGGATTGAGAATCGTGTCCGTCTCGGGGTTGTAGAAGGCCTCGACATAGGCGCCGGTGAGATCGAAGACGACGGCCCGGTCGCGGCGTTTGCGCATCTGCGCGATCAGCGCGCGCATCTGCGTCGTCTTGCCGGTTCCGGTCGATCCGATCATCATCGTGTGCGCCTGTTCGGTGCGCCAGGGGAAGGGCACACCGGCGAGCGAATAGGCATGATGGATGCCTGCTGCCTTGCGCGTCGCCAACGGCATCGCCAGCACCTCGTCCATGGTCCTTCCCGGCAAGCGTTCGGCGACTTCCTGGGCGAGTGCGGCGCGGTTGTGATCGGTGATGACGGATGCAAGATCGGCAGCATCGACAAGCATGGCGCCGCGCTGGTGACGCTCTTCGAGGATCGACTTTCCGCGCCGCCGGGAGAAGTCGACGAACCAGATCGAAAGCGGCACGGCGACGAAAAGCGAGATGAACAACGAACCCCGTATCGCGCGCATCATCCGCTCCCAGGCAACAGCGACATCGGGGTGCGAAGCAACCATGCCGATGGGGGCGGGAACGACCTCTCCCGATGGCAGGGTGAGGTTGATCACCTTGGCATCGGAGAACTCCATGAACTGCCATCCGGCGGCATAGATGCGCATGCCGATCATCTGCACTTCTTGGCTCTCAAGCCGCAGCGCCAGGACCACCGAAAGCACGCCGAGGAAGGTGAAGAACCAGACCAGAAACGGAAGCCGTGCCGACGCGAACCACATCAGGAATTCATGGGTGATGAGCTGCGAGCCGCGGGTGAAGTCGCCGGCATTGCGCGGCATGTTGCCGCGCGCCGAATGATGCTGCAGCTTGCCCGGGCGGCGGCGGTCGGACCAGGTGTCAGGCCGCGCCACAAAGCGCCTCCATCCGGGCCTCGGCTTCGGCGAGAAGTTCGCCGTGCACATCGGTATATTGGCGCTGGATAATGAGGTCGAGCGCGAGGAAGAGATACTCGAGCGAGAATTGCCGCCGCCGGTCGAGTTCGGAAGCGCCCGCGACGCCATCGAGAAAATGTTCAAGCGCGATTCGCACGAGATTGGAGCGGGAGGTCTTTTGCGCTTCGGCAGCGGCCTTGGCCGCTTCGGCAATCGGCTGCGGCAACCGCACCGAAATCAGAACCGTATCTGTCATCGCCAACCCCTTCGAAAAGGGCCTGGCGGGAATTGCGCGAGGGAGAATTTAGGCTATCGCAAAGAGGGTGGCAAGCGAAAGGTCGCAGGCAGCGGGGCGTATCACATCGTATTACGCCCGAAATGGCGTAGTTCTGCCGCTTCAGAAGCTCCTGGCCAGCATGTAATATACCCGAATACAAGAAGCATTGCGCGTAAACATACTGCTTTTGGCCATTCTTAAAACTGCACCGCAGTGTACGGTCTGCAACTCTTCCCCTCAATCCGATGCCATGTGTCTGGTGGGTGGTTTCTGGTCTTTGATGCGCATAGAGTCGAGCCTTGACCGCTTGTCCTGGAGCCAAGAAACGCCGCTGATTACAGGACGGGCAGCACAATTTATTTGCAGGGCCGATGGCACAGGGCTTGCCACTAACAGCGCTGCTTGGAATCCTCGCGCACGGGAGGTTTCAGCGCCAACCCACGAGGTATCATCATGGCCAGGAAAGGAAGTCTTGAAGCGGAACGACAGGCGATCGCAAAGGAGCGGAGTGCACTGGAAGCGCGCGAAGCGAAGCTGCGGGAAAGCGAGCAGGTTGCCATGGCCGAACTGTTGAGGAAGTCAGCACTCGGCAAGGCTCCGTTTGAGAGGGTTGAAGCATTCTTCGCCGCTCTTGGAAAGCTCGGCCTGGACGAAGCGGAGAAGCGCCTGCGGGCAAGCTGAAACCGGTCTCGGCAGAGACCAGCGCAGCCGGGGCTCGATGCCTCGGCTGCGCTTTATCTGGACACGCAAAAAAGGGGGCCGGAGAGCCCCTTGTCGGTGCCCTCCGGCGCTGCGGCGGATGATCATTTCAGAACGGGCAATCCGCGTCCCAGTCTGGATCCATCACCACGCTCATGAAGCTTGCGGCGCGGGCGATGTTCGCTTCGTCGAAGTCGTCGGCCATCATGCCCGGGACGGAATGGACGATCCGGTCGATCAGGTCCTGGGGCAGGGCGTTGTAGTCGCCTTCGTCGATGGCGCTGAAGGAACCGTCGTCGTTCTCGATCACGTGGCTGTCGAAGAAGCTGTGCTGGGCGCGGATAGTCGCGGCGCGGACCGCGGCGTCATAGCTGATGGGGTCAAAAGCCGGGATGTCGAGGGACTTGGTAAGTGCGTTCATGTGAGCCTCCTGTCAAAGGAATTGAAGAGGTCTCCTTCGGGATGGCCGAGCTTGGCCCGGGTCAGGAACGGGCCGCCCGCGGCCCGCCGCGCGAGCGGGGGTGGGGGAGCCGATTTTTTCGCCTTCTTCAGGCGCAAAAATTGGGGGAACCGCCCTTCTTGACGCGGGCCAATGGCGGCCATCATGCTTGGAAGTCTGCGAGAGTGTTTAACCCTGTTAGGCAGCACCCCGGTGGTCCACGCGCGGGCAGCGCCTGCCCGGTCGATGCGAAGCCTTCGCGGCGTTCCTGGTTGCCGCATCGCCAGTAACGATGCTTCGGCGCCAGCAGGCCGTCAGGCCGTTACTGTCGGGGCAAGAAGCGAGCGAGCCGGGCCATCAAGGTGTGCGTCCCGATCGACAAAAAAGAAGGGCATCCAGCGGTGAGGCTGGACACCCTTCTGGTTGATGCAATCGGAGCAGGCCCCGCTCAGAACGGCGGGAGTTCATCGCCATTGACGGTGCCACATGCCGTGCGCTTCATTGCAGGCCGCTCAGCTTGCGTTGCCGCTTTGGCCCGCGCCGCCGGAGCCTCGTTCTGGACCGAAGAATCGCGCACGATGTGCAAGGGAACGCGGGCTTCACGCAGCCGGTCGGCAAGGTTCGCCTGGATGCCGCCGCCGCTGCACACCACCGCCTCGACAGGCTTGAAGGCGAGCATGCGGGCGTTGCGCTGATAGGGCGCCGAAGGTCCCCGCGAGGTATCGGGCCTGCACAGGATAACCGGCACATTGTGGCGCGATGCCCAGGCTGCCGCGATCACGTCCGCGCCCTTGTTCTGGGCGGTCGTTGCCAGCGCCATTGACGGGACCCGGGCATGGATCGCATCGAGATAGTCTTCAACGAGGGCAATGTCGGTGAACTGCTGTCCGCCCGAAAACACCACGACGGGGCCGGTGGGTGCAAACTGTTCGCGCCGCTGCGCCTTCTGTGCCGCGAGATAGTCGCGCGCTTCGATCATCGAGGCATTGGTCTTGGACGAGACCCGCGAGCCCCGCACCGGCGAGAAGGGCCGACCGGTTTCGACTAGGTAAATCCGTGCGGCATGGTCACGCATGCACTCCATCGCATCGCGGCATTCGGCAAGGCTGCGGGCCTGCATGGTCAGGTCCTCAAGGTCGGTCGCATAGACCTCGCTCGGATCGTATTCGCGCAGCTTCTCCTGAAGCCGGTTCGCCATCGCATCCTCGCGGTCATCGAGGCGCTTGGCGACGACATGGAAGCTGTTGGCCACGCCCCAGGCGACTTCGCTTGCGAAGTCTTCCATCCGGGTGTCACGGAACAGGTCGAAGACCGTTGCCAACATCATCTCGATCGCCGCTTGCGCCACCTCGGGGTCGGGCATTTCGACAGCGCTCGGCTCATGCTCGATCGAGAGCTTGGCCATCTCGGTCTGCTCCATGAATGCCCGGGCGTAGTCGGGCGTGGCGATTTCGCGCGCATAGTGTTCGGCAAGGTCGGCGAAGTTCGAGAAACGGTCCGTCATGATAACCTCCAAAAGGAATTTTCTCTCATCACGCTGATGAAAGATGCCCATCGGAAGGACGCCGGAGTCAGGCAGTCAGGGACGGCGGCGCGCACGCGCTGCTGCCGCGTGTCGCGGGCGTGGGGGGAGCCGATTTTTGCTCGCAAGGCGCTAGCCGCAGCAAGCCAAAATCGGGGGGCACCCGCGATCCTTGACGGCCGCCAATCTCCCAGGCGTCATGCTATGGCGATGCTGATTTCGCTCAGCCACCGAAATGAGAGAGAGATTACGGTTTTGCCCCCGAACCCCCATGTGGGTGTTCGGGGTTAACCGCAAAACTCAGCCCTTGCCTAGCCGCAGCCTCGGTTGCGGCCCACCTGCAAATGACGGACCCCTTGCCGGAGCAAGTCAGTCGGCGCGTGGCCCGGTGCATCGCACGGGCGCGGGACGGCGACGGAGCCGGAGGCAAGAGTGCCGGCGGCCCAAAGCGAAAAGCACCGCACCCGCAGGAGCGCGGCTGCAGGTCGCGCGGGACCGAGTGCGTCCAACTTGACCGGGCCGCTCAACCTTGTCGAAGCAGGGCCATGGAATTCGACGACCAGATGCGGCGCTTTTTCGGAACCGATGATCTCGGTGCGGTTTCGCCCGAAGGGCTTGCCAGCGGGATCGAGCGCATGCGGGTCGAGTTTGGGCTTGAGACCGACAAGGGACGCAGGTTCGCCATGTGGTCGCTGCTCTACATGCTGGGTTCGGCGCCGAATCTCGATGTGGCGTTCAAGGACCCGCAAGACGGCGACGCGGCGCGCACGTTTATGGACCTGCTCGATCAGGCAAATGCCGGCGAGGCAGATGATCGCACGCCGTAAAGATTAGGATTGAGGCCGCTTTACCCTGCAGTTGATTGGTTCTCGCGTTTTGCAGGGTAACGGAACACTGGATTCGGCGCGGCGCGGTACGAGCAGGTTCGCCACCTTTCCGCAGATTCTTATGTTACAAAACCTATATCTATGAACGATCTAGTGATGGTTTTGAAGCAGTCGGAGGACCGTTTCCGTTAGGAATAAGGGGTGATATTTCTAACAAGAGTGCGCGGTCCTGAAGGACCGGAAAACGTCCGGCAGCTTCAGCGCGGACGGGCAGGTTAAATCGCGAAAACTCGGATGAAACGGCTATTAGATCTCGTTTTCTCGGTAAATCGGCCCCTTAAAGCACAATTTCTCGGAGCGGGCTTCCGAGTCGCGCCAATATCACAACTTCCCACCGAGCAGCCCGGCGCGCTCACGGACAAGCGCGATGACAGGGACGAATCCATCTGCCGCCCAAGTAGGGCCAGTAAATTCGTTGTCCAGGCCGGCAATGACAGCCTCACACAATTGCCTGATCCGGGTCCGCACGAACGGGGCGCCAAGCCCGCAATCGACAGCGAACTTGTCCCAATGACGCGGCTCGAGTTCGTTGAGGAGGTGCTTCCCGCCAATCTTCATCGCGAGCTTCGGCGAGAGTTCCGGGTAAAGCGTGGTCGAAAGCAGATCGTAGAGCGGTGCAAGCTCGATCGCGCCGTCCTTGTGCAGGAGGCTAAAATTCTTGGCGTGGGCATCAGCATTGCCGATGATCAGGTTGAAGATTGCCGCATCGAGCAGCCGCAGGATGTCGCGTGGCGGACGGGTTGCTGCCCGGCGCAGCAGCGCGAAGCAATCAGGAAAATTCGGCCCGCCTTCGCTCGCATATTTGCGGTGTGACGGCACGCCAAGCGCCTGCGCGAAGTCTTCCTGATGCAGGCGGACCAGTTCGCCTGACGGACCGATGGTCCGATCATAGCGACTGATCAGCAGAAATGAACGATCGCCAACCGTACGCATTTCGACCGGTGCAACGTCAAGGCCGATGGCGCGGGCGAGCGACATGCAGAAGTATTCGTTCTCGGTCGTCCAGGGGAAACGCGTGATCGGTGGTTTGAGGATATGACTGGTCGGCTGCCCGGGTGCTGGCAGGGCAACCTGCCTGTCGATCAGAAGCACCGGAAGTTTCGATTGTGCCCCGGCCAATGACAGCCGCAACCCATCCTCGCCCGCCAGCATTGGACGCATCGGCAAATGATCGAGCAACTGGATCAGACGATCATCATCGAGAGGTTTGGGCGCTGCGGCGCTATGGGGAGTGGGGGCTTCGCCTTCAGGAAGGAGCGTCAAAGCGCCTGCCACTTCACCGCCGAGATGCTCGAGCAGCCGGAATTCATTGTCGGCGGAGACACCAAGTGCGCGGGCGATGGCAGTACGCTGGCTTTCCTCGGGCAGAATGCCGCCAAAGAAAGGCTGGCATTCCCGACGATGGAATGGCTCGACCTGCTTGGGTAGCGAGAATGAAAGCGCAGGAGCGCGAAGCTCTGTCAGCCAGCCTGGATCATAGGCAAACTGGGTTTCGCCGAAGGGGTCGAGATAGAGGGCGCCGACCACACGGCCGTCCCACCAGACGGTGAGCCTGCTGCTCATGACCGGCTCGCAGGCGGGGCGATCTGGACTTCGCAGCCGAGCGTCGTGATGACCTGAAGCACCTTGCCGAGTTGCAGCGTCGGCTTGCCAGCTTCGAGATCGACAATAAACCGCACGCCAACGCCGCTCACTGCCGCAAGCTCTGCCTGCTTCAGGTTCTGTGCCTTGCGTTCGCGGCGCACAAGGAGGCCAAGTGAATTGCTGTCCATATTACCGAACGGGAAGTTATGCTCGATTGTGGCCGATTTCAAGGCATCTATTCCCGCTCGGGAATAACATCGTGGTGCCTGGCGTCAGCTCATGCACAAATTCCCGAACGGGAATGTCAAAGCGGTGCGATATGAGGCGGTGCGCCGCAAGTTATCCCATAATCTGACCGTGCCCCGGATTTATGGGATAAGTGGGTCGTTGTAGCTCCGGGTGACATCTCTAAATTGCAGAGATCGCTCGGGATGATAATGTGAATTATGTTAAATGAAATCAAATATTTACCGGAAATCAGCGGTTCAGCTGACGTCTGCCGAGCCGAAGGCAACGCCGAGCTTCTTGCGTTTCGCCGGGGTCGCGGCGGCCTTGGGCTGCACCTTTGGTGCAGCTTCGGGCGCTGCAGTGGCCTCAGCCTTCGGGCTCTGGCCGGGCTTGCGGCCAAGGCCGATCCTGACTGCCAGTTCCTTGCGCTTGGCGGCACAGTCGGGCGCGACCATCGGGTAGTCGGTGGGCAAGCTCCAGCGCGTGCGGTACTCGGTGGGTGTCAGACCGTGCTCGGTGCCGAGATGGCGCTTGAGCATCTTCATCTTCTCGCCGCATTCAAGGCAGGTGACGGCATCGGGCTTGACCGAGGCGCGCACCGAGACGGCAGGCTTCAGCTCTGCCACCGCCGGTTCCGGTGCCTGTCCAAGCGCGGCAAGCGAAGCGTAGACCGCCTGGATCAGGCCCGGCAGGTCCGCGGTCGCGACCGCATTGTTGCTGACATGGGCAGAAACGATATCGGCGACATGATCCAGCAGTGGTTCGTTTTCCATGCGGGCGAGACCCTTTTCAATCCTCGGTCGGGGGTGTCCTAGGCGATCGGTCGCCAAGACACCATAGGAGCATCGCCGCAGCGCGGCAGGCGCAGCTTGATGCTTGAAGTCCAGGGGTTCAGGCCGCGAAGAGTTCGCCCTGGGGATTGGCAGCGCCCGGGCCCTGACGCCGCAGCGGCGCAGGTTTGCGCAGCAGGGCAAGGACGCCCGGCTTGACCACATAGACCGCGTGACGCCCGCCGCCGCGGTTCTTGTGGTTGGTGGCGTAGCCCGCATAGTGCCGGCTCATCAGCCCGGCGCGGACCAGATCGGAAATCGCGCGGCTGACATTGGCGCGGCCCACTGCCTGGACCTGCTCCTCGACCGCGACCTCGATCCGCGCCGCGTCAAACTCCGGCTTCCCAGTCAGCTCGGCCTTCAACCCCACGGCAACGCGTGCGCGCAGCGCCGCGCGGCGGGCGGGCTGCGCGCTCATCGGCAGAAGCTGGGAGCAGAGCCATTCGCGCAGAAGCACGGGCACGCCACTCTGGGCGACGAAGGGCCCGGCCTGCCCGCGCCCATCGGCAATTTCGGCGACCAGTTGGAGGACGAGAAACGCGTAGCGCGGGCGGTTCGAGGCTTCGACCAGGACCGCGTAGATCCCACCGACGCCAGTGATTTCTTGGGCTCGTTCCATCGAACAGTATTGAGCACAAAAGGTGAATCCTGTGAATCCCCTTTGTACCTTGCGCTGTCGTTTGTCGCCCGTGACACTTCGCCCGGAGGCGCCAAGTGGTTGCGCGGCCACGTGCGCTGCCCTTTCTCCGCGACCGTTTTCGAGATTGTGCAGGCATGATCGATGACCTGCCCTTCCGGTCATGTCACGCGCGCAGCGCAACATGACACTCTGCCCGAGGGCAAAGTGTCACAGATGCCATGCCCGAAGGGGCGCAAGCCGCCGATCTGGCAGGCAAAAAATAGGGCCAGCGTGAGCCAGCCCCTTGGAAAGTTTTGGGAGAGGATGCCTGAAAGGCACTGCTGATATGGGTGCAAGACCCTGATGCTGCAAGTGCGAAATAAACGCCGCGCGTTGGCTTTTTCGCAACCGGTGTTTCACTCGCCGCAGCGTCTACATGAGTGATGGGGGGCTGGTCTTGGCCCAATGGGAGGCGGCGCTGCCGCCTCCCGGGCTCGGGTTTAGAGGAAGAGGACTTCCTCGGCGACGATCTCGACCGCGTAGCGCTCGATGCCCTCCTTGTCGGTCCACTTTGAGTAGTGGAGGCGGCCCTGCACTTCGATGAGGTCGCCCTTCTTCTTGTGCTAGGCGACCGAGGTGCCGAGGCCGTTGAAGGCGGTGACGCGGTGGAATTCGGCGAGGGTCTCGGTGTAGCCGGCCTCGTTCTTGACCGTCTTGCCGTCGACCAGCTTGGGGCGATCGGTGACGAGGGTGAACGAAGTGATCGCGGTCTCGCCGGCGTGGCGGGTTTCAGGAGCGGCGGCGATGCGGCCGATCAGGATGACGAGGTTCTTCATGGGGTATCTCCGTGCCTTGAACTCGGCGGAACCGCCCGCCGATGAACACCACAGGCAGGGCCAAAGGCCCGGGCCCGCACCGAACTCATGTGAGGGAAACCCAAAAGCGAGGAGTGGTGCGGCAAGCCCGAAGGGCTTCACGGTCCGCTGCTTTTGGGTTGCGGCTTGGGACTGGCGCTGCAGGGTTCATCGGCAAACGAAGGGCGGTTTCGTCAGGTCAGGCCCAGCGGATCCCCGCAAAGGTCAGACCCGTCAGCCTCGGCCTTTTCGCCAGGACTTCTCTCACCCGCCAGCGCCCGCGACAGCGGGCATTGCCTTCCTCGGCCCCGCCCCATGCCAGTCAGAGGCGTGTGGGGTCACACGAGGCCACGCCCAGCCCCTCCTCGTCCTGCGCCATGCGCTACGGCAGGGGTCTTCGTTAGATACGAAAGCTGGCGCCCGCAGGCGGGCAAGGCTCGGCCCCCTCGAAATGGACGCCCAGCGCCAGGGCCGCGCGAGGCCTTGCGCAACCAGATAGTTGCCGGCGTCCACCCCGTTCACCGAGACCGTGGCAAGCGTCCGCCCATAGGGGTCGGTGCCGAGCCGCGTGATCATGACCCGCCCGCGCGACAGTAGCCGCGCAAGGGCAACCCGCGAGGCTTCGCCCGCGGCAAAGTCGCTACCCAAGCGTAGGACCGCCTCCGGTCCTGGCACTTGGGACTATTGGGCAGTTCGGGCGCATCGATGTTGGCGATGCGGACCCGCTCACGGCCGCAGCGGATCGTGTCGCCGTCGTGAACCGAAGGCGACATGCAAAGGGCGGCGGCAGCAAGGAGGATCGGCATGAGGCGGAACCTAGCGCCCTCGCCCGCCCGCGCCAACCAGCCTCACCGCTTCCTCCACTGGCCCCGATCGTGACCCGAGAGGGCCGGCATTCATGCCGGCGAGTTTGGGTGGGCGGCGGTGCGACAGCGCCGACGCGCGCCCTAGCGAGTAGAGCGGGTCGCCGCGGGGCCCGCGTGGGGCGCGGGCGCCGGGGTGCCCATTCCCCTCTTCACCTCGCCACATCCCGGCAAAACCGGTATGAATGCGCTTCAATGCGACCTGCCCGGCCCCGCTGCCGCAGGCAGAGCTGCCGAAGGGAAAGGATCCCGGCCCATGGCTGAACCACAGCAAATGCCAAACGCTCTGCAGGTGGCGCGCGCCATGACGCAAGTCCTGCGCGCGAAGCTTGCCGTATTCGGTGCTGAAGAGATCATGCTCACGCGCGAGGAAGCCGCGCTGTGCCTCGGCCTTGCCGAAGGCGTGGCCGAAGGCCTGGAACAGGACACGCAGCAGGACCAGTAGGGTTCTCGGGCTGCGACCTACCGGACGTTGAGCCCCAGTTCGCCGAGCAGCTGCCCAGCCTGCTCGCGCGAGATCGTCGCTCCGCGAAACAGCCCGGCATCGACAAGGCGCAGGCCGCCGAGGTCAGCGCCGCGCAGGTCAGAGCCCTCGAAGCGCGATCCGGCGACCATTGCCTCGCGCAAGGAACAGTCCTCGAAGACAGTTATGCGGAAGTCGCCCTTGCGCAGATCGGCACCGGACAGATCGACCCGGCGCAGGGTTTCCTTGCGGAATGAGAAGCCGGGCAGCTTTGCCGAGACCAGCAGCACTTCCTCGAAGTGGATGTGCATGGCGCGCGCCTCGGTGAAATCGGCGCCGGTGAGCTTGGAGCCGGTGAACCGGGTCGAGGTCAGGGTGGCCCGGCGCATCGCGCAATTGTTCCAGTCGCCGCCGATGAATTCGGCTTCGCTGAGGTTCGCGCCCGAGAAATTGGCGAACGGTCCCCGGCAGCTCTGCCAGACCGTACCTTCAAGCTTTGCCCCCGCAAGATCGCTGCGCCGCAGGTTGCAGCGTTCAAAGCGCCAGCGGGTGAGGTCGAGCCCGGAGAGGTCGGCCTCCTCGAGGTCGCAGTCGACCAGTGTGCGCGGCGTCCTGCCGATCAGGCGCTCGATGTCGCTGCGCGCCAGAGTGGCGCCCGCGATGGGCTGCGAAGCGAAAAGGTCGTCCATCACAGGACCGGTAGCGCGGCAAATGCCGCCACGCCAGCAAACCGCGGGGCGGGCTCCACGGTTGCACCGCGCTAGGTTCGAAGCGCCCGCGCGGCGGGCTTGCCGCGCCCGCAAGGCCAGCATAGACTGACCCCAGCGCGCTCATCCGGGGCCGCGTCAAACCAAAGGAGATGCGCGAGAGGTCGAACGGGCAGCGTCGATCGCGAGAAATTGGAGCAGACCCCAATGATCCAGCGATACCGTGTGCTCGGCCGCAGCGTGGCCGAAGGCGATGAACTTCAGCCCGTCTTGCGCGAAGCCTACGAGCGCAAAAGCCCGGTCCATTGCGAATGCCGCAAGGGAACCGAGCTCCCCCTCTACATCTCGCACCGGCAGAATGGCTATGTACTCGCGCGCTGGCCGGGCTCGGGCGCGCGCCACGCGACCGCCTGCGATCACTACGAGGCGCCGGACTATCTGACCGGCATGGGCCAGGTGCGCGGGAGCGCGGTGCTTGACGATGAGACAAGCGGCGAGACCAGCTTGAAGCTCGGCTTCCCGCTCTCGCGCGGGGCCGCCCGGCTCGCGCCCGCGGCGCTGACCAATGACAAGCCGACGGTGAAGTCGTCGGGTCAGAAGCTCTCGATACGCGGGCTACTCCATGTCCTCTGGGACCGGGCCGAGCTCACCCACTGGCATCCCAAGATGGCGGGCAAGCGGACATGGTTCGTGGTGCGCCGCGCGCTGCTCGAGGCAGCGGCAAGCTGCCGGGCCAAGCAGGAAGCCCTGCCCCACGTGCTGTTCGTGCCCGAGAGCTTCAAGGTCGAAGAGAAAGAAGAAATCCGGGCCCGCCGCCGCGCGGCGCTTGCCCGGGTCTATGCCTCGCAGGGCGACATGATGGTGGTCGTGGGCGAGATCAAGGAGATCGTTCCCGCGCACGGCGCCGAGAAGATCGTCCTGCGTCATGTCGGCGACATGCCGTTCGTGATGGACCAGGACATGGCGCGGCGCTTCCACAAGCGGTTCGCCGGCGAACTCGCGCTATGGCAGGCGCAGGATGGTCCGAACGGCAAGAGCGGCCACCTGGTTCTCGCCGGCTCGTTCGCGCGGCGGCGCGAGGGTACTTTCGACCTCATCGAGGTGGCGCTGATGCCGGTCACGCCCGAGTGGCTGCCTTATGAGAGCAGCGACGAGCGCTACCTCGTCGGCAAGGCGGTCGCGGAGAAGCGGCGGTTCGTGAAGGGCCTGCGCGTCAATCTCGACACCGAGACGCCGATCGCCAGCCTGGTGCTCAAGGACACCGGCGAGGAAGCCAGCGCCATCCACATCCACGACCGCGACGACGAGGTGGCAGAGCCGCTGGAAGCGCTGCTCGCCGGGCAAGGCGTCGCTCACCTGCTGTGGAAGGAAGGCGAGCCGCTCCCGGCCCGCGTCAGCCGGCCGCCGCGGCGCAGCTGGGACGCGCAGCAGGCCGCCTGAGCAGGCTCAGTCGTCCGACCGGGGCAGCGGTTTGGTCGGCAGCAGGTCGAGACGCCGGGGCGTGTCCCCAACTGCCCGCAAGGCTTCGAGCCGCGCCGCAACCTCGCCCTCGTGCTGGGTGATCTCGATGCGGTTTAGGCCAACGATGGTCCATACCGCAAGGTCAGGCTGCTCGGTCACGTGTACCGAGTAAGCGATGGGCAGCTTGGCGGGATAGAGCCAGAGCAGCAGTACCGGCAGCGCGGCGAGATTGGGTTTGCCGCCCGTCGCCGCGAGCGTCATCACGCCGCCCTCGCGGTCATACCGGCAGGTGATCCCGAGCGGCTGCGGGTGCCCGGCAAGGCCGAGGATCGTCTCACGTGGCCGAGCGCCGAACATCGCGTCGAGTTCGGCCGGGGGTTCAGCTTCTGTATTCTCAGCCATTTCGGCGAGGAACAGTTCGACCGCGGCGAAGCGCGCGGCTTCCTCATGGGTGCAGGCAAGTTCGAGGGTGAGCGTGATCGAGGACATGGCTGGGGCTTTCGTGTTGCCGCGCGCGCGCCGCGTCCCGTTGCCAGGGCAGGGGGTAGAACGGCGGATACGCGCGGAATTGAACGGGTCAGAGGACGAGGTGGTGCTCGACGTGCGAACGCTCGCGCGGCCTCTGGAGGTTGAAGACGGGGACGGCGTGGCTCGCCGCAATGCGCAGCGCCTGGCCGGTGCCGCCCGAAGCCTCGCCGTCGGCGGTCCAGCACAGCACGAATTCCGCCGGGCTATCGAGGCTGGGACCCAGAACCTGGAACACGTTCCTGGTGTGGAGCGCCTGGACGAAGCCCGAGAGCCCAGCAAAGGCCGGATGATGCGCCGCGGCGATCGTGCAGGCCCTGTCCCAGAGCTCGGCGCCGAGCGTTTCGGGATGCATGGTGCTTGTCGATCCGCGCCAGCCCGCCGCCGGCAGGAAGATCTGCGCATCGCGGCCGGCGCCGCGTTCGAACGCGCTGTCGGCGCCGATCGCGTGGCCCGAGCGCAGGACATAGCCGCGCTTGGTGAGCGCGAAGGCGGCGCGGGTCATCAGGCTGAGGATCTCGGGCGGCGTCGCGCGCGCACCGATCCCGGCATAGAAGCGAGGCATGGACTTGGACTCCCTCTAGGAACGTCCAGTTCCAGCCCCCTCCCCTTACCCGGTGTCCGCGGCAGCGACCGTGGCAGGACCGTAGGCGGCGAGCAGGTTGCGGTGGAGCACCGCGTTCTGCGCGGGGAAAAAGCTGCCGTCGGCGTTCGCCCGGGTGATCTGGAGCGCGGCGGTGATTACCTCGCGGAATGGGCGCATGACGGCGCGCGAGCCGTCGTAAGTTACCGGCTGCGGAAATCCCGCCGCGATCCAGGTGGCCGGTTCGACAAGGTCGTCGAGCCAGGCCTGCCCGTCTTCGGGCAACGTCTGTTCCGATGAGACCAGCCAGAGCGTCCGGTATATCCCGAAATCATGGGCATTGGCGACAAGAGCAAAGCCGAGCGGCAGCGGCGGCTCGCCGTTAAGGGCAATGATCGCGGCTTTATAGGCGAGCAGTTCGAGGGTGTTGGCGGCGGCAAAGTCCGCGCATTGCCCCAGCTGCGCACAGGGTTCATCGGCGGGACCTGCGCCGAGTTCGAGGATCCGGTGCCGACTCATCGCGCGGCCTCCTCGCAGGCGTCGGGGTACCAGGCGAGTTCCACCGCGTCGGGATGGGCGGTATCGAACTCGGCGATGCGCGCATGGGTAATGAGGCCCGCGCGATCCCTGAGCCCAACATAGCCGCCGTAGAAGCGGCCCCCCGCAGCAACGAACTGTGCGTGGATGTCTTCGCTCACCGCCTCGGTGACGAAAAAGCCCGGCACTCCGGTGATGTGGGCTGGCGGCAGGACGCCGAGCATGTCGTCGAAGAAGGCTTCGGTCACCCGCGAGAGCGAAAAGCTGGCGAGCACTACCTCACGCGAGGGGGCCAAAAGGGCGGCATCAGTCGCAGTCATCGCTTGGCCCTCCAGTGATCTCGAAGGCCGGGATGGTCACTTCGGCACGGGCAATTTCACGCTTGAGATCGCGCAGCCGGGTGAAGTTGCTGATCCACGACGGCGGGAAGAGGACGTACTCGTCCTCGCTCGCCGTGTAGTCGCGCATCGGGCCTTGCCCATCGAACAGGATGATTTCGGGGAGATAGGCGCCGAGGGAGCCGCCCGACCAGCAGCGGAACGGCAGTCCGTGCTCGGCGCAGAAGGCGTCGATCTCGGGAATCTGCCCGCCGTTGAGTTCGGTCCCGTAAAGCTCGAGCGGCTCGCCGAGGGGGAGCACTGCCGGATCGAAGGGTTCGCCGTCCCACTCGGTGCGCAGGTCATAGTCGGCCGCATGTGCGGCAAAGGCTTCGAGATGTTCGCGCGGCAGTGCGCCGCCGATGGTGATGTGGACGGGGGCTCGGTCGCCCATGGCTTAGGTCCTTTCGCTTGGGTCTGATCCGACCGGCGAAGCCCCCCTCCCCTCAGCCTGACGTCGCCGCGGACCTCCCTGCCCCCCAGCGTTCGGCTGTGCGATCGACAGCGAGTTCATCGGGACAGGTATGACACAGCGCGAAGGCTTCGGCGGGCGTGCCCGTGAGCCATTGGTCCCAGCTTTCTCGGGCGAGGACGACGGGCATGCGGTCGTGTACCTCGGCCATCTGCGGGCAGCCATCGACCATGACCATCGAATAGGCCGCGCCCCACTCCTCAGTCGGGCGCCACAGTCCGGCAACGGCAAAGACCTCTTCGCCCGCCAATGAGTACCAGGTCCGGGTCATCTGGCCCTTGATGCCCTCAGCCTCGGCCCAGGCGGTCACCGGGATCAGGCAGCGGCGCCGCTCGAAGCTCGGCCTCCAAAATGCAGTGCCGACCTTGTCCTCGCGCGCGTTGTTGACGGCCTTGGGCTTTAGCGGCTGACCGTGCTTGCCTTTGAGCGCGAGCGGAAAGCCCCAGCTCATCACCCGCGCTTCGCCCTCGGCGACAACCAGGCCGGGATAGCCCGGGTAAACCTCGGCGGCGAAGTTCGCGCCCGCGCTGTTGTGCGCACCGAACAGCCGCGCGATTTCCGCAGGGGCCTTGGTCATGCGGTACAAATTGCACATGCGCTGATGCTCTGCGGACCGCCCTCCCCTGTCAATCGGGACGCGCGGCGGCACCAACCACCTTGCAAATATGTTCCCTCTATGTTCTTTTGATGGCATGGAACGAATCGATACGTCTGCTGTCGCTCATGCGATCCTTGACGCCCCGGGCTGGGCGCGGGTCGGCATCACGGCCCCAAGCTCCTGCCTGCGCGAGGATGCCGCGCTCGAACTCGCGCGCGTGATCGCTGATGCGGTCGACGCGCCTGTCAGTACGTCGTCACCTGAGCAGTCGACCCTGCCGCTCTGAAGCGCGCCGGCTCAGCCCGCCGGGCGAGCCAGCAGCGCCTCGATCTGCGGGTCGAGCGGAAATCCGAAACGCCGGGCGATCTCGGCGGCGTGTTCGAAGTCGGCCGCGCTGACGTGGAGCGAGCGGGCGAGATCCGCGAGTGCCTCACCCTCGCGCGGCGCGGACAGGGCATGGAGATGCCCGTGCGCCTGCGTCACCGCAAACGGCCAGGTCATGGCGACCCCGACCACCTCCTCGGCAAACACGATGAGCGTGTCTCCGGTGCGGATGGCCTCGTCGCACTGGACCGCGTCATAGGCATTGCCCGTGCTGGCAAAGGCGTGATGGCGCCGGGTGGTGAAGGCGAAGCGTTCACTGTCGGTCAGCATTGTGGTTCTCCGGATATCCCCATGCAAATGAAGAGGCGGAACGCCGGGCGGGGGGCAGTGCCGGCGTTCCGCCTCAGGCCGCGCGGGGGGGCTCATCCGCGGCCTTTGCACAGAGACGGGGACCCGCTTGGGGTCCCCGCCGGTTGGAGTTGGGACAAGCCGATCAGGCGTCGACGAGCGGCGGCAGCGCGCCATCGTGTTCGGCGCCGTCCTTGGCACCCGCCCGGCCGCGCTTGGCGGGCGGGGTCGCGGTGCTGTCGCCCAGGCCATCGTCGTTGCGCCCGGCGCCAGCCTGTTCCTCGCTGCGATCGCCGCCGGCGTCGTCGGCCGGGAACATATCGCTCTCGCCGTATTCGGCCGAACCGAGCTGGGTGCTCCGACGGCGCGGACGCTGCCAGGCGATCGCCATCGTGCCGTCTTCGCGCGGGAAAGCGGCGATGTAGAGCGGCTGCGCCATCGACGGATCGTCGATCTTGCCCTGGTAGAAGCTCTCGCCAGTCGAGTTCGAGGAGAGCTCGAAGAGCGCGCCGACGATCACCCAGCGGCGCTGGTCGTTGAGCGCGACGATCTCGTAGCGAGGGGCGCGCGGGTTGCTGGAGGTCACCGGTCGCAGGCCGATGGTGCGGGTGATGGTGAGCGTTTCGACAGAACCGATCAGCTGGCCGTTGGCGTTCTTGCGGATTTCACCGATGTTCATGGACGTTCTCCTAGGTGGATCGATTGCGACCGAACCCCTTGTTCGATCACTCTCTTCCCACCCCCCTTCCCTCCCGGCCGTCAGGCCGAAGCTGCGGGCACTGCCCGCAGGTAGAAATCCGATTGAATTCCCGGAGAATGCTCGGCGAAAGTTTTATCCTAATTTGCTCTCTGGGAGCTGCGCCGGTAGCGCTCCAACCTGTGCAGGCTCGCCTCGCGCAAAACCGCTGGTGGTTGCCTCACTCAGCCCGGTAAAATGGGGCGGCTTCGACGGGCGATCGCAATGTCGCAGCTGCGGTCTGAGCCAGCCCGGATGATCGTATGCCCTTGGGGTAACAATGGCGCTTCAAATTTCAGGAAGCATGACGTATCGCTGGCGGCGCAACAGGTCTCCGACGCGAGGGGATGGAAAGTAGAATAGATGTCAAACGCCAAGCAAATACTGGCGATGTTACGCAGTCGCGCCGAAGGCGACGACGCCCAGTTCTATTCTATTGCCTTGCAAGTTGCCGCTTCGGAAGCCCGTCAAGGGCACCGTGACACTGCGAATGAACTCCGTTCCGCAGTCGATGCGGCCCGCGGCGCGGGCGGGGTCAAGGCATCTATTCCCGTATCTTTTGCTGCCCCGCGCGGCGATCTCGAAGGACTGCTCGACTACCGCGATCCTGTGGTTGATCTTCAGGACGTGATCCTGAGTGCGTCCGTGTGCGAACGGCTCAATGGCATGCTGCTGCAGCAACGCAAGCGTGATTGGCTGCGCGAACATGGCAAGGTTCCTTCACGCAGCCTGCTGTTCGTTGGCCCTCCGGGATCGGGCAAAACCATGACGGCCGAGGCGATCGCCGGTGAGCTGAAGCTTCCGCTCTTCATCATTCGGCTCGAAACACTGATCACCCGCTATATGGGCGAGACCGCCGCAAAGCTGCGTCTGGTTTTCGATGAAACCCGTCGTCGGCGCGGGGTCTACCTATTCGATGAGTTCGACGCTGTCGGCGGTCATCGCACCGCGACCAACGACGTCGCTGAAATGCGCCGGGTGCTCAACAGTTTCCTCCAGTTCATGGAGGAAAAGACCTCGACGGACAGCCCAATCATCGCTGCCACCAACCATCCGGAGCTTCTTGACCGAGCGCTTCTACGCCGGTTCGATGACGTGCTAGAATTTGAGATGCCGACCGCCGCGCAGATTCGCGCGGTGATCAAGGCCAACCTCAAACCCCTCAAGTTCCAGCGCGCTGGATGGGCTGCGATCGAGCAGGCGGCGCACGGGCTGAGCCAGGCCGAAGTCGCCCGCGCTGCGGATGAAGTCGTCAAGACCGCGATCCTCGAGCAGAGGAAGCAGACGACAACCCAGGAGGTCGTCGCCAAGCTCACTGAGCGCCAGGCCATGCGAACGGCGTTTGCGGTGAAGCGCTGAGCCCTGTGAGCGAACACGACCGACCGCACATCGATATCACCGCGCTTGCCCAGCGACGTACTTTCAAATCGCCAGGCAGTAACGCGCGCCAGCGCGCGCTGAACAGGGTTCGCGGGGATCACGGTCTCCGCCTCATCGCGGAAATTGGCAATGCCTTTGCAGAGGCTGAGGCCGGACAGCGCGGTCTGCCTGAACAGCCAGCAGACCTCGAGCCTGCTGGCGGCGTCTTCATTGAGGTCGAACTCAATCGGAGCGCAGGCGCCACCAACCTTGAACGGCAAAGGGAGGGCACACGGCAAGCGGCCGAAATCGTCGACGAAAACGGCGTACGCCGCATTGCCCTGTTTGTCCCGGATGACATGCGCGATGCCTTTTCCCAAGTCTTTGAGGACTACACAAACGGGAAACTGAGCGAAAAGGGATCGCCGCCCAAGAAGACCCGGGTCGAACCGATCGAGCACATTCGCGCGGCTCGCCTGCAAAGTTTCTGGCGCGATGCTCCCGAGGCATTGCCGGAAGATCCCCAGGCGCAGATGTGGTGGGCGCTCTGGTGCTTCAACGATCGCATCGACAGAGTTCTGGGCAGCGCCGCGGTGTTGGGGCTGCATATCGGCAACCCCGACACCTTTCTGCGTTTTCCGGAGACGACGGTGATCCCGGCATACGGACGGCGCGCATCAATCGAGATGTTGCTGTTCGCAACCGCAGGCATTTCGGAGCTGCGTCGCGCGAGCGACAGCCCGCTGGTGTTTACCCGAGACCTGAAGGACGACGTTCCGGCATTTATCGATGATCTCGCAGAGCGTGTAACCTGGCCCGGCAATGACGCGCCGGCGGTCTGCCTGCTCGACACTGGGGTCAATCGGGCGCATCCCCTGATAGAACCCGCTCTGTCGCCAGAAGATCTGATGGCGATCGACACGGCCTGGGGCGGGGACGATCACGAACACGGCGCTGGCCATGGGACCGGCATGGCCGGTCTTGCCTTGCATGGGGATCTTGTCGGTCCGCTCGCGAGCAATCTGCCAATTGAGCTCATCCACCGTCTGGAATCGGTCAAGATTCTGCCCCCTCCCGGCGTGCCGGACAACGATCCCCATTCCTACGGACCGATCACCCAGAGCGCCATTCTGCTCGCGGAGATCAACAATCCGGATCGTGACCGTGTTTTCTGCATGGCGGTAACCAACGAGGGGCGCAGCGGATCAGATGCGACGGCGTGGAGCGCGGCCATCGACCAGGCGGCGGTCGGAGCGGAATCGGACGGTGCTGAAAATCCGTCGCCTCGGCGGCTGATACTGCTCTCTGCTGGCAATATTCCCGACAATTCCATTGCCGCCGAAATCGCAGATGCTGATGCTTTCCCGGCAGAAGACCCTTCCCAGGCGTGGAATGCCCTCACGATCGGCGGATATACGGACAAGACAGGGATCGGCGAGGCAGGCTACGACGGTTGGACCACGGTGGCACCGGTTGGTGCCGCCAGTCCTTACAGCCGGACATCCTTCCTCTGGGACACCAGCCAATCTCCGTTCAAACCCGAACTCGTCTTCGAGGCTGGGAACAGGGCGCTCAGCCCGTGCGGTGCAGAAGCGGTAGCGGGACTCGATTCCCTTTCCCTCCTTACGGCCTCCCGCCTCGTCGCCCAGAAGCCGCTGGACGCATTCTGGGCGACAAGTGCCGCAACCGCTCAGGCGGCTCGGATGGCGGCTCAGCTGACTGCTGCCTACCCGCATTACTGGCCGGAAACGATCCGCGCGCTGATGGTGCATAGTGCCCGTTGGACCGGGCACATGGATCAACTCGTCGCGCAGTGCGCGACAAAGCGAGAAAAGGCCGACTGCCTGAGGCGGTTCGGTTACGGTATCCCCGATCTGGGCCGTGCGATGGCGTCGGCCATCGATGATCTCGCCCTGGTTGCACAAAACACGATACGTCCGTTCCGGATGGAAGGCGGGAGCGTGCGATTCAACGAGTCGCATATCTATCAGCTTCCCTGGCCCCAGGACGTGCTTGAGGCGCTCGACAACACTCGGGTGAGATTGAAAGTTGCCCTCTCCTATTTCGTGGAACCCAACCCCAGCTTTGCCACCAATCTGGACCCGGCACGCTACCAGTCGTTCGGCCTGCGTTTCGATCTCAAGCGCTCACGTGAGACGATTGGGAACTTCAATCGCCGCAACAATGCCGAAGGATACGACAAAGACGCTCCGCGCGCGGTCAATGAAACGAACGACGGCTGGCTATTTGGCGAAAAGCAGATATCGTCGGGTTCGCTGCATGTCGACATCTGGGAGGGGCCTGCCGTCGAACTTGCCGCCCGCAATGCTCTATATGTCCATCCGATCTCGGGATGGTGGCGCGAGCGCAAATCGCTCGGAAGATATGGCCAAGAGGCGCGCTACGCGTTGGTGATCAGCCTTGAGACGCCGGGCGTTGAAGTCGACCTTCACACGCCAATTTCCGCATTGGTCCCCGTACTGGTCGAGGTCCCCATCGAGATTTGAATAGCGAGCAAGGCCAATGCCGAAGCCTTCGATCCGGGCCATTCAACGCCTCTACGCCATGTCCGGCAATCGCTGTGCGTTTTCCGGCTGTACTGCGCCCATCATCGAAGACAGCCCAGGGATGGCGGGCATCAACATGGGCGAAATCTGCCATATACGCGCCAGCAAGCCAGGCGGTGAACGCTATGATCCCGAACAAAGCGACGCTGAACGCCACGATTACGAGAATCTCATCCTGCTATGTCGTCGGCATCACAAGCTGATCGACTCCGACACGATTGAATTCTCCGTGGCCAAGCTCCTCGCGATGAAGCAGGAGCACGAGCAGTTGGCTGGCCGTGCAGAGAACACAGCGGACAGGTTTTCAGCAAAGCGCCTTCTTGATGCGATGGACCGCATCACAATCCCCGACAACAAGGGCACCGTGGTCATTGCCAGCGCTGGCTCCAATGTCAGCATCCGTCAGCCGCGATCCCGTGTCACGATGGCACCTCTTGCGGGAACCATCGGTGCTGATCGCGATATGGTGCGGTACACGAAGTATCTCGCGAAGCAGTATAATGAATTCGCCTCGTGGGCTCCGCATCGTACCGAAAAATTCCGGCCCGCGGTGATATATGCAAACATCATGAAAGAGTTTGGCTCGAAGCTCGAACTCATCCCGGATGATCGTTTCAGCAGCGTCTGCGCCTACCTTCAGCAAAGAATTACGCGCACCCGGCTGGGCCGGATGCGGAATGCGGAGGGACATCGCTGCTACGCGTCATTCGATGAGTTCTTGGACAAAGGTAAACAGCATCACTGAGGTTCAGGCGTGCCTGATGACCGGCCCACCGCCATGGCGACTACAGGTCCAGCTCAACGCCGGTGTGCTGCTCAATCTTCTTCTTGATCAGCCCTTTGGCGAGCGCCTTCAGGAGGTCGATGCTGAAACCGCCAGCCTGTTTGGCCCGGGCCTTTGTCTCGCGCCAAATGGCGGGATCGCGAATGGTGTCGAGGAAGTCGTGGCCGGCCCATGTAATCTGACCGATCTGCCAGACTGCACCGGACAGCTTCGCCTGGATCGTGATGAGCCCTGCGTCATCAAGCAAAGCCAGATGGTTTTCGATCAGCTCAGCCTGCTCGCGAGGCATTTTTCCTGCATCACCTTCGCCCAATATTTCGGCAATCTCGGGGGTCAGAAGATCAAAAGAGCGCTGCCCACCTTCAATCTTCAGGAGCAAATCCCGTATCAGGTCCATGTCGCGTTTCATGGTGCAGACCATATTACAGGTTCCATAGAAGGAAAGCGATCAATTCGCGTTGGACGAAGCGGGCCATCGGCAATGCGCTCCAATATTGGTCCCCTGGCCCCCAGCCACCCCGCACCAAAGCGGTCATTCATTGATGTCGTGACTTATTGCGCGTGTGCCGCTGTCGACTGCGAGCCGGACGAGCGTTAGCATCTGTCCTCGGACGCCGAGGGCTTTCGTGAGGACGCCCGATCGCGCCATATTTGGATCAACCAGCTCGTTCGAGAAACGAAACGACATTATAGTCTCGAGCCAATCGCTCTATCTGGACACTGTACTTGCCCCTGCTCGGTTCAATGATCATCGCCCCGGACAGCTCGCATTGGGCCAAATGGCTCGATGCGATGTCAACAGACGATTCCGATCGCCGCCGACGGGCGCTGTCGTTGCACGAGCGCCTGCTGAAGCAAGGCCGCATCCCCCTCTTGTGCTGGCATCATCTCGAAGAATTGCTCGGCGGTGACGACGACCATAAGGCGCGCAAGCGCATCTCATTCGTGATGTCACTTCCCCACATCGTGTGGATACGATTGCCGAAGGACGAGGCTGGGCTGGGATCCGCTGCGCAAGTGCGCGCAGCTGAGGTGATCGCCGCAAGCGAGGGACTGACGGACTTGATCGCAATCCGCGATCGGGCTCGCGAGCTGCTTTTGAAGTCGGGCACGGGCAGTCAGGCCATTGGTGAGGAGGCGTGGGTCTGGGATGCGGTGCCGCCGATGCTGCGCTCCAGAAGGAGCGGGGCCGATGTGGTTGCGGCTCTGGGACCGCTGCGCACTTTCGACGAGAGCCGCACGATTGGCGAACTTTCGAAGGGGGAAATCAATTCGCCGCAGGCGATGCGGGCGCAGCTCGGAGTCATTCACGCCAGGGCGCTTCAGGAAGCGACGCAGAGTACGGGCGGAGATACGGTTCGGGCTCGGGCGATGGCAGACGAGTTTCTCGAACGAGTGCTCGCGATGCTACCGCCGCCCGGCACGACGATCCGCGACCTACTGGTCTCGTCGCTGGTCGATCAGGGGTTGGATGAAGCCGAAGTGCGCGACGAATGCATCCTTGCCGACCTTAGCCGGCTCGGGGTGTTCCGAAGCCAGCTGCGCGTGATCGCGTCGGAGACCGGCAGCTCCTTCGAGGCCCTCAAGCGCGTGCCGATGGACATACTTCCGAGCTGGGTCATCGCCGAGGCCCTTCGACAACATGGTCAGGTCCGGGCGCTACGCCCAGGCAGCGACCTTCACGATAGCCATCTCGCTGTGCTCGCAGCCTATTGCGACGTCCTCTATGTCGACAAAAGGACGTCCGAGGACTTCCGCCAAGCCGTGAAAAAGGAACCGCGCCTGGATGGGCTGATCGGGGAGATCGCCAAGGCGGGAGACTTTGACGGTCTCGCGGACGCGTCATGCTAGTCGCCGTCCACGGTGCCGACGACAAGCGGGTCGAGGCCGGTCATGCGGCCAAGGGGCCGGCTTACAGCTGCCCCGGCTGCAAGGCGCCGGTGACACTTGCCAAAGGGCGTATTCGCCGACCCTATTTCGGGCATCGGCCCGGCGCGGCATGCTCCTATGCCGCCTTGGAGACGTGGGAACACCAACAGGCGAAAGAGGATTTCGCGACCGCCTATCGCGCGCGCGGGCTCATGTGCGATGTCGAGATCGAGGTGCTGTCGATTGACGGTGACCGACGTGCCGACGTGCTGCTGCACGCACCCGACGATGCCTATCGCGTCGCGCTCGAGGTTCAGAACAGCCCGCTCGACTATACGGCGCTGGAAGTGCGGACGACCGCCTATCTCAACGCGCGCGTCCCTGTGATCTGGGTGCCGATCCTCATCCGCAAACGGCTCGGCGACGTTCAGCGGATTGCGGGCACCAACATTTATTACATCAGTCATTTCTCGGCGGCGCCCTGGCAATTGTGGATCCACGACCTTCAAGGTGGACTCTGGTATTATGACCCGGTCGCCCGCGGCGTCTGGCGCGGCGTGCTCGACGACTGCATGCTCTATCGCAATCCGACCACTTGGTTTGCGGATGGCGACGAGCATAGCGCCGGGGGCCATTGGTATTCGTCGGAACGCTGGTCGAGCCTGTTTCTGGAAGGTCCGTTCGACCTCTCGCAGCTCCGGGTGAAGCGGGTGAAGCGCGCGTTGCGCAAGCGGCGAGCCTACCATCTTCCTGCCGGCATCGGCGCCGACTTCATCCTCGCCGACGAACCGCGCGACTATGCGATGCCGGCGCGGATCGGCAGGACGAAGGCCGACGGTCCGGGCGACTTCCACTATTATCGCGCGGAGCACCGCGTCGACAATCAATGGGTTAGCGCGTCGTTGGAGGCGTCTGTCTTGCCCGACACTATCCGGACTTTCGAGTAGGATCTCGGGCGATGCGCAACACCGATCATATCATCCTTGAAGATCGTGCGGTTCCGTTGCTGCTGCCGTGGCCGCTACCGGGCGATCCGGGGGGATTCATCGAAGTCGCGAAAGCCGATGATTGGCGCGCGTTGGTTGGCAGTCTCGGCATCGACCCGCGCATTCCCGATATCGTTCGCGCCAAATTTCATCGCGCCCATACCTTGTATCTGGTCGGGTGGCTTGACCTCGGTTTGGTCAAGGCGGCCGAACTCGCCGCACTGATCGCGCTCGAACTGGCGGTGATGGATCGCTACGGCGGCAAGGTTTCGAAGAGCAAGCGCAGCTTTGCCGCGCTGCTCAAATATATGGTCGACAGCGACGGCCTGACCGACGCGCAGATTCCGATGATCGTTCGCTGTGGCGGAAAGGCGATCGGGCAATTGACTGGTGACACCCGACCGACCCTCGCCGAGCGGCGCAACAAGCTGGCGCATGGTGACCCGTTCGACGGACTCCCGACCGGTGGGCTGCTGGAGCTGGTCCGCGATCTCATCAACTTTGCGTATCGCGATTACATTGCCGCGGCGGCGAGCCTGGAGGTTCAGTCATGAAGCCGTTCCGATGGAAGAACTGCTTTGCAGACGTCCAAGCCAGCAAGCACGATATGACGATCGAATCCTATTTTCAGGATGTGATCGTGCCGGCGCTCGCCACGCTCGATACCAAGATTGAGGAGCTGGAGAACAGTGACTGGCCGGGCGCGGTCTTCGCGAAGGCGGACATGGAGGAAGTTCGCCTCGAAACGGCGCGCGCCTTTGGCCTGTCCATCCAGTCCATCTGGGAGCGTCAGCTGCGCAGCTATCTCCTGGGCTGCGCGAAGGACTTGAGACCCGGTGAACCCTTCGCCACAAAGATCGAGAAGGCGAACTGGAAAGAGCTCCAGAAACTGTTTCGCAGCCTGCGCGGCATTGGTCTCGACGCCTTCCCTAGCTTCGCGGTGCTCGATGCTCTCCAGCATCTGGGTAACGCCTGCCGGCACGGCGACGGCGATTCCGCGGAGGAACTGGCGCGGCGCTATCCGGACTTCTGGCCGGTCATCCCGCCGATGCCGCCCGGCTTCGGGGCACTGCCACCGAGCCCGCCCCGTGTGGCGCAGATGCGAATCCCGCAGGAAAGGCTTCAGGAGTTCGTCGCCGCGATCGCACGATTCTGGCGCGACGCCGAATTTCTCTACAATGAGAGCATTGAGCGGAAGGATCCGGGGCTTGAGGCCCGTCTCGTGCGCGAGCGCACCGCGCGCGATTGGCTACCGCTGGCGCCAACGGACGGCAACTGATGGGCGCGAGCCCAGCCTTGATCGACGCGGTCGAAGTGCTGTGGCGCGTACCGCACCCCGGACCGAACAACCTCCTGGCAGCGTCCGCCTTCACTGCGGTGAGTAATGTTTGCCGCGCCGACTATGGCGGCGACATGCCGGTCTTTGCGCTGAGCACGGCCATTCGTTCGCTCGGCGTTCCCTGTTGGCTGCCCGCCGGCCACGGCAGCTTGTCGGTCGATCCGCAGAGCGCCGCCAATGCGATCGACCATGCGTTCACGCGACAGACGGTTACACGGCGGCATCTGTGCCCGCTCGATCTCGCAGACGATCTTCCGCCGCTTGCATTTGGCCAGGCCCGGCTTGCCCAATTCGGCGCGGACGAACTGGCGCAGATGTTCGACGCGCCCCGCCTAGCGCGCAATTTCCCGACCCAGCCGATCGACTCGAAGCGCCTCGCACAATTCCAATGGCTGGTGATCGAAGAGACCCTCGCGGTGAACGGCGGGGTCGAAGCCCGGGCGGCACCCTTCATGTACATGGCGATGAACCGCGACTTCGGCGAAATCGATCCGCATCTGGGCCGCTTTCCGCCGCCGGTTGAGGCGGCGCTGTTCTTCCTCCTGCTCGCTCCCTGGGAGCGTTGGTCGACGATGCAGGAGGTCGACTGGCGCGGCTTTCGCGTTCCATGGATCTATACGCTGAGCGACGACCTGTTCGTCCGGCCGTCGTCGCCGCCCAGCCCCGACAGCCTCACCCTCGAGCCTTGGATCGTCGAGGATCATTGGGGCGAGGAGGTCGAACTCGAGCGACCGACGCAGCTGCCGCTCGATGACGATGCGAAGGCGGGGCTCGCGCTGTTTACCCACGCCGCGTGGCGGGAGCTTGAGGCTGCGCGGTCGACGAGCCTTTTCGAAACGCCGATCGCCCATTTTCTCGTTCGCGCCTTTCTGGCCGACGGCATGGACGAAGTGATGGCCCATATGACCGCGATTGAAGCGGCAATGGGTCTCGAGATGGATCACAAGAAATGGATGCGGCCGAAGCCCCACAAGCATAAGGGCCGCTCCGCCACGGATCGGGTGGCGGCACGGATCGCCGCACTCTTGAACGATCCGAACTGCGTGCGCGACTATCGGCACCTGTTCGAGCTGCGCAGCACCTTCGTCCATGGGCGCGCCGGCATTCAAAAGGTGTCCACCGCCGAGCGGGTGATGGCGCGCGGTCTTGCACGCGGTGTCGCGCGCGGGCTAGTCGACGCCGCCGCGCCACCTGCGCGCTCTCGCGAAGACGTCCTGGCCGACCTGCTCGATCAGGGCGTGCAACATCTTTGAGGCGACGGCAAAGTCGTCGAACTGACGTGCGAAACGCCCTCTAAATTGCGAGGCGCTTCGATCATATTGAGGACATGGATACGGTCGAACCCCTCGAAACCTTCGTACTCGATGAAGTCGCCATCGCGAACTTCGTGAAGCTTCAGCGAACCTTCAACGGCTGGAAGCAGGACATGCTCGCCGCCGAGGCCGGCGTGTCGCTAGCGACGGTCTCGCGGGTCGAGCGTGGTCAGAAAGTGCGGCCAGCGCAGCTGCGGAAGCTCGCGCGGGCGCTGGGGAAGCCCGAAGAAGAGTTCGCGCGCGAGCGCATCCGTCCCACCCCAGAGGAAGCTGCCGCCAACTTCGTCGAAATATTCGCCTGGACCGAGGGGCGCGTACCTGTCGCGGTCGCCCCGTTCAGGACCGAGCTTCAGCTGCGCGCGACGCTCGCTACCTTCAGCCTGCTGCTCGTCTCCGATCTCGATGACGACGCTGCCGACGATGTCGCCGAGCTGCGCGAATGGCTCGATCTAGCGAGCTTCGTCCAGGCCGAGCGCGACGGCGTGATCGGGCCAAAGCCCGATCGTGATTTCCGGGTGCGCCGGCTGTGGCGCGACGTACTCGATTGCGTCGAACGGCTCGAGCGCGCCCACGCCGCCGTTGTGCTCACCGGCACTTACGATGCCGAGCCCCTGACGGGCGGCGAGCCGATCAAGATCGCCGTCGTCGCGATCCGGTCTCGTCGCCGCAATCCGGCGGCGAGCACGATCACGTCGCTGTGGGCGGATGCCAAGGTCGACGAACAGCAGATGCTCGCCGACTATTTCGAGAGGCTCGATTGATGACCGCGACGAGCAAACTCCTCGAACGCTTCACCGGAGCGCTCTTGGAGGAGTTGGGGCGCTGGTCGGCCCGGCTGGTGATCGCGGCGGTGATCGGGCTCGCGAGCGGCTTCATCGTGCTCCCGAACTGATCAGGTCTGGTCGCCTTCGATCTGCCGGGCGGCTTTCTCGATCCGATAGGCTTCGACCCGCTCCTTCGTTCCGGCATCGATCATCGCCAATTGCTCGCGCGCGGCGTCGAGGCGCGCCTCCTCCATCGGCTCGGTCATGAGGCCGGCGTATCGCGCGTCGAGCGCGCCGAGTACGCCATCGAAGGAGAAGTCGTTCTGCATCGCGCGGCGGAACACCCATTGCATCAAACGCCAGGAATCCGCGCCGATCTCCTTCTCACGGTGGAGCCGGTTGAACAGCCACATGATGACGTCGGTGACCTGGATGCCCGGACTGGCTTCCGCGGCCGATATCTCGAAGGTGCTGCCGCCGGCGCGCTGCGCCTTGAACATTTCGCCCATCATCAGCGGCACGCGTTCCGGCGACGCGTTGGCGTAAAGCTCGTGCCAAAAGCGTAGCGCCGCCTCGAACTCGCTCTGTCGATCATGCCGAATGCGCCGCACCGGTCGATGCCATGCCTGCGACTGCACCTCCACCCCGTCCATCAGATTGCCGAACCCGACGAGGTTGGGCAGATGGCCCTGCCGCGCGATGCGGCCGTCTGAATGGAAGTAGATCGCTTCCGGGTTCTCCCGCGCCCACTCGATGGCGGGACGGATGCGCTCGACAAAGCCTTTGTCCTCGACCCCGGGCAGAAGTGCCAGCACGTCATCGCAGAATTGGATCATGCCGCCCCGCGCGCGATCGGCATTCGTCTCCATCATCGACGCCCAGAAAGCGCGCGCCATGTCCTCGGTCACGATGCCGGCGAACTTTACTGCGAACGTAATCCTGAGCGGGCGCAGCATGTAGATATGCGGTGATGCGGCGCGGTTCTCGCCGGGATCGAACAGCAGATCGAACATCTTCGTGGCGACGATGTAGCGCTTCTCGACCCGCGAGACGAAGAAGCGCGGTTCGGCGCGCTGCAGAAGCTTGTGGAGCGGCCGGGCAATCTCCTCGATCCGCCCCACGCCGAGCTTGGCGGCGTGCAGCTGGGTATCACCAACCTCACGCGCGAGGGCAGCGATCGACTTGGCGTTGATGGCGTCGAAGTCGCTGCGCGTCATGAGCGCGACAGTCAGAAAGATCGGTTGCGCCTCGTCAAAGAGATGGGCGCCCGTATTTCCAGATTCGTCAACAAACACGTACATCCCGATTTTATATCCGTTTCTCCGGCGGCGAACCAGTCAGGGCGGACTGGTGAGACTTCGATCGCAGGGAACGATATCACCGGCCCCACCTGCATCGAGACGGCGAAGCGTCGTCCGCATCTCTGATGCTGCAGGCCGGACTCTCATCTTTTTCAGCTCGTCTCGGCGACGAGTTGCGCGCGAAACAAGGGGATTATCACCATTTGTTTGGCAGTTGCCCAGGCGGCGAGGCCGGGCTCAGCGGAGTTACGCAGTGAAGCTAGGGCGTTGTGGAAGCGGGCGGTGAGCGCAAAAGAACTTGCGTCGACCATCTTCTCGAAGAACGGGCCCAGTGTCTCCCATTCCCGTGCAATTAGGGAATGGATCGCGGTTGTCAGCGGTTCGGCTACCCGTCGTTTCACGTCAGAGCAGCCTCGAAATGAGCCGGCTCAATCTCCGTGAAGGGCCAGCGTCACCGTCGCGCTGATCGATACTCAGGCGCTTCGCCAGTTCCATCGGCAGCTCGGCGTACGGCGAAACCGCAGCCTGAAGTTCCTCGATCGTAACAATCTGCCGGGGCTGGCCACCTAGCCAGTGCCGCACATCGGGATCGTGACCGGCATCGGCGGCGCCGAACACCATCACAAAAAACGTGCCCAGCCCCGAGTCCCAGCCAACCGCAACCTCGAAGAGGTCCGAGTGCTCAGGCAGCGGCTTCAACGAATACCGGCTCATCGGCTCACCAGTCGCTTGCCAGCATGATCGTCACCACGCGGAAGCTCTGCCGCGCGTCCCACGGCATCTCCGACCCCCACGAAAACGTCCCGTCATTGGCGTAGACGTCGATCTTCCAGAAGATCTTGTGCCCCTGAAACTCGACCGCGCCAAAGTCGCGCTCGCCGTGAGGGTCGTTCCCTAGCTCGATCGGTGTTTCATTGATGAGCCTGCGCAGCGCGGCCTGCCCCAGCATCAGACTGGCCTGGCGGGCACCGGGGTCTTCGGCGTCGCCCGCAAGGATATCGGCCAGCGCCCGCGTGAAAACGGTGCGTGAGGTTGCCAGCGAACCAGCGCGGGCCGCGTCGTTGAGCCGGGCGATCTCGGCAGTGTGGTCAGCAGCGACCGGCGTGAATTGAGCAAGCTGGGTCATGGGTTCTTCCTTTCAAGATTGATCCCCCGCCGAGCGCCCCCTCCCCTCCGCTGTCCGGTTGACGGGGTCTGATCGTTCACGCTACGTTCTTTTGGAAAGGATCACGCCATGCCCGCTCCCAGCCACCTCGACCATTTCGATCTCGACATCGGCCTGCGCGATGCGTCGTGCGACGAGAACCTGCCGCCGGTGCGCCGGGCAATTGCGGCGCTGTGCATCGGGGTCGGCGTGGACGACGCCTACCTGTCGGTACGAGAACTGCGCGAGGCAGTGTCCCTCGTTCATGAAAACGCCCCCGGCGGACGGGCGAAACTCGCCGGCATCCTCAGCACGCAGTGCGACGATTTCCAGCGGGCGATCTACTACTGCCTCGCCGGACGCGGGGTGGTCGAGATGGCCGAAGCAATGGATTGGCTGCTGACGATCCTCAAGGCGCGCGGCCGCACTGCCGCCTGGCTCAGCCGGTCGCGGGTTCGCCGCAAGGATCTCGTTTCGCCCTATGTCAGCGAAGCGCCCGACGGGCCGGTGGTCTCGACCAGCCCGGATTTCGAGCTGGGGCAATCATGGTACGTCGAGCGCGGTCCGGGCCCCTACTGATCGTCCGGTTCGTCATCGTTGCAGGTGACGACCCGTGAGACGGTGCGCCCAGGCGCCGCCTTGCTCGCCAGGACCACGCGGAAGGGCTGCAGCGGGTTGCCAGTCTTGACCACGGCGGTGTCGCCCTGGACGTGCTCGGCAACCCTGGTCGCGATCCGGTTGGCGTTCTCGATGCTGCACAGGCGCGCCCGCCTGGACGAGCGCTGAGGTGGGGCGGGGTCGGTCATGGCGCTACTCGCTCGGTGCCGGGTCACGAGGCTGACGGGGCCGCAGGCGGCGGCACGATCGTCCAGGCCCGGCTCATCAGCTTGCCGATCTTCACGCCGACCCCGTCGCTGACCCGGCGCAGCATTGTCTTGCGGCCTGACTGGACGACGCGGAAGCTACGCTCGCTCTGCCCGTCGGTGAAAGTCAGCGGCTCTGCCAGCACCAGCATATCGCCCGGCGCCGGCTTACGGCGTGTAGTCAGCGCTAAACGCTGTCGGCAGTGCTCGCGCCACTGGGCGGCATATTCGTTGCCGGGTGGCCCGAGCAGATTGAGGATCGAGGCCGGGCAGTCGTAGCTGTAGGGACCCATCGTCTCGCTCAGTTGGGTAGGAGTGGCGCTGCTCAGAGAGTCAGCCCTGCTCCCCCCACCGAACCGCACGTGCAGCTTTCGCTGCATGCGGCTCTCCATTGCAATAATACCATTCATGTTCTCTGCTCCGGCTTTGGGCCACCGTGGATCGCCTTGTGACAAGGGACGCACAGAACCTTCGTCCTGCGTGCCCTGGCTATGGCTTTCTTCGTGGCGTGGTTTCTATGCGCAACATCAGCCATTCCCCGGACATGGTGGACATGACAGGGCAGGTCGGACCGGCCGCACGCTTCGCATTGCTTGGCGTTTTTCCGATCGACCCAATCTGTCCGCGATTCCGAGTAGATTTGTGTCCAAGGTTGGATATCCACCTTGGCCGGGTCTATCCGGTCGCGGGTCAGATCGGTCATTTTCCAGACTTTGACTGATCGAGGCTGGCCACCGGCTTCGTAGCCGGCATAGTATTCCAACCCCTGCCTCATGCGGGCGGCGACAATGCGCACACTTGATTTGTGCTTGCTCGCCAAGGTTTTGAACATGCTCCAGCGCTGAAGATATTCAAGCCGGTTGAGCTTGAATTTCACATCACGCGCGAGAGCGTAGTAGCTCGCGAACCCTCGCAGTTCGGCGTTGTAGGCAAGGACAATCTCGACATCGCTACAGCTCAGAAGATGGTTGCGGTGTCTGGCCTTCAATTGTGACCAGTCCCCGTATCCCTTCCTTGCGGCAAACGCTGTGACCCTGTCCCACGGGACATTGAGTTGCATGACTTCCGACGGTGGGCGTCGCTTGAAGTGCTGCGAACCATTCTGGCTCCGCACCGTCCATTGGCGTCCCGTGTAAGTCCGCGCTTCATATCCGAGGAACGTGGCCCCATCGCTTGCCTTGCGGATTCCGCTCTTCTGTTCCGACACCGTGAGGGCCAATGCCTCCGACAGGAATGTCCTGACGTCGGCGAAGACCCCTCGCGCATCGTCCTTGCTGCCAATCACGCCGATCAGAAAATCGTCGGCGTAACGACAGTAGCGAAGTCGGCGGAATCCGGCGTCCATGGCGTCTCCCGACGGCATGGAACGCATCTGTTTCGACAAGGTGTCGATCTCGGCCAAGAGAGCCTTCCCGATCACCTGATCAGCGTTGTCGTTGGCTTGTACGTCTTCAAGCCGCCGTCTCAGTTTGAAGATCTGGCGGGACAGCTTTTCATATTTGGGATTGCTGGCGCGGGTCGCACCCTTTTCGAAGGCCGCGATCCGGCCCGCCATGAACTCATCAAGTTCGTGCAGGTAGATGTTGGCCAGAATCGGTGAAACGATCCCGCCTTGCGGAGTGCCGCTATAGGTCTGGGTATGAACCCGTCCCTCCATGACGCCCGCTTTCAGCATATCGCGGATCAGGCTGATGAACTTTTCGTCATCGATCCTCTTCCGGAGCAGCATCAGCAGAATGTCATGGTCGATGTTCTCGAAGAACCCGGCGACATCCACGTCGACAAGCCATTTGACGCCCGTCCACACGGCCTTCACATGTTCGAGGGCCGTATGACACGATTTTCCGGGACGAAATCCATGTGAGGCCTTCGAGAAGACCGGCTCATAGATACGTTCCAGAAGTTGCCGTGCCACTTCCTGGACGAGACGGTCGTCGCGCGTGGGAATCCCCAGCGGACGCCGCTTTCCTTTGCCTTTCGGGATAAACACCCGACGCACAGGTTTTGGTTTGTAGGCTCCGGTCACCACGCTGGCGATCACCGGAACGAGACTGTCGGGACCGAAATCCTCGAATGTCTTGCCGTCAATGCCCGGCGTCATCGCCCCCCGATTGGAGGCGATCTTCCGAAGTCCCTGCTCCCACAGGAGCGGGGAACCCATCAAGCGATGAAGCCCATTTACCCTTTTGCCCGACGCAGAGATCGTCGGAATGGCCTCCAACCGGGCCATCACAGTATCTGGTAGCATCAGCACACCCCATGATTTGCGGTTGAAGTATCGCAACTGCCGCCCTTCTCCCGGCGGTCCCCGGTTTCGGCCCGGTCGCCCGGTCCTTATACGGTTGCACCGTCTCCCTTCCGGGAGCTGTCCCGGGCATTACCCCGGGCATTTGAATACTATGGCGGCTCCGTACCCGTGCAGGTCGGCTTGCAGCCGCCTGTTTAGGGCATCCCGTAGTTACGCTGAACGGAGATGCGACGCGTTTAGGTGTCCCTTTCGTCTACATAACCCCTCGACAAGGGGCGCACCGGACGGGTTGAGAACAAGCGGCCAAGACATCAGACCGTTGGCAGCGTCCGGAACTGGCGTGTCAGTCGCTTTCGCCAGCTTCGCATACATAAAATGCTGCAGACTAGGATTTAAGCAGTTTAGCCTTCACCATGCGCGTCTTGCCCTGACCGGCATCACCCCTTTGCGACTGGGATGCATTCGGCCTTGCTCCAAGCATGCTATGGTCCCCCGTTCCTTTCGGAATTTCAGACCTTGCAGGTCCGAGGTAAGCTTGGCGGGCAGAGGTATCTCAACTCACCTCATCATCACTGATACTCCGTTTCAGCGCCACAACGGCGCACTGTCCTTGTAGCCAAACTCCTCGCCGCTGCGCGCGCCGGGGTTCCATTTGACAAGGCAGATGATCGCGAAGGTCTCGCGCGGGCCTTCAGGGTCGTAGCTTTGGCAGGCGGCGTAGTAGGCGCCCGAACGCACGGTCGATTTGAGAACGCGCAGGCCCGTCGTCCGGCCCTTGTCGGGGTCGGGCGGATAGGTGCACTGGTTGTCGAGATAGACCTTCGGCGTGGCGAACGGGGCCATGCCGCCGCGGGACATGAACAGCCAACCCATGGCGGTTCTCCTAGACGAGCGCCTGCTGGCGCGGATTGATGGAAAGGCCGGTCTCGCGAACGACGAGCGCGCGGAAACTCTGCGGCGCGGCGAGGACGGCGATGTCGCAGAAGTGATTACGGTCGCCTAAGTAGTCCTGGCGGCCTTTGCACCGGCGGAACATGACCTCGCGGCCCGGACGGATGCAGGGTATCGACACCTGAACGTAGATCTCGTCGCCGTGGAGCGTGATCTCACCCGAGACCGCTGGCCCCGCGAAGTTGCTGCGCAGATCGTACTGGTCGGGCTCGAGACCGAGATAGCGGGCCGCGACACGCAGCGCCGAACGGGCCTCGCGGTGGAAGGCGCGCTTGGCTTCCGGGTCGTAGCCGATGCCGCGGCGGGCGAGCGCGACGAGAGCGGGCTTGGATTTCAACTCGTCGATCTTGGCGAGGCATTGCCGGCGCAGCGGCAGGTCTTCCGCGAAGGTTTCATCGGGCGCGTGGCCGAGCGCGATGCGGCCGACATGGCGGGCGAGCAGGATGGTCGCCGGATCGCGGGCCGGGTCGATCCCGGCGTTGCGCGCATCCTGCATCGCATCGACGACGGCCTGGGTGGCGGTGGCAATGGTCGCGAGCGCGTCGGGCTGCAGGGCACGGCGATAGCGGAAGTCGAGATCGTAGTTCATCGGTGAAGTCTCCCTTTGCGCCCCCTGGCGCATCGGGCTCCCACCCCCTCCCCTTCCCACTCGCCCTGCGAGCGGCCCCAGTGCCTCCGCTTTCCGGACGCCGTCAGGCCGCCTCCTTGATCTCATCCGGCAGGGGCGAACCGAGCGCAGGGTCGAATTGACGCAGCCACTTCACTGCCTGCTCGGCCTTGGCCGCCGCGTGGAGAATCGCGGTCTTGTCGCCGCGAAGGATCTTCATCCAGTGGTGGATGTAGGAGGCGTGGCTGTCGTGAAGTTCATTCGGGAGGCCGTATTCGGCGCAGAGGGTGGCTTGGCACAGCGAGGCGCAATATCCTGACAGTCCAGCCCCAAATTGAATTGCGGCGTCATTTTTCCGAACCGGTTTCATGCCGCCAACTCCTCGGTTTGAGGTTGCTGGGCATGCATCCAGTCGGCGGCGACCTGGGCTTTGCTGGCGGCAGTGAAGACCGCGCGGGGATCATCCTTCAGTACGCGCAACCACGACGCCACGTAGGCGGCGTGGTCGGCACGCGGGTGATGCGCGATACCAAGATCCGCGAGGACGAAAGATGCGGTCAGTTCAGCGCAAATCTCCTCGATCGCGAGGCTGTCGCGTTTGAACCGCTCGGCGAAATTGCGGTCGAGTCGGTGCTTCGCTCCCGTGGCGTGACCGCATTCATGGAGCAAAGTGCCGAGGTGCGCCGAAGCGTCGCGGAACGTAGCGAAAGTCGGCATGAAAATGTGATCGAGATCGATCCGGTAATGGGCCTCGTAGGCGCCTTCTGTAACCGGAATGTTCAATGCCGCGACGAAAGCCTCACCCTGCGCAATCCGCTCGCTCTCGGGCAGCATGGTAATCGGATCGGGTTCATAACCATCGATCTGCGCGAGATTGAACACGGTGAATGCGCGGGCGAACATGCGTCCAGGTCTTGCCTCGCCATCGTCGCGATCATCGTCGGCCGACGACGCGGATTGCTTCCAGAACACGACCGTGGTGCCGTGTTCGCCCTTGCGGACCTGCGCGCCCAGTGCGGCCCACTGGCGGTAGGTGCCCCAAAGGCCACTGGAATAGCCGCTGGCTTCGGCGGCGATCCACAGCGCGAGCACGTTGACGCCTCGATAGCGTTTGCGGGAAGTGACGTTCTGCGGCCGGGTGGTGGCCGCGCCGTCATGGTGCCAGGGCATGCGCCAGTCCCCAGCGCCGGTCTCAATAGCGGCAACAATCTCGGAGGTGATACGCGAATAGACATCGGCCCGCGCCGATGCGGGGTGGGATCGGGTCATGGCAGGTCTCCAGCGCGGACGGAGGGGAACTCTCTCCCGCTCCTTCAATCCGTCACCTTCAAACCGGCCTCCTCTTCCTCTCCCGCCACACCGGCATGCGGTGTGGCGGGACCCGGCGCGATCTGGGCGAGGACAGCCTCGATCCTCGCGACTTCGGCTTGCAACGTGACCCGCTGCGGCTCGGGCAATCGCTTCTCGCGAAGGAGCGATCGCGCTTCGTCCGCCCCGCGCTGCCAGGCGGGGCGATGCCGTTCGGTGATGCAGGCGTTGGGACAGCGCCCCGGCTCGCACATGGAAATCATCGGTGCTGGCGGACCCGGCTGTGTGATCCGGTTGAGGCACAGGGCGGTTGCGGGTTCAAAGAAGCAGTCGGCCAGCGGGCCGACATGCAAAGTCCGCGCAAGGCTTGCGAGCATGGTGCGCAGGCGAGCCCGGTCGGCGATCATGGCAGGCAACGGCGCAAGCTCGCTTGCTGCGGTATCAAGCACTGTGCCGACACGGTTCGCAGCGGGGCCACCGAGACGGGCGCCGCCATGCCGTTCGTCGAAATAGACGAGAATGTCGTCGATCTGGCCGAGCGCCCGCTGGGCTTCTATCTCGCCGCGAAATCCCGACCGGCTGCTTCCGGCATAGCCTTCGAAGGCGGCGACACTGGCGTGCTTGTACTGGATCATGCCTGCGATCGTTCCGAAAGGCCGGTTGGCGATATGCCAGGCGATGGTGCGACGAAACTGCCGGGTGGTGAGACGCCAGGGCGCGCCATCGGGTCCTGGCGGAATGACCGGCGCGTCGGGCGATCCGAACTGCTCGTTCAAATGATCGCGAAACCGGTTGAGCTGGCGGACGATCTCGGCGGAGACATGGGTCTTGGTGTTGGCCCGAAGCGCAAGCACCGGCCACAGCGTGGTCGTACCCCGCGCCCGTCCGGCCCGAGCGGAAAGCTGTTCGAGCACGGCGACCGCATCGGCAACCGGTGCGATCGTCACCCATTCGGCCTGCTGCCCGCCGCCACGCTTGCCCTTGTAGGCGGTGGATCTGATACGGTGGCGCAATATCGCGCCGTCTTCGCCCCGGATCACGGAAAGACAACTGCGCTTCATCGCCTGGATCTCGCTGTCGCGCATGCCCGAAAGATAGGCGCAAACGACATAGGACGCCGCCTGAAGCATGGTCTCTTCCAGCGCCAATGCCTTGGCGTCGAAACGACTGCGCCAAGGCTGACCACTATCCGGGTCGATGGAAACAGGTGTATCGATCCCGCCGGCTTCGGTGCCGAGTTCCGCGACCGCAGCGGCGATCAGGTCCGGTGCGCCGGTACTCAAACTGAGATGCATGGCAGGCTCGGCCTGCGCATCGACCCCGGCGTGGAGGTGGATGAGGTGATAGTTGATCGGTGGGAGCTGCGCACCGGTCAGCGGATCGCTGCGAACCGCTGCATTGTATATCCCGGTCCAGACGGGAACGCCTCGACCTTGCTTCCGCAGGGCCGCAAGGTAGGCGCTGAGCCGGCGGCGTTGCCGCATCCGGCGTTGGGCCGGATCGAGCCCGGCCTCATGTGCGAACAGCCGATTACGCCTTGCTTCGAGACGCTCAAGCTCATGTCGCGCGGCGAAAATGTCGGCAGAAAAGTGGGTCACATAGCGCAGCGACCATGCCAGCAGCGGCGTCATGACCTCCTCTGGGATGCGCGGCGTGCGGTTCTCATTGGGAACATGCCTGGCGCCCGCGACCGAAAACGGGCTGCGTCCGGGCCACGGCTCGAAACGAAGATGAGCTGTTGGCAGGTGGCGGCGCAACTCGTGGAGGTCGAATATGATCCGCAGCAAAGCCGCAACCGCGACGGGACGGAGCCCGGCACGGCGCAGCGAGCGGGCGAAACGATCCAGCAGCGGCTGATCGACCCGCGCCAGATCGAAGCGCCCAAGCTCGACCTGGACGAAGTTGAAAAAGCGCAAGGCCCGGTTGGCCTCCCCACGCACCCCCGCGGGTTCGAGCCGGGGGCGATGGCCAGGGATATCGACGTTAAGCCGCGCATGGAGAAACTGCCGCAGGGCATCGGCGATGGCTGGGGCTTCGATGCCCCCGAAATGCACAGTAACGTGGCAGCGTCGGGCATTGTCCCGAAAAACGCCGGGCGACAGGTCCCAGATGGGATCTCCATATCGCGACAGGTCCGCGCGATCAAAACCGGGACGCAACGGAGCGGAGATCAGAACGGGGAGCCCATCGCGCTTGTCGCCGTCACAGGCCGGTAACGGTATGGCGGTCATGCCCGGGCCTCGGGCGGCAGATAGATGACGGGCGGTTCTGCTGCGAGCCGGGCGCGGGCCTGCGCAACCACCTCTTCGCCGAAGGCCGGGAGAATCTGACGGATTATGCGTTCGCGGGCGTGGCCGAACTTTGTGGTCCACTCAGTCTGGCTCATGCCGGATCGCTGTTCGTCGACGAAGGCGAGAAACGCGAGGATAGCCGGCAACTTACGCGCGGTGATCACCGCGTTGCCGCAATCGAGGCAGCCCCAGAAAGGCATTGGGCAAGGCGTTCCGGCGGTTCCAAATGGGCTGGAATAGAAGCCGCCGCAGCTCGCGAGCCAAACGTCCTGTTCACCGTCGAGCAAGCAAGCCGCTGGATCATCGCGGTCCTGATCCGCGAACTGGGTTGGGCTGCGTAGCTGCTCCTCCTCGCCAGGAGGGATAATCCTTGGTCCGGTAACCGCCTCTTCAAGGGCGTCGGCGACGGCCTGCTCGTGCAGGGGGCGCAATGATGGAACATCGGCATAATGCCGCGCCGCGATCTCGACCGTGTGGCCGACAGCGAAGCGGGTCATGTGCCCTTCGGTCTTGAGATACCACAGCGCCTTGTGCGTCTTGCGCAGGCGGGAGAGATGCAGGTAGAGCGGCTCGCCCGCATCGTCGACGATGCCATGCCGGGCGGTCCATGCATCGATGGTCGCGCGTGGATGGCGGATGCCATCGGTAATCTCGCCGGGCTGATAATAGATCCACAGGCAATCGCTGTCGTTATGGACCCGGGCCTTGGCGGTAAGCGCCAGGATGCGCCGGATCAGCCCGCCCGGCGTCGTGGAAGCGCCGTCCCGCACCCGGATGGTCTTGTGTTCGGCACCATGCGCGCGAAGCTTGGTGTAGGCGATCTCCACCGTCCCGCCCGTAGCGTTACGCAGGCAATCAATGGTGAGCGACTTGCAGCACTCGAGCTCAAGTCCGGTCTCCAGCGAAAGCAGGACGAGCAGCGGCACGATATCGACGGATGTGAGGTAGTGGGCACCGTGCAGTGCCATCGCCAGATCCGGGCTGGCGATGCTCCGGTTCCAGCGCATGTGATAAAGCGACATCCACTCGGCATCGCGATGCTTCAGGACACCTCGCGCCTCAATCGCCCGGTGGACCTTGGCGGCAACTGCTTCAAGGTCCGGCACCTCGTCAAAGAGTGGGCCAACCCGCAAGCGCGCCTCGATGGCAACAAGATCGGCGCGTGCCGCGTCGCGTAGTTGGCGCGCTACGAACGGGCTGTATGCATCGCGGGGTTGAGACCGGACATAGGGATGCGAACTGACGTAGCGTAGCCGATCGCGCAAACCCGGATCGATGCAGCCGGGTTGATCGGTAGCCATACGGCGAAGGACGGAAACGACCTTGGCGACAATGGTCGCCGCGTGCCCTCGCGACTTGTCCCGATCTTCGAGCCAGGCTTCAAATCCATCGATTTGGCGGGCGCGCAGGTCAGCCGGGCCATCGATACGATCGCCGGTAGAAGCAAGATAGGTAAAGAAGAGTGGCAACTGGTTGGCGTATGTCTTTATGGACGAACGGACCGTGACGGGACCACGCGGAGCGATAACCATGAGCAGCCCCCGCGCGAAGGCAAGCGCGAGTCCTCGTGGACGCAGTGTAGTAAAATCGATGAGAACCGCGCCTCCGTGCGGCGGATCGATCGCAAAGCATAGCGTGCTCACCAGCGACCATGGATCGGCCTCAGGCGTGGATGCCTCACGCTCAAAACTGACCTTGCGCCCCTCGCGCGGGACGGCGGTCATGACCGGAGATAATCCGGCACGCGTGCAAGCAAATCCTCGATTGCCGCATCGACAGTATCGGCGCGGGTAGCGATGTGATCGAGGTAGACCGAAGTAGTGGCAAGGCTGGAATGGCCAAGCAAGCGCTGGACCTGCTGGAGCGGGTCGCCGAGCAACTGGCGGTAGCCTTCCATGGCGCCTGCCGATGCGACCGCTTCGTTGATACGCCGCTGGATCAGCATCGCCAGCATATGCACGGCGAAGGAATGCCGGAGTTGATGAGGGCTGACGCGGACGGTAATACCGGCATCGGTGCAACGCCGGCTCGCCCTGGCGAAGATCGCTTCCCACGAGTTGGGCAGTACCGGATGCCCGACCTCGGTAAGCCAGAGGACAGCGGCCTCGCAAGGCGCACCATCGTCGGCGCAGATCACCAGCCTTGCCCGTTCTTCGGGAGTAACAAGCTCCATGTCCATCGTGCCGCCACCAGCGAGCTGCAGTGCGGTGGGTTCAGGCGGTGGGCGATGGATAAAGATCGGGCGGTCGATCGCCTCCCACCCTCGTCGCGATGCGAACTTGGTCACCGCCGATGCACGCTCAACCGCGATGTATGCATCGAACGCCGGCAACAGGCGGCGCGGAAGCAGCATGGTGCGGCCCCGGTCCCCCTTGGTCAGCGCCGATGGCAGTTCGACCCGGCGCTGGCGTTCCGAACGTGCATCAAGGGTGGGAATCTCGGCGGCGAGAAGGAATGAGGCTTCTTCGAGACGCAGACCGGTGGTGACCAGCAGATCGGCGAAGAGCGCGTTACGCGCACCATTGCGGTCGCGAGCACCGGGGCGTTCTACGCCCTCGACCGTCAGGCCGCGCAGGCCGACGTCACGGAATGCATGGTAGTCGGCAAGATCGATGAAGCGCACATCGGATCGGCGCGCCGCGCGCTCATAGGCCTCATTGCGCCCGGCAATGGCGGCGCGGCGACCACCGTACGATCTTCGCCAGACCTGTCGATGGGTGAAGGGTGTGCGCTCGACAAGCCCCTCACGCTCTGCCCAGCGATAGAGCTTGTCCAGCGAGGCGACCGCGCGGTTCCATGACGACGCCGATATCCGGAAATCCGCATCGCTGCGACGGCGGGCACGATGATAGGCGGCGACATCGTCGCCATCGGCCTGCCACACGGTCTTGCTGCGTGCTTCGGCGAGGAAGCGAACCCAGACCAGGACATCATAGCCGTGCGCCCGAAGCGAATGGCGCGACCGCGCGCCGTTCAGCGGCAGATCGAGGAAATAGCGGTCAAGGTTGGCATCATAGATCGCCTCGCCCTGCATTATCACCGGAATGTAGGTGTCCAGACCATCGGCGTTGCGGTGTTCCTGGATGACGATCGGTACTTCTGAAATATCCACAGCTTGCCAGTCCCTCCCCCGGACCCCCTCCCGAATCCAGGACGCGCCCGTTGCGCGCCTGCGGGACGGTGGCCATCAGGCCGGACTTCGCCAGCTTATGGGTAGCGCTACGTCCGGCCTGATGCCCCCCTGCGTCGTACCCGGATCATACCGTTCAATGGAGCGTCAGACACGGTGCAGACTGTCCAGATAATGCGACGATTTCCTCGAACGCGTAGGCATCGTCCCCGAAGCGTTTGCCGAACTGGCGATTGAGCCGCTTGGGAGCCCCCGTGGCGTGACCGAGCTCGTGGTAGGTCCCATCCATAACGTGTCCTTTCTGTCCTCTTCTGCCAATCAAGCAGGACACATGATCCGAGCCCCCTCTTCTCTGCCGGACAGGGAGGGCCCGAGGGCCCTCCCTGTCCGGTCGCAATCGTGGAGTGGGTATGGCGCAGCTGCTGTTCTCGACGTCGGCGTTCCGGCCTGACGGGTCATCGGTGGAGGATGTCCCCATCCTCCTCGACGAACGGATGCGGCTCATCGAACCAGTCTGCGCATGGCTGATGCACATCGCACTGGTGCGCGGCAGGACGCGCAGCTCCCAAACCTGGCGAACCTATGGCGAAGCCCTCTACGACTGGTGGCAGACGCTCGAGGCCAATGGCTGGGCGTGGAACGAAATCGGCCCGGGCGAGCTTGCCGCCTATCGCGACGAGATGCTCCGGCCTCGCGGCGACAGTGGCAGGCCTCTCGCGCGCAGCACAATCAACGGGCGCCTCAGGACCATAGGCCGGTTCTACCGGTGGAGCGTTGCCAATGGGCTGATGTCGCAGGTCCCGTTCGCGGGCCAGGAAATCTCACTGTCGCGCAGCCGTCCGCTGGGCTTCCTTGCCCACGTCGATGCTAACGGCGGCCGAGCTCAGGCCAACGAGCTGACCATGCGGCACGTGCCCATGTTGCCACGTCCGCTGGTGCCGGAAGCGATCCGGCGCATCATGGCCGGAATGTCGGCACGCGACCGGCTGATCGTCGAGTGGGCAGTGACAACGGGTATCCGCCGGATGGAAGTCGCGGGTCTGACCGTGCGTCACCTGAAGAGATCGGGGAGCGAACCGATGATCCCGGTGCAGATCGACGAAACCAAGGGCGGGCGCTCGCGGATGATTTATCCCCCGGCCCCACTGATCGACCGCACCCGAGCCTATGTCCGAGAGGAGCGGGCCATCGTGGTCCGACGCACTGCGGTGAATCGAGCTGATCGTGACCCCGAAGCTCTGTTCCTGACCTGTCGGGGGCAACCGATGAAACCTCGCAGGATCGGCGCGATGTTCACGGCGGCTGCCGAAGCGGCAGGCGTGACGGCGACGTTCCACGCGCTGCGGCATACCTTCGCCGCAGCCATGCTGCGGTTCCTGCAGCGCGAAGCCCAAACCAATCCCGAACTCAACCCTCTGCTCACGCTGCAGGTGTTGCTCGGCCATGCCGACCTGGCGACCACAGCGGTCTACTTGCGCGTCGTCGAAACCGATCTGTCGGTGATCGAGGCCTCAGTCGATGATCTCTATGCGGCGCTGCTGTAATGCCGCGCGGGAAAAAGGACTACCGGGTCGCGCCGTCACCCGAGCCGCTCATCGGCAATCCAGGAGCGCTGCTCGTCAATGTCGTCGATGCCGACGGCAAGCTCGAGTGTTCGTTCGACTTCTCGATCTTCGCCGAGCGGCCCGCAATGGCCGCCGAGTGGGCGCTCGCCTTCCGCCACCACTATGCCGTCAGGCAACCGGCAAACAGGGTGAGCGTCTATCGGAACCTGAAACTGTGGTTCGCCTTTCTGGGCGAGCATTACACCAGCATCGCGGCGACGCGCGATGTCGATACGGGCGTGCTCAATGCGTTCATCGTCTGGCTCGGCACCAGACCCTGGAGCAAGGGCACGCGTTACACCGTCTGGTCGATCATCAAGCAACACATGGCTTGGCTCAAACGCAACCGGCCCGACCTGGTCCATCCCGATCTCGAGATCCCGTTCAACCCGTTCCCCCGTAAAAATGCCGAAGCGCGCCAGCGCGAGGCGTTGAGCCGCCATGAAATGGAACGCGTACTCGCCGCCGCCCGAAAGGACATCGAGGCAGGCTGGTCGTTGTTCGAGGAGGGGCGCTGCGCGCTTGCTCGCGTCGACCGGGCGGTGATCGCCGCCGAGCCGGACCTTGCGAAACTCGATCTCGGCGACATCGGCGTGATGCTCGCAGTGATCGACGTTCGGTTCGGCGGCGTACCGCCCAAGGTCCAAGACATGTTGCGCAAGGGTGCCGAGCTCTGGCGGCTCCACTTTGCGACGATCCGTCATGGCGGCATGGGCGGGGTTGCGGGCCGTCTGTTCGCGCTGCCCGACACGATCGTCGCTTACATGATCGCTATCGGTGCGCAGACCTACGCCAACACCGAGGCGCTCAGGCTGATGCGGCGCGACTGCATGGGCGAACATCTGCTGCTCGAAGGGCGGGTCATGGTCAGCTGGCATAAGGGGCGGGCGGGCCGCGAACAACGGCGCAGCTTCCTGCGCGACAAGAAGTTCTCGGTACCTGTGCTGATCGAGCAGGTGCTGGCGATGACCGAAAGGCTGGTGCCCCATGCGCCGATGCCCGACCGTGATCGCCTGTTCCTCACCGGCATCATACGTGCGTCGCGCAGCACGGGCGTGATCCCCGATTACCTGGCTTCGAAACTGACCCGGCGGTTCGTGAATCGTCACGACTTGCTCGACGATAGCGGCAAGCCGCTCAAGCTGACACTGGCGGCGCTGCGCGCATCGGGGCTGACGCTCGCGCACGAACGGCTTGGGCACGATATCCTGAAAACCCAGGCGCTGGCCAACCATGCCACTCCCGATACGACGCAGCGCTATGTGGATCGCCCCAGGGTCCGAAAGGCGCAGGCTATGGCGATCGGCAAGTTGCAAGCGCGGTTCGTCGAGGTGGTGCGCGGCGATGCCGAAACCCCGCCCGAAACGGAGGCGCTCCCCGATCTGAGCAATGCGACCGCAGCAGGCTTCATCTGCCGCGATCCCGTGGCTGGCGTCGCCGAAGGCCAGCGCAAGGGCGAGCTGTGCACAGCCTGGCTCGGGTGCTTCACCTGCCCCAATGCCGTGATCCCGCTCGAGGAGGACGTACTGACCCGTCTCCTTGCGACGCGGGTTGCGCTCACCGACGGTCGGGCCGGTATGGCGCCAGAGCGCTGGCGGCGGCTCTACGCGCCCAAGTTGGAAATCCTCGAGCGCGATATCTTGTCCCGGTTCCCCGATGCGATGCTTGAAGCAGCAGCAAGGGCGCCGCTGCCGCAACTGCCACCGATCGAATGACCGCGCACCCCCGCCCGCTCGCAATGTCGTCGTCATGGGAGGATGCGCCGATCTCCCCCTGGAGCCGGTTCGGCGACGGTGAATGGCTGCTCGATATCCGCACCGCAGGCCGCCGCGCGGATCAAAACCGGTTCAGTTGGGCCGCTCCCATGCCGGAGTGCTCCAGGATCAGCGGGCACGATCATTCCCACCTGATCCGCGCGGCGAAGCACTTCCTGTGGTCGATGCACTTCGATCCACCGCGTGGACGCAAACGGTCCTCAGCGACATCGCTCCAGCAGAAGGCGATGCTGCTGCGTCCGATTATCGGGTGGATGGCGGGCGAAGGGCTCAGCCGTTTTGCCGAGATCGACCCTGCTGCGGTCGAGCGGTTCTGCACATGGTTGCGCAGGCGACCATCGCGCGCCGGCCATGACTCGATCAGGCCCGCCACCGTCACGAACTATCTGCTCGCAATCAAGGATCTCTACCGGCAGCGTTCAAAGCTGGCCGATGCACCGCTGATCGACCCGTTGCCGCTGGAAACCACCTATGAGGCCGCAGGCCACACCCGCGCCAGCAAGGGCTCCATACCGTTCATCCCGGATCGGCAAGCAATCGCGATCCTGAACGAAGCCTTGCGGTGGATCGAGAAGCACGGCGAGACGATCGTGATGGCCGAAGCGATCCGCCTCGAAGCGCGGGAGCGCGGGCTTGCGACCGGCGTCTTCCGGCAAGCCTCTTATCACGTGCGCAGGGCGCTGCGCGCCGCGAGGCTGAGCGATCCATCGGGCGAACGCCTCGACGGGGCCTATGCGGCGCGGCAAGCGGCGGTCCACCTCGTCGAAGCCTGCTATATCGTGATCGCCGGGTTCGTTGGCATGCGCGTCAGCGAGATCCTGTCGATGAAGGTCGGGGCAATCGAGTATCGCCCGATCGGCGAGACCGGGGTGGATCAGGCCTATGTGGTGGCACGGTTGTTCAAGACGGTCGATGATCCCGATGGGCGGGTCGAACGCTGGACGGCACCCGCACCGGTGGCCCGCGCGGTCGATCTGCTCGAGCGCCTGAGCGCACCCCTGCGCGCTGCCTCGGGGCGTGAGGAGCTGTTCCTGGTGAAGAACACGCAATACGGCGAGATCGTGCCGGTGACCCACATGCACATCGCCTGGCGCATCAACGACTTTGCACGCCACGTCGGCGTCCCCGACCATGACGGGAAGCCCTGGCAGTTCAGCACGCACCAGTTCCGCAAGACCTTCGCCCGGTTCGTGGCTCGTCGCGACCGCACGCAGCTCCTGGGCCTCGCCGATCACTTCAAGCATGCCTCGGTGGCAATGACCGCGCGCGGTTACGTCGGCAGCGACTTCGACCTGCACAGCCTCATCAATCACGAAGCGCGTGCCGAAACCGCTGCAGCGCTGGACCGCCTACTTGCCGCAAGGCAGCTCGGCGGCAAGATGGGTGAACGCATCGTCGCCCGCAACGCGCGGTTCCGCGGCCGCGCAGGCGAGCAGGTGCGGCGGGACTACGTGGCGTTCATCCTCGAAGAGACGGACCTGCGCATCCATGCCTGCGACTATGGCTGGTGCGTGTTCCAGCAGGAAACTTCCCGCTGCGGCGGCGAACTCGAACCCGACGAAGCCGGACGCGCGCCAGCGGTCTGTCTCTCGTGCGCAAACATGGTGATCGAGGCGAAGCACGGTTCCTATTGGCGGGATCGCAGGGAGCGCAATGCTGCGCTTCTGCCATGTGCCAATCCCATGACCGCAGCCGTGCTGAATGAAGCAATCGGACAATGCGAGCGGGTGCTCGCGCAAATCGGAGATGACCATGGGCAAGAGTGAAGTGGACCCACGCGGACAATCGGCAGCGAGGAGCTACCGGGCGGCTCTGGCGAGGCTGGTTCGCGGCGAGGGTCGGCATCCCGACCACGCCGGGCGGGTGGTGCGGATCACGCCGGCCTCGGTGGCCCGCGAGGCCGGACGCAGCCGCAATCCACTTTATACGACACATCGCGACATCCTCGATGAAATCGAAGTGGCTGCTGAAGGACCGACGCCTATGCGGGACCTTGCGGCCCGGATCGCAGAACTCGAGGCCGCACTTGCGCATCTGCGCTCCGATGCGCGCCGACATGGTGAGGAACGTCGCGAACTCGCCAGCGAGAACATGACACTGCTGCACCGGGCGAGGAGCGCTGAGGATCGGCTCACGGCGATCCTGCGGCGAATGCCTGAAGCCCCCGCCACAGGCGCCATCACGCGGCCGCGCTAATCTGCTCCGGTTGCCGGGCATGCATCCAGTCAGCCGCCGCCTGGGCTTTGCTGGCCAGCGTGAAGATCGCGCGAGCGTCGGCCTTGAGCACGCGTAGCCATGACGCAATATAGGCCGCATGGTCCGGTCGCGGATGATGCGCGATACCAAGATCGGCCATGACGAGTGCGGCTCCGAGATCTGCGATCGCCTCCTCCGCTGCGTATCTGTCCGACCCGAACCTGCCGGACAGATCCCGGTCGCAGCGGTGGGCTGCTCCTGTGGCGTGCAGGCCTTCATGGAAAAGCGTGCCATAATAAGCGGCAGGCTCCCTGAACTGAGCGAAGGGTGGCATCTGCACGCGATCTTCCGAAGGAATATAATACGCCTCGTTGCCGCCATGCCGACACTCAATGCCAAGGTTGGCCCAGAAGGAATCGGCGTTCTGTAGCCGCGCATTGTCGGACAGGAGATCGATGGCTGGCGGCGCATAGCCATCGACCTGGGCCTCATTGAAAACGCTGTAGCCACGGGCAAACATGCGAGCGCGACCACGCCCCTCCTGCTCGTCGTCCCCATCTTCGGCATCCTCGCCGCGCTGGTTGATCTTCCAGAAGACGATGGTCGTCGCCTGCTCGCCCTTGCGGACCTGGGCGCCAAGCGCCTGCCACTGGCGATAGCTCGCCCAGCGCCCGGAGCAGTAGCCCGCGGCCTGCGCCGCGATCCACAGACTGAGGATGTTGGATCCCCGGTAGCGCTTGCAGGTGCCAGCGTTGACTGGCCGCGACGTCGCTGAGCCGTCATGGTGCCACGGCATGGTCCAGGAACCTGCCCCTGCCTCGATGGCTGCGACGATCTCGTTGGTGACGCGTGTGTAGATATCCGTGCGTTCGGTGCTGCGCATGATCAGGACTCCCGTCCTGAAATCGCAAGGCTGGCCCTGCGATTTTGCGGCAACAGCAGGGCGCAAAGGCCATCGACGGCCCTCGAAACGAGGACACTTGCGATGTTACATACCTCGTGACAGCGGGTCGAGAAGTACGCCTCGATCGAATGGAACACGTTTGGCGACGGCAAGGTGACGGTGTCGGTGCCCGGCGAGTAGTGCGCGCTGTCGCCGCCGTGAACGACACGGATCGGGATCGCGTCGAGGAAGGCCTGCACCCCGGCCGAGAGCTCGCCGATCACCTTAGGATCGGGCGGCTCGGGGTAGTAGTGCGGCGGCAGCCCCTCGATCTGCGAGGCGTTGAACACGTGGTTCCACTTCATGAACCGGATCGTCTTCTCCGTCGTTTCACCGGTCTCGCGATCGGTGTCGGTCTTGCGCGCCGAGGAGTAGAACACACTGAACGAGCCGCTCTCGCCCTTGCGGACATGCGCGCCGAGTTCGAGCGCCTGGCGGAAAGTCATCCAGTAGGGGCTGGCATAGCCCCGGCTTTCGGCGACCGCCCAGAGGAAGAATGTGTTGATCCCAGAATAGGGGACCCCGTTGTGGCGCAGCGGCCGCGTGCTGGTCGAGGTCCAGGGCTTAAGCCACGGGGCGGTGCCGGCGGCGATCTTTTCGAGGATCAGGTCGGTGATGACCTGCGCGACGTCGGGTTTGGGGTGACGGGTCATTGGGCCAGGCCCTCCTGGGCAGGCTCGAGCGAGAGGTCGGCAGCCGCGCTCGACCAGGAGAGGCGCAGCGTGCGCCCATGCGGAATGCGCCAGGCGACCCGGTCGGCGAAGGCCATGCGGAGGCCGGCAAGGATCGCCGCGTCCTCGCCTTCGAGGATGGCGTGGGCACGTACCGCCGCATCGTGGCGGAAGCGGGTCTCCTGCGTGTCGTAGCTGTCCGCATCGGAATCGTCCGAGCGCGAGAACACCGCATCGACGATGAGGTCGGTGAGATCGTCGGGCCCGAGTGCGGCGGTCCGGGTCAGCGCAACGCGCGCGCAGTCGGGATCGCCCCAAGAGTCGGCATCTTCCAGAATCGCAAAGTCGGTCTCGAGATCGAGCCGCCGGTCGTGCTGATCGGTGAGTTCGATCGTGATCGCGTCGGGGCGGAGGGTGACGGCCTCGGCTTCGTCCGCGGGCATGCCGTCATCGAAGGTGAAGCGCTCGCCGGTGCGAATGAAGGCCGGAAGCGCATCGTACCAGGGATAGCCGATGAAATTGGTGATCGGGTCGTAGAAGGCGCGCGGTTCGGGGCCGCCAAGGCGATGCATCTCGCCGCCGTTAGAGCGCCGCAAGGCGCGGCCGAAGGTGACCGCGTCGAAGGAGTCGGTGTCGTCATAGATCGCTGCACCCGGCTCGAGGTCGGCAAACCGCGGCACCTCGCGGTAGCTGTCGCGGGCAAGCGTCGGGTACCACAGCGGCAATTGCCGCGCCGCCTGCGGGAAGTCGTCGTGATACAAGCTCGCTTCGATCCAGTTCTCGAAGCTCAGGCGGTGGAACGGTTCCTCGCGGATGACCGAAAAGATCGCCTCGCGGCAGAGTGCCACGAGACGGTCGAGCGCGGCGTTGCGGTAGATTTCCTTGCGGGCGGGCAGCACCAGGACGAGATCAGGCGCGTCGATGACGTCGACCTGCACGGACCACTGGGTGTGATGGACTTCCTTCACGACCGGAAAGGCGTGTTTGAGGGTAAGCCCATGGAAGTTGAGCGTCGCGATGTGCGGCGAGTGTCGGTCGCGGAATACGCCGATGCGGAAGCCCTCGCGCTCGATGACCTTGTGCGCATCGGCGAGGAAGTCGGCGCGGGCGAAGGCCTTGCCGTTGTAGCTGACCGGGACGGCCAAGAACCGCGCCGCCGCCTCGACGCAGCGTTCGAGCTTGCCATCGGGCTGCGGATCGAAGCGGAAAGCGATTGTCGTGCCGCGCGGCCCATCGAAGGGCAGCACATCGATGTCGGCCTCGCCCGTCCAGGCATCGCCCGTAATCGCCAGCGAGAACGCGCCGCCCGCGCTCCGCGAACTGACCACGGTGTCGAGGCCGGCCAGGCTGAAGAAGCCCATGCCCGCCGGGTCTTCGCGGGCGCGGCACTCGTCGGGCCAATCGGATGCCCCGAGGGAGAGGAGGTCAACCGGGTCGGCGATCCCGGCGCCGTCATCGCTCACCGTGATGAGGCAGGCGTCCGCCGCGTGATCGGCGGTGACGGTGATGCGGCCCGCGCCCGCGCGGCGGGCGTTCTGGAAAAGCTCGTTGAAAATGTCATCGAGGGTCCCGTTGAAGATCCGGGTGACCTTTGAGATCGCCTCGGGGGAAACCCGGGCGCGCAGCTTGGTGATCATGGTCATGCGGTGGTTCCTGGATGGACCGGCACGCTGCCGCTGGGCGCGTGAGATACGCGGGCAGCGTGCCGGCAAGGCTGGTTCAGGCGTCGATGGTCTCGCCGGCGTGGGCGTCCTGCTCTTCGGCAGGTTCGACTTCGCCGGCATCGCTCTCGGGTTCGTGCTCGACCGGCGCTTCATCATCGGGCTCGCTCGCGGCGAGCACCCGGAAGCGCATGGCCTCGGGCACCCATGCAAGCGCGGCTTCCTTGACCTCGGGGGCGACGATGGTCTCACCGGCGAACAGCTTCTCGCAGGAGGCCGAGAGGTCGCCCTTCTTGGAACCCATGAAGCTTGCCGCCATGGTTGGGCCGCCGACTTCGCTGACATGGGCGAGCAGCGCCTGCTTGCTCACGCGGTCGAAGTAGTTGGCCGAGGTCGGCCGCCAGTGGCTGGCGACGTTGATCCCCATCAGGGCGGCGAGATGATCGTGGAGGTCGATCGGCTCGGGTCCGGACTGCCCTGCCTTCTTGTCGATCCCCATGCTCGCCTCGAGCGTCTTCGCCATGCACCAGGCGAGCCAGCTTGCCTTGGCATCGTCGTCGAGCGCGCTGAACGCCGAGAACCGGTCGACCGTGCGGCGATGTTCGGTCCACGACAGGTCGAGCGTCTCACGCATGTCGGCCATCAGCGTATGCGCCGGGCTCTCGGGATAATTGGCGAGGTAGAGCGAGGGCGACGGGGCGCGGAGCGTCGTTCCGAGAGCCTGCGCACTGTAGAGCGCACGGGAGTCGGCGATGGCGAAGATCAGATAGTCGAGTGCGATCGCCGGGTTGGAGGCGAGGTTGATCGCGAGGATGTCGCGGCGCTGTACAGCAAGTTCCTCGACCAGCTTCTGCGAGAGCGGTTTGGGTGCGGACGAGGCGTTGCCGCCCTCCCCTGCAGTCCCACTGGCGCCCTCGCCCGCGTCGCCCCCGCGCGCCTTGCGCCGTTCGAGCGGCTTGTCGCTATAGAGGCCGCTCGCGACCGCAGGCTGGCCGTCGGCGCCGATGATCACGAAGCAGCCGACATTCGCCTTCATCTCCTCGGGGATCACCGGGGGCTTGTCGTGGAGTGCATCATAGGCGCTGCTTGCGGCATCCCAGCGCTCCTGAAACTCGGCGGCGGCAGCCTCGTCGTCCTCGTCGAGCGTCTCGCCTTCGGCTTCCAGCGCCGAGATCGTCTCGAGCAGCTTGTCAGCCTCAACCTGTTCCTCATCGGAGAGCGGCGCCGGTTCGAGATGGACCTGGTGCAGATCTTCGGTCGCGTTGTAGGTGACGCGCGTCTCGAGGATCGGGCGCACCCAGGCATAGCCGGAAGTTTGGGCGACCTCGGCCGCAAAGGCCTGGAGCTTCTCGCCGGCAATGCGCTGGGCGATCTCGGCATCGAGCCAGGTTTCGCCGCCGTCCTCTGTAAAGAGGTCGCGTTCGATCTTGCCTCCAGCGGCAAGGTATTCCGCTTCGCTGGCGAGCTTCGCCATCGGCGAAAACGAGCGGATCGCACTGTGCGTTACCATACGGCGGATGGAATCAGGGTTGTTGCCCTGCCAGCTATTCGACAGCTCGTTCCAGACCATCATCTGGCGGTCGTGGTTGGGCGTCGTCGCATAGGCCTTGGCGACGTCGAGGGTGATCTTGCCTTCTTCGAGCGCGGCGAAGATCGGATCGGCGAGGTCAGCGAGCCGCAGGCGGCCTTCGATGAACCGGCGGGTGCGACCGAACCGCTTGGCGATCGCGTCGAGGTCGCTGCCCTCGTTTACGAAGTGCTTGTACGCACGGATTTCATCGGTCGGCGTCATGTCGAGCCGGATGACATTCTCGATCAGCGAGAGTTCGGACTGCTCGGCGGCATCGATGTCGAGCACTCGGCAGGCGACGGGGTGGTCCTTGGGGAGCTTGCCGGCGGTCAGAAGAAAGTTGAGGGCGCGCAGGCGGCGGCCGCCTGCGGTCACGTCGAACATGCCCCGCTTCTTGGCGGGCACGACGATCAGGTTCTGGAGGAGGCCCTTGGCCTCGATATTGGCGGCGAGTTCCTCGATGAAGAGGTTGCTGTCGTTTTTGCGGACGTTGGCTTCGGACAGGCGTAGCTTGCCGAGCGGGATCAATTCGATGTCGTTCATTGGGGTGCTCCTGAAAGCCGGATTTGGCCGAGCCCTTCGGCTCACCCCTTCCAGCCCCCCTCCCCTCACGGCTTCAGGATTCCCCGAACTCTCAGGCGCGATGGTGCGTCTCCAGGCGGTTCGATTGGGTCCATGAGGCATAAATCGATCATTTATGCCTCATGGACCGGACCTGCGCCGGAACCTGAGGCGCACAACTTGGTTGCGTTTATTGCGAATATGCGCTAGGGAATATCGCCATCAGCGGAGAGAAACGATGACACTGCCAGCCAATGCCTTGCCCTTTGGCAACAGGCTGCCCTCTGCCGATGATCGGCAGATCGCCAACCAGCTTCGGCGCATCCTTGCCTCGCAGAAGGCCGGTGAGGCCAAGCTGCACATACCCGATCCCAAGACCAGGAAGCCGGTAGAAATCTCGCTGACACCGGCGATGTCGGACCTGTTCCTCGAGTTGCTGCGTCACATCGGGAGCGGGGATGCTGTCACGCTCGTGCCAATCCAGCAGATGTTGACGACCCAGCAAGCAGCAGATCTGCTCAACATTTCGCGCCCTTACCTGATCAGGTTGATCGAGAAGGGTGACATCCCGCACAGCATGGTAGGACGGCATCGGCGGCTCAAGGCCGAGGACGTGTTCGCGTACAAGGCGGAGCGCGACAAGATCCGTTCGAAGGCGATGGATGAACTGATTGCGGACGACGCGGACCTGTATTGATCTGACCCTGCCATGTTCGCCAATCGCTACACCGCACTCGTCGATGCCTGCACATTGGTCAGCGCACCGCGTCGTGATCTGCTGCTCACTCTCGCCGAGGCGGAATTCTTCCGTGTGCGCTGGTCGCAGCGCATCCTTGATGAGACTCGCGCGGCATTGGACAAGATCTTTGCCGAGCGTGGGTTCGAGGACGCGTCCGCAAGGGCGGCCCGATCGGTCGAGGCGATGCACCAGGCCTTCCCCGAAGCCCTCGTTGATGCGCACGCTTCGGTCGCGGCCCTGAAATTCGGACTTCCCGACGCCATTGACGAGCATGTGCTGGCCGCTGCAGTCCAGACGCAGGCCCAGGCTGTCGTGACCGAAAACATCAGCGATTTCCCGGCCGCAATTCTCGCGCCGCTCAACATCGAAGCGCGAACCGCCGACGAGTTCATCACAGACACCATCGCGCTCGATGAGGGCAAGGCGGTTGCCGCCATCCGGACGTTGCGCATTCGGCTGAAGCGGCCGGAAATGTCTGCTGAGGACTACCTGCGCTCTCTGGAGGCACATGGACTGTTCGTCACCGCTTCGATCCTGAGTGGCCACGCTGAATCCATCTGACCTGCAATGACGCGAGCCGACGGTTAGGCGATGACCCGCCGAAGTATCTCGCTTGCTCCGTCTACCGGGACGAACACGCGCGTCTTGTAGGCAATGATTTCCGTGAAGCAGCCCTTTGCCTTGAGCTCGGGAATGCGCGCGGCTTCAGCGTCGACGATCTCGATCCTTCGGGAGCCGTTCACCCGGGACGTCCGGATCGTAAAATTGAGCGGATGCGGCGCCTTCCACGTGCCCCCGCCGAGAATGGCGGCGGCAATCTTGGCCGGATCGGTCTGCGCCTTGCGGGCAACACCGAGCTTCTCGAGGGTCGCATCGACGTAGAGGTCGTGGACATGGCGGCCAAGCCAGGAGGCGCCCGACTTGTCGACGATGCGGTTGACCGTGAGGTCCTCCTTGGGAAGCGCGCCCCAGATTGGCAGGAGCAGCCCCGTCGCGAGATAAACCGTCTCGGTGACGAGCTGGCTCTCGTCGGCGGCGTATTCTTCCTCCCACAGCGCGCTGAACCGGGACTTGGTGACGGGCTCCCAGGCGGACTCGTCGAGCCGGTCGGCGCGGAGGTACTCGCTCCGCAATGGCCGCACGAGTTCGTAGCGCCGGATCATGTGGCCCTCCTCGTCCATGTGCGAGGGTGCCGGAACCGCGAGCGCGACCTTGCCCGACTTGTCATTGCGCAGGAACAGCGGCTGCTCCTCATAGGATGCCATTTTCAGCACGCGCTCGAGCGAGAGGACCTTACGCCGCTGGGTCAGCGACAGCTCAAGCAGGTGCGAGGTCGCGCCGGTCACGGGGTCGGTCCGGATCACCGTGTCGGACAGCACCTCGCAGGCCTCGACCGCCACCGTCTCGACCCCGATGTCGAAAGTCCCGGCTTCCTTTGCAGCGGAGACGCGGGTTTCAACAAGGGTCAGGAACTCGTCAAAGATCGCGTTCTGCACCGCGATCTTCATGGCGAGGATGCGGTTGAGCCAGCGCTGGATCGGCGGCAGGTCCTCGCGCAGGACCCCGTCCTGGTCGGTGAGCTCAAGCCCGCTCATCCGCTGAAACTCGGACAGGGTCGTGCTCTTGAGCTTGGCCATAGCGAGAAGGCCGTACCAGTCGTGCAGCGCGTGCTTGGCATAGATGCTCTCGAGATTGTCGGACGCATCGAACATCCCCTGCCCGCCGGTCTGGCGCTGGCCGCGGGTCAGCGCTCCCAGTGCGTCGAGCCGCCGCGCGATCGTGCTGGTGAACCGCGCCTCACCCTTGCAGTCGGTGGTGACTGGGCGGAACAGCGGCGAACAGGCCTGGTGCGTACGGTGGGTGCGCCCCAGGCCCTGGATCGCACGGTCGGCGCGCCATCCGGGCTCGAGCAGGAAATGGACCCGGCGCTGCTGGTTCCTGGCATCAAGGCTGGCGTGATAGCTGCGCCCCGTACCTCCCGCATCCGAGAACACGAGAATGCGCTTGGCCCCGGTCATGAACGCAGTGGTCTCGGCAAGGTTGGTCCGGGGCGAACGGCTCTCGAGGCGCTGCTGGCCCGAACCATCACGAACCAGGCGTTTGCTGCGCCCAGTAACCTCCGCAACCGCAGTCACGCCGTAGTGCTCCAGCAGGGCATCGAGCGCGGTCGGGATCGGCGGCATCGCGCAGATATGCTCGATCAGGTCTGCGCGCGCAGCCTCGGCCTGCGGGTTGTGGACCGGATTGCCTGCCTCATCCCACATCGGCCGCGAGCGCACGTCGCCGAGCTCGTCCGTGTATTCCTCCATCTGCCGGGTCGGGAAGGCCCGGGTGAGGTAGTCCACGATTGCTTCTTTGCAGTCGCAGTTTATGTCGAGCGTGGTGGCGGGAGGCGCAGGTTTCCTTCGGTTTTCCATGATTTCACTCCAGATAATTACGGTTCCCTCGACCTCAACAAGTCGAAGGAACCAACATGCGATCAAGATCATCATTGCCGTTTCGAGCGGCCCCGCTCCGGGTCGAAGACCCGCCCAGTCACGGCGCCCTTCTCACCGCATTCCTCTCCTCTCTGTCGCTCGACGAGAAGTCAGGCTGTGCGGTTCTGTATGGCGCGGCGGTCCGCCATTTCCTGCATTGGCTGGGCCTGCATAAGATCGCGATCCGCACGATTGACGATCGGGCTGTCCGGCGGTTCGAGAAGCATGGGTGCCGGTGCCACCGGTATTCGGCGCAGCAAGCGCACTACAAGGCTGACCAAGCAGCAAGGGTCAGGCGCTTCGTCCGGTTCCTGGAAGATCAAGGCTACGTCGAAGTCGACGACGGGATCGACGATCTGCCACGGCACCTCGCCGACTATTCCGATGCGATCGATCGCCTGCAACTTGCCGAGGGACCGGCACAGGCCTATCGGTCCGAGGCCGAGCATTTCGTGGCCTGGCTTCGCATGGCGCGGCGCCAATGGATCGAGATCGATGACGCGATCATCGACCACTATGCAGCGCATGATTGCCGATGCCCGGTCTGGCGCAAGCGGGGCAAGCTGGTCGCAACGGGCACCAAGCGGCGGCGGCGATGCGCACGGCACTTCGTCGAGTTCCTGCGAGGCCGGGGCGCCATCCCATTGGTTGAACCGGTGGCGGACGATGACCCGCACATGTCGGCTTACTTGGCATGGCTCAAGCAACACCGCGGCGCCACGGACGAGACGATCCGGCGCTACCGGACTGATATCAGACGGCTCATGCCAATGCTGGGCGAGCCTACGCAATGGGATGCCGCCGGACTCAGGAGCGCATTCCAACGACGAAGCAAGGAGACGCCGGGCTCGGCATCGCTGCTCGTCACGATAATGAGGAGCTACATCCGGTTTCTGGTCGTGCGTGGCGAGTGCCGGCCGGCTTTATTGCATGCAGTTCCATCAGTGCAGCGCTACCGCCTTTCGACGCTGCCGCGCCATGTCGACCCGGCAACGATCGAGAGGATCATTGCGGCCTGTCCGACAGATCGTCCGGTGGAAGTCCGGGACAAGGCCATCATTCTCCTGCTCGCCAGGCTCGGCCTGCGGGCTGCCGATATTCAGGACATGCGTCTCGACGACATCGACTGGCGATCCGGCCACCTGACGGTCAAGGGCAAGACGCGTCGACCGGACCGCCTGCCATTGCCGCAGGATGTTGGCGACGCGATCCTGGCATATCTTGCGGCAGCCCGCCCGAAGACCGCCGAAAAGCATCTGTTCCTGCGTGCACAAGCACCGTTTCGGCCATTCCGCTCGTCCGCTGAGATCGCGGGCATCGTCGCTCGTACGCGCGACCGCGGTGGGATCGAAGGAGTGCCGACCGGGTCACACATATTCCGGCATTCGCTTGCCACCAACCTGCTGCGCGCAGGCGCAGGCCTGGAGTCCGTCGGGACCATCCTGCGTCACAGCTCGCCCGAGACCACTGCCATCTACGCCAAGGTCGATCTGCCGATGCTCATGAAGATCGCGCAGCCCTGGCCGGGAGAACAGTCATGCTGAACATCCACATTTCCAGATACGTGGCGCTGCATCGCAGCCTCGGGCGGAAGTTCTCTGAACAGGAACGCATGCTGCGCCTGTACGCCGCCTACGCCGAAGGATTCGGCGACCGGCACATCCAAGTCCAGCGGATCTACGACTGGTGCCACACGGCGAGTTCGCAAAATGTGGCCCGCCGGAGGTTCGATACCGTTCGCAACTTCAGCCGCTTTATCCAAGCCGATGATCCAGTTTACGAGGTTCCGCCTGTCGGTGTCTTCGGTCGGGGCAAGCGGCCACGCCCGACCCCGACCATCATCGAACCGGAACAGGTCCGGGCGATCATGACCGCGGCGTTGGACGTTGCGTCCCAAGACACGATCAGCCCATACACGTACCATTATTTGTTCGGCTTGCTGGCGGCGACAGGTCTCCGGATTTCCGAGGCCCTCGCTCTTCAATGCAACGATCTGGTCGAGGATGGCCTGATCGTCCGCAACGGCAAGTTCGGCAAGCAGCGGCTGATTACCTTGCAGCCATCGACCCGTCAGGCGCTCGAAGCATATCTCGCCACCCGAGCAAGGCTTGGCGCCACGGGCAATGACCTGTTCGTGACCATTCGGGGGAGAGCACCACACAAGGTGCGCGCCCACGTGGTGTTCGTCAGGCTGGCCCGGCAGCTCGGATACCGCGGACCGACCGGAACGGCCGGGATGCGGTTACACGACCTGCGGCACACTTTCGCCGTGCGTTCCCTTGAGTCCTGTCCGCGCGACAGGGAAGCCATCGCACACCACATGGCCGGACTCAGCGTATATCTGGGGCATGCGTCGGTCGCCAACACCTATTGGTATCTCGAGGCCACTCCGGTGCTGCTGCGCGATATCGCTGTCGCCAGCGAGCAACTTTACCGGGGAGAAGCGGCATGACGGCACTCGCTCCGCATCTCTCGATCTACCTGCGTGAACATCTACCGCGCGAACGTGCTGTCAGTCCGCACACGGTGAAGACCTATGCCAACTGCTTTGTCCTCCTGGTCCAGTTCGCTGCCGATCGGCTGAAGCGTCGGCCGACCGATCTCGAGATCGAGGATCTCGGCACCGACATGATCATGGCCTTCCTTGACCATGTCGAGAACGGTCGCGGCAGCTGTGTTCGGACCCGCAATGGCAGGCTCGCCGCGATCCGGTCCTTCTTCCGCTACATCGAGTATCGTATTCCGGCCTGCCTGGATCAGGCCCTTCGCGTCAGATCGATCCCTACCAAGAAGACCGACAAGGCGCTGATCGACTACCTCGACCGGGCAGAGATCAAGGCTTTGCTCGACGCCCCGGATCCCCGGACACGCCTTGGCACCCGCGATCGCGCAATGCTGCATCTGGCCTATGCTGGCGGGCTGAGGGTGTCGGAACTCGTAACGCTACAACTGCGCGATTTCCCGGACCGCTTCCTGTCCACCGTGCACATCATGGGCAAGGGACGGCGTGAACGGGTCCTCCCGCTCTGGAAGGAGACTCAGTTCGCATTGCGCGCGTGGCTTGCGATCCGTCCCGATGCGCAAGCTGCCGAGATATTCCTCAATGCCAGCGGGCAACCCATGACCCGCGACGGATTTGCGTTCCGTTTGGCGGAGCACGTCAAGCGCGCGGCAGAGAAGCAGCCGTCGATCCTTGGCAAGCGCGTAACACCGCACGTGCTGCGCCATTCCTGCGCAATGCACACGCTCGCGGCGACCGGGGACATTCGCAAGGTCGCATTATGGCTCGGGCACGCCAGCATCCAGAGCACTGAGACCTATTTGCGCGCCGATCCCGAGGAAAAGCTGCAAATTCTCGCGGCGCACGGCGCCCCTGCCATCAGGCCCGGGCGCTTCAAGCCGCAAAGCGACGATCTACTATCAATGCTTCAGGAAATACGTGCAGGAGGTCATGTCAAAATTTGACACAGTTCCGCATCGCAGTCCGAAGCGCCAGTGGCGCTCCCGCCAACAAAGCTTCGCCTTCGAGGCGGCCGTTGATGCGCAGCATAACCGAACCGTTTTGACGGAGAAGCATCGGAATGAGTTGGGAACCAGTGAGGTTGGCCTGCCAAAACGTGCTCTGAGCGTTAGCGCGGCCGGTCGGAATGTCAATTAATCGACCAGCAAAATTCCATGTAACCGTAACGCGCGGCACCGTCGCGGGCTTGTTAAGGAGCATGGCCATCATGGGGCGGTTGCCTTCACAAAACAGGCTAAACGACTTGATGTTTGGCGAAGCAGCTACATCGACATAGGCCATTGGGGCGCGACCTTGGACCGGCACGACCTCCCAAGCAGTCCCAGGCAGCGGCACTGCGTCCTCAGGTGGGCTGTCCATAAGCAGGCGAGCAATGTCCTGGGGCACGGGCAAGCGGCCTCCTTGAGGCGCATAGACCGTCAACTTTCCCTTTTCCCAAAGGCCAATTTGAACAGCACGGCGATTTGCATCAAGCAAAACATAGGCTTGCTCTACACCGCCTTGATGCGGCGCATTTCCGGTAACCCAATAGAGAGACCCTTGTCGCTGGAGACCGGATATCGCCGAAAGATTGCTGGCCAGCAGGTCTGTTTTGCGGCCCAAACGCGAACGTATCGCGTCAGCTATCGGACCACTTGTCAAAAGATCTATTCCGTTGGGATCGGAATCACTTTGGAATTTCCCTACGGAACTGGCAAGATTGGTCCAGGTTAGCGGCGTCGGTTTTCCCAAGACTGGCCTTGCTTGCAGCGGTGCTTTTGAAGCAGCAGATGCCAGCCCAGACCCATTGCACAAGAGCAATGGGGATTGCGACACGAGCGCTGACTTGAACGGATCCAGGCGCTGTCCCGGCGCGACGTCTGCTTCAAGGCGGACTACGCCTCGCTTTTCGTCGTCATTGACCGTCAAGATCACGCGTCCGAAATCGTTGGCATTGACAGGAAAAGGAAAAAAGACCGCGCTAATGCCTTCATAGGTCGGGCCAAGAAACGAAGCCGCGTACTCAAACCGGGTGCTTTTTACAGTCTGACCAGACGCTTTGAAAGTAAAACCGGTTTCGTTGATCTCAAGGCTCGCCCCTCGGGAGCAATCGCCACGCGGCGCATACGAGCCATAGCTTCCTTCGAGATCCATGCCTTTTAATGACGTCAATGTCACTGCACATGCGACGCCGGGCAAGCCCAGAAAAATCCCTGCGAGAAAAACGATAATGGGGCGCTTGGGCAGTTTGCTCGGCATGGCAGATCTCCATGGCGGACAGCCTTGCATCGGGACCTCGATTGAAAGCGACGAACGACTGCCTCGGGGATTTTCTACAACCTGCACCATTCCAGCGGTGCCGACAATCCTAACGGCCCTAGCATTCAACCTTGTCAGGCAATTATCTGGAGTGAAATCATGGAAAACCGAAGGAAACCTGCGCCTCCCGCCGCCACGCTCGACATAAACTGCGACTGCAAAGAAGCGATCTAATGTTGAGCTCAACATTACACATATTCCCTGGGTGAAAGGTCCAGTTCCAGCGCCTCGCGCTCGTCAGGATCGAGCTCATTGAGACGCCGGTTGAGGATCGATTCCGCGGTACTGACCAGCTGGACGACGACACTTTCGTCGTTCGCCAGATGCTCGTCGATCGCGGGATAGATCGATGGCAGCTTCAGCGAGAGGAGGACCTGCGCAAAGAAGCGCTGCTTGGTCCCCTCGAACCGGCTGCGGGCCGCCGCCTTGGCGCCGCTGTTGAGCGTCCTGTTCTCAAGCCCATCGACGATCCCGGTGAGTTCGAGCGCGGCCTCAAGGTTCTGGTGAATGATCGTTTATCGCGAGGAAGCGATAATGCGCAGGAACGCGGCGTAGTCGCGGAATTTCCGTTATCTGGCGCAAATTTGCTGCGCATTATTTTGGTTGCGAACCTCGGCGGTCTCTGGACCAACCGAGGAGACAATCATGTTGAAGTTGCACGATGAGCTGATCGCCAAGCTCACGAATTTCCTGACGGAGCGAAATTACAATCCCGTGGTGGTTGCGAACCATCGCCTCTATGCTCGTGCGTTTCTCGATTACCTGGCCGAATGCGATATCCGGGTGGAATCCGTGACGCCCGGGCAGGTCGATCAGTATTTCCACTATGCGATCGAGGATTTTCAGGCCCGGTATGGCCGGGATCCCAGCCCACGCTGGCACAAGCTGCCGCGCACGGCGATTTCCAAGCTGCTTCGGCTTGCCCAGGGCAAATGGCCTCCCGAACCGGAACTGACCGGACCCGACGCGGCGTTCCGCCATGCGATCTGCTGCGAATACGAGGCATGGCTGCGCGACGAACGCGGTCTGGCGAGTGCGAGCATTGCGGCGGCGATGTGGGAGGCACGAAACTTCCTGCGCTGGCAGTTCGATCGCGGCGGCGGAGCTGGTCTCGCAACACTGAATGTCAGGGATGTCGATCTCTACATGGACATGCGCGGGCCTGGCCTGCGGCGCAAGTCACTGGCGGATGTTGCGGAGCGGCTCCGCTCGGTGGTCCGCTATCTGCACCGGACGGGTCGTATCCCGACCGATCTCACCCCGCACATCATCGGTCCCATGCTCTACGCCTATGAAGATGTGCCCTCGACGCTGGACACGGAGCAAATCGCGGCGGTGCTGGCAGCTGCGAAGACGGACCTGTCGCCGCGAGGGCTGCGCGATCATGCGATACTTCAGCTGCTTGCGACATATGGCCTGCGCGAAGGCGAAATCTGTCGCCTGCGCCTTGAGGACGTGAACTGGCGCGAAGAATCCCTGCATATCCGCCACACCAAGACCAATGCGCATTCCGCCATGCCGCTCCTGGCGCCGGTTGGCGAGGCGCTGTTCGATTACCTTCGCCATGGGCGGCCCCGGACCGAAGCGCGGGAGGTCTTCGTCCGGTCCTGCGCGCCCTATATCGCGATGACGAACCTGTATGGCATGGTCAGGGGACGGTTGTCGGCCGCAGGCGTCGAACCGCCCGGGAAGCGGGGACCGCATGTGTTCCGTCACGCCCGTGCGGTTGAAATGCTGCGGGCGTCGGTCCCGCAAAAGATTATCGGCGACGTGCTCGGGCATCGATCCACCGAATCCACCAATACTTATCTCAAACTGGCAACAGATGATCTCCGAGCCGTGGCACTCGATGTGCCTGGAATGGAGGTGCTGTCATGAGCGCCTGGCACGATCCCGATCGCACCGTCGTCGACGCCTTCCTGGTAAAATCGCAGTTCCGGCCGGGAAGCGTACCGACCTATCGCTGGTTCCTTCGCACCTTCGAAGATGTTGCCCGCCGGCATCCGGCGGTGGACCGGCAGATGCTCGAGGCCTGGCTGAAGGAAATGGCAAGACGCTGGCGAATGTCGACATTGCTGAACCAGGTCTGCATCGTCGATCGCTTCCTTGACCACCTCGCCGAAATCGGACTGATCGCCGACAATCCCATTGTCGCGCTTCGCCGTCGGTACAACGTCAAACACAGCAAGCCGATCTGGCGCGCGCTGGCGTCGTCCAATCCCGATGAGGAACTCGCCGCGTTGCGACAGCCTGCACCCTTCGGCAGCGTGCTGGGCGACTTCATGCGCGATCATGTCGCGCTGATGCACAGCCGGGGCTATCAGTATGAAACGCAGGGCCACTGGATATTGCGGTTCGACCGGTTCCTTCAGGCGAACCCCGAACTTGCCGGGTCATCGCTTGAAACCATGCTGGCGTGCTGGAAGGCGGCCAAACCAACTCGCAATCACGCGGCTGAATGCCAGAAGCTCGGGCGCCTCCTGACCAAGGCGCGGCATCGCCTCGATCCCGGCATCCCGCCGAAACGCTTTGACGCCCGGCCCGAACGGGAAGTGGCGCGAGAACATCGGCGGCCGCATATCTTCAGCCCGTCCGATGTCCGGAACATGCTCAATGTTGCCCGTTCCTACCCGTCGCCAAATGCACCGCTGCGACCGATGGTCCTCTACACCATGGTGCTTCTGGCCTATTGTGCCGGTCTGCGCCGCAGCGAACTCGCCAGACTCGATCTGGGCGACGTGGACTTCCAGTCGGGCACGATCACGATCCGGCAAACGAAGTTCTACAAGACCCGGATCCTGCCATTGACAGGCAGCGTCCTCGCCGAACTGCGCGCCTATATCGATGCAAGGCAGCGCGCAGGTGCGCCGCAAAATCCGGAATCAGGTCTGTTCTGGCACGGGCACTTCAATGATCGCTACACGCCGCGGTCTGTCTCGACGATGATCACCGATGTCATGCGCCGCGCCGGGTTCAAGGCCCCGACCGGGCGAACGGGGCCGCGCGTTCACGATCTGCGCCATTCGATGGTCGTCAACCGGATACTCCAATGGTACCGGGCCGGCGTCAATCCGCAGGACAAGCTGCACTTCCTCTCCACCTACATGGGCCACCGGGATATCAACTCCACGCTGGTCTACATCACCGTCACGCAGGATCTGCTGCAGGAAGCAAGCGAACGCTTCCGTGCCGTCGGCGCCCGATGCCTCACCATGGAGGCGCGGCCATGACGAGAAGCGACCCGTTCCCCTCTCTGTTGCGGGCGTTCTTCCAGGAATGGCTGGTCGAGCAACGCAGTGCTTCGGTCCATACGATCCGGTCCTATCGTGACACCTGGCGGCTGTTGCTGCGCTTTATCGCCGAGCGAAAAGGCGGCGGGGTCGCGCGAGTCGCACTGGCCGATATCTCTGCCGACGAGGTGCGCGCGTTCCTCCACCATACCGAACATGGGCGCGGGTCCACGATCGGCACGCGTAACTGCCGGCTCGCCGCGATCCGCAGCTTCTTCAGCTTCGTGGCGGACAGGAATCCGGAATATGTCGCGCAATGCGCAGAGGTTCTGACCGTACCGCTCAAGCGGGAACCGACATCCGCGCCGTGCTATCTCGAGCCGGCGGAAGTCGAGGCGATTCTCGCCCAACCCGATCGGAGCACTGTCGCGGGAATGCGCGACCATGCGTTGCTCTCGTTCCTGTACAACAGCGGCGCGCGGATCCAGGAAGCGCTTGATCTGTGCCCCGACGCGATCCGGTTCGATGCACCCCACTGCGCTCGCCTCAATGGCAAGGGGCGCAAGGAACGGATCTGTCCGCTCTGGCCGGAAACCGTGACGTTGATCGAAAAGTTACTGGAACGCCAACCGCGTGCGCCAGACGAGCGCATCTTCGTCAACCGATATGGCAAGCCGCTGGGCGCGTCGGGCGTGCGGTTCAAACTCGCCGCCTATGTTGACGAGGCAGCCAAGGCTGTGCCGTCGCTCCGGTCCAAGCATGTGACGCCGCACAGCTTCCGGCACGCAACCGCCGTCCACCTTGTAGCAGCCGGAGTGGACATTACCGTTATCCGCAGTTGGCTGGGGCATGTCAGCCTCGACACGACCAACCACTACGCACAGGCCAATCTCGAGACCAAGCGAAAGGCGCTGGAACAGGTGGGTGCGCCGGCGGCGAGCAACGTACCCCCTTCGTGGAAACGGGATGCCAGCCTGATGGAGTGGCTCGACACCCTGTGAAATAATGCGCAGGAAATGCCGTAATGTTCCGCAGTCTGGCGGGGCCTACGCCGCGTTCCTGCGCATTATCGCTTCCTCGCGATAAGCGATCTTATGAGCAGCTGCGCATAAGATGCCCCAGGCCTCGCAATAGGTGTCGTAGACCGCGATCTGCTCCGGGGTCAGATCGTGGCGGAGGATGTCGTACTCGATCCCAGCGAAGCTGAGTGCCCGGGCGAGGTAGAGCCCGGAGGCCTTGAGGTCGCGCGCCACCAGTTCCATCGCGGCAATGCCGCCGTCGCGGATCTCGCTGATGAACTGCTCGCGGTTTGCGAACGCGGTGCCCGGTCCCCAGAGACCGAGTCGGACCGCATAGGCAAGATTGTTGACGTCCGATGCGCCGGTGGCCGAAGCGTAGAGCACCCGGGCGCGCGGCAGTGTGTTCTGGAACAGCACCCCGGCAATGCCCTGGAGCGAGCCCTGCTTCTGGCCAAGCGCCCCTTCCCCGCCTGCAACGCCGCCCATTTCGTGGGCCTCGTCGAAGACGATCACGCCTTCGAAGTCTTCGCCGGCCCAGCGGACGATCTGGTCGAGCCGGGTATCCTCGACGCGTGAACTGCGCAGCGTACCATAGGGAACGAACAGGATACCCTCGGGCGCCGTGATCTCCTCGCCGATCTTCCAGCGGGCAAGGTCGAGAATATCGGACGGCAATCCGCCAATCGCGGTCCAGTCGCGCTGCGCGTCTTCGAGCAGCGGCGCATTCTTCGAAATCCAGATGTGACGGCGATTGCCCTGCAGCCACTGGTCGAGAATGCAGGCGGCGGCCTGCCTTCCCTTCCCTGCCCCGGTGCCATCGCCGAGGAAGAAGCCGGTGCGGTAGAGCTGGCCGTCCGGGTTCTCCTTGAGCGCCAATTCGCTGGACGAATGGCTGAAACGGCCATGGAGATCGCGCGACCAGGCCTCGCCCGCATAGATCACGGTTTCGAGCTGGGCGGCGGATAGCAGTCTTGCCGTCACGGTCCGTTCGGGCAAACTGGGCACATAACTCGGTTTCGGCGCGGCGATCGAGGCCATGGCGGCGGATTCGACGAGGTGGGTCGGGTGTTCGCCAGCTTCCGCGATCACGACGCGCGAGGGCCGGTAGTCGGCATAGACCCCGCGCTGCTCGCCCATGGCGGCAGGTTCGTCGAGCACTTCGTAGGCGACGGGGCGGACCTCATTGGTCTGTGCCGCCCGAACGATCACGGGCCGGGCTGGACCGGTCTTCACCGAGCGGAACAGGCTGAGCTTGGGTCGGGGTGCGCCCGATTGAGCCGGGTCGCGCAAAGGCGCCCGGAGTGGCACCGTTGGCAGTGCAGCGAAGAGTTCGCCGACCGAGCCGCGATTGATCGTGGATACGCCGATCTCGCCTGGCACCTTGTCGATCACCAGCACGCGAACGGCGATACCGGTGCCGTGCTTGGCATAGCCCCCCTTGTCCAGACGGAGCGACAGGACGACCCGCGCGCCTTCGAGGGTGCGCCGGAAGGTTTCCTCATACCTCGCTGAGGGTGAGAACCAGTCCGGCATGATCGCGACGATCCGGCCTCCGGGCAGCAGATGGTCGAGCGCAGCACGCAAGTGCCTGGCGGCGGTGTTCTGATCTTGCCCACGTGATTGCGACACCGAGAACGGCGGGTTCATCACAGCGACGCTTGGCCGTTCTGTCCCGGAGAGCAGCGCGCTGAGTTTCGCGCCGTCGTGGCGGTAGACCTTCGTGCCCGCAAACACAGCCTCGAGCAGGTCGGCGCGGGTTGGCTCGAGTTCGTTGAGGATCAGATCCTTGACCGCGCCCTTGGCGAGCGACGCGATAATCCCGGTGCCTGCGCTTGGTTCCAGAAGCACGTCATCGCAGGAAAGCCGCGCCAGATGAACGGCCAGACGGACCAGCTCCGGCGGCGTCGAGAACTGCTGGAACTGGATCTGGTCCTCACTGCGCACCGTATGGGTTGGCAGTTCGCGCGAGAGCGCCTCAAGCGTGCTGATCGCCGCGCTGACGTCCATGCGGCCTACAAGGTCTGGAATGGCCAGAGAGAGAGCGACTTCCAGCGCTTCGAAACTGTCGCGCTGCTGCCAGGCACCTGCGGCGTCATTGCCGCCTGCACTCTCGGTCATGGCTTCGCTCAAAGCGGCGCGGCCGATCGGAACAGCGAGGAGCAGCTTGGCGGCAAGTGTGCGCGCAGCGCCGAGAATGGCGCTGGCACGCGGAATCGTTGTGGTCATGCGGAGGACTCCTGAGCTCGTGCCGGTCAGCGGCACGCCCGCTCCAGCCCCCCTCCCCTCACCGCTTCAGGAGCTGCGCCCAGTCGTTCATGCGGCCCGGCGGCCACTCGGTCTCGATTGCAAGGCCGGGGCGTCGGTAGGATTCGGCTGCGCGATCGCGGGCCCGCCTGCCCTCGGCGTCGTTATCGGCCAGCAGGATCACGGTTTCGACTGAGGCCGGGATGTTGACCTGGTGGAAGCGTTTGGCACCCATAGTCGCCCAGGCCTGGATACCCGTCAGTGATGTGTAGGCGGCTGCAGTCTCGAAGCCCTCGCAGATGCCAATGGCCTTTGCTGGAAAGCCATTGGTCCAGGCGGCGCCGATTGCCTGCCCCAGGACCAGCTTGTCAGTGTAGGTTGCCGTTGATGGATCGAGGAAGATCCTCTGGATCGCCTTGATTGCGCCATCCTTGCGCATGGCGACCAGCAGTGCCGGCTTGAAGCTGACGAGACTCCCCTGCCCTTGTGGGCACCGGGGATGAAAGCGGAGGTCATCGAGCGGCGCCCAGATGTTGCGTACTCTCCTGACATAGTGCTCTGCCAAGGTGCCCTCGATCTGCCCAGCCGCCCGCCAAATGGCGAGATAGGCTGATGGTTGCATTGCCTGCTGGCCTGATACCTCTGCGGGGGTAATGCGCGGCAGGTTTGCGATCCTGCGCAGATCCCGGAGGACATCGGTTGCATCACAACCGGCATGGCAGGTCACAAGGATACCGCGATCGCCTTGCCGGATCGAAAGTGAAGGGGTTCGGTCTGCATGGGAGGGGCAGAGACACATCGCGGTCCAGCCTGACCACTTCCCGCCGAGGCGAGCGACGAGAGCGCGGAGGTCCGAAGTAGGGCAATTGCTGACGATGGCCATAACCACCCAGTTCGGCCCTACTCCCCTCCCCAATAGCGGATAGCGTGTTTGGTGCTCTTCGAATGGGCTGGCCATTTCGATCACACGAATCGGCATCTGACCCTTTAAAAGTCATTTTAGAAACGCCGCTGCTTGCAGCGGAAGGATTCATGATTCTAAGGATTCAGATTCAGTGGCTCAAAAACGGTGCAAGTTCATGTGTTTGCAGCCATAAAGCTGACCGGATGGGGGAGCTCTCCTGACCTGATGGGGGCTAGAGCCTGACCCATCGGGGGAATTGACCTGACCCGTTGGGGTCGTCCTGACTCCTTGGGGGAATCAACTGGCCGAGCGCTCCCAGCTCTCCTGTAGGTAACATCTGATTCTCTCTGACGCCTAAATCAAGGTTCATTTCCGATTTCGACCAAGGGTCCGCCGACTCGCAGGTTTTCGTGGGTTTGTTGTTCGATCGATCGTCATTCTATCCTGACCGTTTGGGGGCGATCACCGCGTAAACATCCTGACCTGACTTGACGGATGAGGTCAGGTCAGGCAGCAAGCTTGCTCCGAGAATCAGCCTCTGATCGAAATATGGC
>NZ_CP009295.1 GCF_000767465.1 Novosphingobium pentaromativorans US6-1
GTGAGTTCAATCGGTTCCCAGATCGGCGATCTTGCTCAAGCTGGTGAGAAGATGATCGAGCGTCTCCGGCGCAAGGCGTTTCTGCCTGAAAGCCGCAAGGGGCTCAACGTGCGTTTCGGCATTGCCGAGGCGGCGCAGTTGCTCGGCTGTTCGACCAATCGCATCCGCATGGCCGAGGACGACGGGCGCCTGCCCCCTCCCCCGGCCAGCGAGAACGGGCGCCGGGTCGGCTACACGGTCGAGGAAATGCTGCACATGCGCGAGGTGCTGGGCGCCTCCCCTGCCCGCGCGCCGCTCGACGTTCCGGCCATGATCGCGGTGCAGAATTTCAAGGGCGGCGTCGGCAAGTCGACTGTCACCACCCACCTCGCCCACTATTTCGCGGTGCAGGGTTACCGCGTCCTCGTCGTCGACTGCGACAGCCAGGCGACCACGACGACGCTGTTCGGTTTCAACCCGCATTTCAACATCACCCGCGAGGAAACGCTTTACCCCTACCTCTCGATCGACCCGACCCAGGCCGACTTGCTCTATGCGGTCAAGCACACGCCCTGGCCCAATGTCGATCTCATCCCCTCCAACCTCGAGCTGTTCGACGTCGAGTACGAACTGGCCGCGGCCGGAGCGGACGGGCAATCGGTGCTGGCCGCGCGTTTTCGCAAGCTCAAGCAGGGGCTGATGGACCTGGCGCGCGACTATGACGTCGTCATCCTCGATCCCCCCCCTGCCCTGGGCACGATCAGCCTTGCCGTGATGCAGGCGGCCAATGCGCTGCTCGTGCCGCTGGCGGCAACGACGCCGGACTTCTGTTCGACGGTGCAGTTCCTCTCGATGATGGACCAGGTCCTCGAGCAGCTGACCAGTGTGGGGATCGCCGTCGATTACAGCTTCGTGCGGCTGATCTGCTCCAAGTTCGACCAGGGCGATCCCAGCCACGAAATGGTGCGCACCATCATGGAGCAGGCTTTCGGCCCGGCCTTGCTCCCGGTCCCGATCCTCGAAAGCGCAGAAATCAGCCATGCCGCACTGCGCATGATGACGGTTTACGAGCTGGAGAAGCCGATCGGCACGCCGCGCACGCACAAGCGCTGCCGCGCCAACCTGGACGAGGCACTCGGCCAGATCGAGCAGCTCGTGCGGACCGGTTGGGGCCGTTCGCAGCGCGTCGACGAGGAGCTGTTGGTCAATGGCTAAGCCTTTGTCCGGAATGGAACAAAAGGACTTTCCTACAAGGAATGTTCACCATATGTTCCAAACCTCCTCCCTGCCAAGCCCTTTTTCCGCGTGTCGCCCGAGGTAAGCCATGGCCCGCAAGCAATCAGACTATCTCGCCGCCCTGCTCTCTGACGAAGATGAGGTCGCTCCGGCGGCCGAAACTTCGCAAGAGGCAGCGACCTCCCCTGCCCCGACTGAGCGAGCGCCGCGATCCGAGCGCGCCCGCGGGACGACCCTGCTCGGCCGCGAAAGCGCGCTGGCCCGCGTGGCGACCGGGGAAGTGCGCCAGGTTACGCAATTGCTGCTCGATCCCGCGCGCGTGCGCGTCTGGGAAGGCAATGCCCGCAGCTATGCCCACCTTTCGGAAGACTCCTGCCGCGAACTGATCGATTCCATCATCGCCGAAGGCGGGCAGAAAGTGCCGGCCGTGGTGCGGCGCATCGATGGCGACCCCGATCACGATTACGAGGTGATCGCGGGAACCCGGCGGCATTGGTCGATCTCCTGGCTGCGCGCCCATTCCTACCCGGACATGCAGTTCGTGGCGCAAGTGGCGCAGCTTGACGACGAGGCCGCGTTCCGCCTTGCCGATCTTGAGAACCGCGCCCGCAAGGACGTCTCGGATCTGGAACGCGCGCGCAATTATGCCGCAGCGCTGAAAGATCACTACGGCAACCACATGACCCGCATGGCCGAGCGTCTCAAGCTGTCCAAGGGATGGCTTTCGAAGATGCTCAAGGTCGCCGCCATTCCCGATGCGGTCCTGGCCGCCTTCGCCTCTCCCGCCGACGTCCAGCTGAAGCCGGCTTACCCGCTGGCGCAGATGCTCGACGACAAGGACAAGGCTCCGGCGATCCGCAAGGAGGCCGCGCGCCTGGCGAGGGAACAGGAGGCGCGGCGCGCGTCGGGCCGCCCCGCCCTGCCCGCTGCCGACGTGCTCAAGGCGCTGCTTGCCGCTCCGGAGGCCGAGCAGACCAGGGCCGCGCCCCTCGTCGTCACATCTTCTCACGGCCGCCCGCTGGTAAGCGTCCAGACCTCGAACCGGCAGGGCGTGACCTTGCGCCTCCACGCGGGGTCCGGTGCCGATGCCGACGAAGTCCTCGCCGCCGTGCGCGATGCCCTCGACCGGCTCGATAGCGAAGGCCGGGGGCTGCAGCGGTGACCTCCTGCGCCATTGCAACGGCGGGGGTCGGTTCTCCTCCGCCCCCCCTGCCCGCTCGGTATCGAGCGATGTCAGGGAATCGTGTTTCCCCGGGGAAACATCCGGAATGAGCCGCGCACGCAAAGCTGCCATTGCCGAGCAGTTCGATCTCTTCCTGCCCTACATTGCCGACCTGCCCCTGCGCGACCAGCGCGAGATGATGGAGCGGCCCTTCTTCAGCCTGGCCAAATCCAAGCGCGTGAAGGCGATCGATTACACCAGCCCCGACGGCAAGCTCTGGGTCCATGTCTCCGCCAACCCGGATTACGGCATGGCCACGATCTGGGATGCCGACATCCTGATCTACTGCGCCAGCGTGCTGGCCGACATGGCGCGGCGCGGCGCGAACGATGTGCCGCGCAAGCTGCATATCATGCCCTACGACCTCTTGCGCGCGATCGGGCGGCCGACCACCGGGCGCGCCTATGAACTGCTGGGCCAGGCACTCGACCGTCTCGTCTCGACCACGATCAAGACCAACATCCGCGCCGAGAACCGCCGCGAGGCGACTTTCTCCTGGCTCGATGGCTGGACCCAGCTCGTCGATGAGCGCACCGAGCGTTCGCGCGGGATGACGCTGGAGCTGTCGAACTGGTTCTGGGAAGGCGTGATGATGAAGGGCGGGGTGCTGTCCATCGACCGCGCCTATTTCGACATTACCGGCGGGCGCGAGCGCTGGCTCTACCGCGTCGCGCGCAAGCATGCCGGCGGCGCGGGCGAAGCCGGCTTCGCGATTTCCATGCCGGTGCTGTTCGAGAAGTCCGGCGCCGAAGGGCAATATCGGCGCTTCAAGTTCGAGATGCTCAAGCTCGCCGAGAAGAACGAACTGCCCGGTTACAGCCTCTGCGTCGAAACGGCGAAGGACGGCGAGCCGATGCTGCGCATGCGCCGCGTCGACGGGAAGGGCGGGGCGGAGTCGAACCTGCCGGCCAATCCTGCAGAGCCTCATGTTTCCCCGGGGAAACACGCCGGGACGATTCCGGAAAAGGCGCCTGCCGAGAGCGCACCCGCCAAGACCGGAGACAGGCGAGGGCAGGGGGGCAAGCAGTCTGCTGCACCCGCAGCTCAGGCCACCGAAGCCCAGGCAGACGTCATCGATGCCCGCAAGCTGATCCGCTCGACCCTCGCCGGTCTTTCCGATGCCGCGACGCGCGGTTTCATGACCGACGAGACGATTGACTACTTGCGCCAGAATTGCCCGGGCTGGGATCTCCACGCCCTTCACGCCGAATTCGAACGCTGGGTCTCTGCCTCACCCGAGCGCACCCCGGCCGACTGGCAACGCGCCTTCATCGGTTGGGTCAAGCGCCATCACGAAAAGCACCGGCACACCCTGCGCGGGTAAAACGCGCGGGGGGAGAGGGGAGGGCTGCTTGCACGAGCACCGCGACGCCCTCCCTTTCGAACCAGTACGGTGCGCGTGCCGCCTCCCATCCACCCATCTTCTCTCAAGCCGTTACGCAGGGGCCGGGCCGGCCCAAGCCCGCTGCGATGGGCCGGCAACTGCCTCCCAAAGGCCCCTGCAGACCGCCCCATCGCCTCGCGCCCGTGGTGCGCACCATGGCGATCATGGAGAGCAACCCACCCCGATCCAGAGACGAATCCGCCTTGCCGTTCCCGAAGTGTCGCGTCGGGACCTCGCCGTTATGGGCCGAGTCGGGTCTTCATGCGGTGACACGCACCGATTGAACGTCGATTTCCAACAAGCCGCAAAAAGAGATTCAAAAAACGCCTGCCTCTTGCGGTCTTCGACACTCCGAGAACGCTTGGAACCGGTTCTTCGACCCTTCGGGAACAGGTCAACGACCTTTCGGGAACGCATGCGCCGACACTTCAGGAACGGATCGACGATCCAACGGGAACGGCACCCGGCACGCGACTCAGCGGATTGCGCCGGACTCGAAGGCAAGCGCGGTCCTCTAACCTTGTAACAGATTCACTAAATACCATTCTAACCGTCAGGATGCCTGGGTTCAGGTTTGAAAAAGGTGATGAAGGCAAAAGGCGAAGGCCGCTCCCTTTACCGAAGCGAAATGCCTATCCGCGTGCCTTGAGTGCCAGTCGACCCGCCCGGTCCGAGATGGCCTGAGAGAGTTCGCCGGGGAGTGCCGTAGCTGCCAGACCGGGCACCTCGATACCCCGGGCAATCGCCGCTTCGACTTGTCCAGCCAGAGCTGCGGCGCGCCGGCGCAGGAAGGGCAGGGTGAGGCCGCTGTCCTGCGCGAACCCTATCAGGCTGTCGCCATCCACTTCCTCGAGGCTGGCAGCTGGGCCGAAGCGCATGGCGAGCCTTGCGGAAAGTTCCGGCCAGATGAACGTCGCCACCAGATCGTAGAGCGGGGCAAGGACGACTTCCCCATCCTCCCGGCGCAGCAGGCTGAAATTCTTGGCATGGGCGTCGGCATTGCCGATGATCAGGTTGAAGATCGCTGCATCGGCCAGCTTGAGAACCTCCCGCGCCGGGCGCGTGGTGGCCTGCCGCACGAGCGCAAAGCAATCGCGGAAGGCGGGTCCGCCCTCGCTGGCGTATTTCCGGTTGGACGGCACGCCCAGCGCCTGCGCGAAATCTTCCTGATGCAGCCGCTGGATCTGCCCGTTCCTTTCAACCCGGTCGTAGCGCGCGACGAGCAGGTAGGGCTTCCCGGCAACTGCCTGCCACTGCCCGGTCGCTGCATCGAGCCCGGCAGCGCGCGCAAGCGCAAGACAGAAGGCCTCATTGGCGGCCAGACCGGGAAAGCGTTCGGGCTCCGGCTTGATCAGGTGGGTCGAAGGCTCGCCGATGCGCGGTACGGCGATCCTCCCGTTTGCCAGGACCACGGGGAGCTTGCCCTGCGCCCCGGCAAGGCTGAGGCGTGCCCCCCCTTCGCCCGCCAGCATGGGAACCCGGGGCAGGCGCTGGAGAAGATCGGCGAGCGCCGCGTCATCGAGCGCCTCTGCGGGCCTTTCGGTCGGGGCCGGAGGCGGTTGCTCCCCCGGGGGCAGGAAGGCAAGGTCGCCTGCAACATCGCCGCCCAGCGCCGCCAGCAGCAGGAACGGGTTGTCGGGTGAAACGCCCAGCGCACGGGCAATCGCCGTGCGCTGCCCTTCCTCGGGAAGCAGCCCGCCGAACACGGCCTTGCACAAGGCATCGCCGAAGGCTCCCGCCTGCTTGGGCAGGGCGTGGGACAGGGCAGGGGCCCCGCGATCCGCCAGCCAGTCCTCGGCATAGGCGAAATGCATCGCCCCGCCGAGGTCGATCACAAGGTCGCCCGCGATGCGGCGATTGGACCAGACGACGAGGCGGTCGAGAGTGTCAGCAGCCATCGCCGCGCTCTCCCGGCCGGAGATCGCCGGGACGCAGGACCTGCACTTCGCAGCCCAGCGCCGACAAGACCGCAATCACCTTGCCGATCTGCGCCGTGACCTTGCCTCGCTCCAACTCGACGATGAAACGCAAGCCCACCCCGCTTGCTGCCGCCAGCTGATCTTGGTGCAGGCCCAGCGCTTTGCGTTCCTCGCGAATGATCTGCCCGATCCCGGCCGTGTCCATGTCACACCTATAGTTTACCCGTTCGGGAAAATATTCCCGTTCGGTGGTGATTTCAAGCCATATTTACCCGTTCGGGAAATATCACGGCTCTGGCGGGAGCATTTCAAGGAAATACCCCGTACGGGAAAACGAGCCATTCAGGATGTCTGCATTTCCGCTGAAGCGCGTGCGCAGACCCGATCACAGGAAGGAAGGGAAGAAGGCCTGTCGGCAAGGCAGTTTGAAAGAAATTTCGGACGGAGCCGCGTGCGTTGCCAGAGCGGCTCTCCCAGGAAGTACCCAATCTATGAATGTAAGAGCAATTGAGACCGCGAGCGAGTGCGCGCCCGTAATGCCGTGGACCACGCAGCGGGTGCGCAGCCGCATGATGGCACTAGCATTGGCTATTGGCGCCGAGATCGACCCAGAGTCGCGCGAACGGGCCGGAACCCTCGCCGGAACCATCACGATGTCCTTCGCGCAATTGCTCATTGCCGGCACCAGTTGTCCGCGGCCCTGGCTGTTCCCCGAAATGATCCAGCTTGCGCGGGAGACCGGGCTCGAGGTGGTCCTGTTGCGCTTCGATGTCACGCGGGGCGTAAGCTTCGATATTCTCCTGCAGGATCGTCGCCACATCCTGTGCGGATATGCGCCGTGGCGCGGCGCGGGCGGTGACCTATGGTTTGTGCCGACACTGGGGAAGGGGCCCTACCTGCGCGCCTTGCCCACGGGTTTGGCCCGCGAACGGGAAGCGCCCTTCATCGATCGGGAAGACCGCGAGGCCGGCATCATTCTGACCATGGAGAAGCCCATCTTCGAGGCGGGGTTCTGATCATGACCAGGAAGCACATGCTGAAGCTCGCCGCCTCGCTTTCCGAGGGGGCCCATTCCCAGGAACGCGCCGTTCTCAGATCGTTTTCCAAGGGCGAGGGGGAGCATCCCGGCTTCTCCTTCACACGCTACTGGTGGCAGGGGGAGGGCCCCCGCGATGGAATTGCGCCTTGGGTTCGCAAGAAACTGAGGCCCGGCGACGACCCGATCTTCGGTCACGCAGCGCGCAGCGAGGTGCTGCTGCCGCCCTGCGCGCCGGGCGACTATGCCAACATCGATTTCCTGTTGCAGCGCTTCGACGAGACTTTGCCTCCGTTCGAAAACCACGCCATGGTGCAGGTGAAGCTGGCGCTCGACGAAAGCGAGCCGTGGCACTCGGGTTACGAACGCGTCCGGGCCTTTGCGCGGGATCATTTCGCCGACCGATTTCCCGTTATTCTCGTCGCGCACATACCGGGGACGGCAGGTCTGGAAGGCAATGGCAGCCACGTCCATTGCATCGTCCTGTCGCGCTTTCTGAGCGTGAACGGGCTTCGCGGGGCCTGTCACCTGCTCTGTTCGGATCGAGGCTATGCAGCTGCCTTGAGCGCGTGGCGCCAGCATACGAATGTCGGGGAGGCTGCAGCATGAGCCGCGAAACCCCTCTGGTTTCCGAGACCATGGCACGCCTGCTTGCCGGGAAAGGACAGGAAACGCTCGATCAATGGGCCGCTACGATCGCGCGGGCAGGTGAGTTGCTGGCAACAGGAGAGGCGGTTGCCGAGCCAGCGGCGGCGGAACCGGCCTATCCATGGGAATTGACCGAGAGCTGCCTGGAAGCCCCGCGCCATGTCTGGTGCGCAGGCGCCGAGGACTATGCCACCGGAGCTGGGCAGGGCGCCTACTTTGCCGCCGGCTTTGCTCGCGACGAGGACGAATTTCGCCGCAGGATCGCTTTGGAGTTCGGCCGCGAACTGGCCCACCGGGCGCGATTGGCAAAGGGAAGCGTCCAGGTTCCCTTCGCGGACTTCTTCCTCTCTCCGGTCATGCGATCGACACTGGAGCAATTCGGCCGCGGGGAAAATCCCCCAGCGTCCATGGTATTCTTCGCCAGATATGCGGAGAACCGTTCCTGAAGCACATGAAGCTGGGCAGGCGAGCGCGCTATACGATCTCTTGAAGGTCGCAGCGTGAGCGCCTGCCAGGACGCACCAGAGAGGAATTCAAGCATGACCGGCCAGATCAAGGAACCCGCGGATTGTCTCGTCAAGAACATCGCAATGCGCGATGGCGTGCCGCCGGGGTGGCGCGAAATCTATGACCGTCTCATCGTCGGGCTTTTCCAAAGCGATTGCATGGAGTTGGTCACTTTCGCCGGAGCGCAAGGCGGGGAACTGCAGATTGCCTTGGCTCCCTGTGAGGTTGCGACTGGACCTTGCGCACCCCTGCTTGCGGCAGCGAGGCAGGAAGCCGCCGCCACTTGCGAGGATTGCGGGGCCGAGGCGACCCGCTGCGAACTGGCAGATGCGGTGAGGTGCCTGTGCGCCCGCCACTACCGGGTGGCTCAGGCCGAGCAGGCCGCCGCGCAGCGCCTCTTCGATGGCGAGATGTCCGCTGCAGGCGATTGGATGGCTGCCTTTGCCGTCGCGTTGGGAGAAACGCCCGCCAGTCGCGCAGCCCTCTCGTCTCAGGGGCTGGAAGAGGTTCTGACGCTGATCGCCCGGATCGAGCGCGGCGTTTATTGCTGACCTTGGCAGCACGCAGGGACCGGTCCCTCGGCAGCCGACATATAGCCAACTCCATTTCACTATACACCTTCTGGTATGGTTGCTTTTTGCGTATTTTCCATAATCGGACATTATGGTAAAATCCTTATTGCCGAAATGCGGGTTTTTCGCCAGAATCGCTGCCGATGACCCCGCCGCAAACCGCCTGCTCCGTGTGATCCCCGCCCGCGCTTCTCCTACCGCAGTGGAACTGGTGCTGGGCGCGCATCGCGCGCTGATCGATACGCGCGGGGCCAGCGCGCTCGCGCTCGAGGCGGCGACCGCGGCGATGGCGCCGGCGACCCGCGCGGCGATTACCGCCGACCTCAAGTGCTTCCTTGCGTGGTGCGCGCGCCGCCACCCGCCGGTGCAGGCCGTGCCCGCCGCGCCCGAGACGCTCGTCCACTACTTGCGCTGGCTGGCATCCGGTTCGCCGGGCCGCTCCCCGGCGCGGCCGGCGACGCTGGCGCGGCGGATCGCCTCGATCGCCCGGATCCACCGCGTGCTCGGCTTCGGCGAAAGCGAACCGCTGCCCACGCAGGCCGGGATGGTGCGCGACACCCTCAAGGCCATTCGCCGCCAGAGCCAGGAGCGCCAGCGCCAGGCCGCCCCGCTGCGGCTCGGGGCCGCCATGGCCGAAGGGCAGGCCGCGCCCGAGGGGGTGACAGTCGAGGCGCTGCTGGCGGCCTGCGGCAGCGATATCCTTGACTTGCGCGATGCCGCGCTGATCAGCCTCGCCTACGATGCCGGGCTGCGCGTCTCCGAACTCGTCGCCGTGCAGGTCGGCGATCTGACCGCGCACGAGGATGGCAGCGGCCGCCTCGTCATTCCCCGCTCGAAGACCGACCAGGAGGGGGAGGGGGCGCTTGCCTGGATCTCGCCCGAGACGATGCGCCGCCTTGCCGCCTGGCTCTGCGCCGCAGACATCGCGGGCGGCGCGGTGCTGCGCCGCGTCCACCTGCTCCCCGAGCGGCCCGGCGATGCGGAGGAGCGGGGCGCGCGGCACACGATCGGCGACAAGCCGCTCACCCGGCAGGGCGTGGTCGCGATCCTGCGCCGCCGCGCGCGCGCCGCCATCGCGCAGGGGCATGCGGCGATCGATCCCGACCGCGCCGAAGCGGCGATCCGTGCCTTGAGCGCACACTCGTTCCGCGTCGGCCTGACCCAGGACCTGTTCGCCGCTGGCGAGGACGGCGCCGGCATCGCGCTCGCGCTGCGCTGGTCCTCGCCCGGCACCGCGCTGCACTACGCGCGCGAACTCGCGGTCGGCAGCAACGCCGCAGCCCGCGTGCTCGGCAGGATGCGCGGCGCGGTGAAAGCAGGGTAGGGCGCGATTATCCGTTCGGCCTCATCCTCGAGGCTCTCGATCCCGAAAGCTATGCAGCGTCGCAAGGTATCGCGGTCACGCTCAGGGCCGGCACCTCGACTATCATTCGGACGGCACCGGGGCCTTACGATGCTCTCCGGCTGAGCGGGTCGCGCCGGTCGCTACCCATAGAGGAGCGCTTCTGCCTGCGTGGGTCGGCGTGCTATGGACGCAGCGCTGCTTTTGCGGAGGATGACATGCGGATTCGTCTTGCTCTTGCTGGGTTCCTGGCCTTGCTTGCATCCCCGGTGCTGGCCCAGGCGAATTTGACGGCGAAGGACCGCGCCGCCGCTTTTCGCGCTGCCGGTTTTACTTTCCAGGGCGGGAAATGGTCCGCTTGCGGCGATCCTGGCACGGCCAGCTATTCGCCCGGACAGATCGACACCGTGCGCGATCTCAATGGCGATGGACGACCCGAAGCGGTGATCACCGAAGGCGGCACCTATTGCTTCGGCATGACGGGAACCGGCTACACGATCGTCAGCAAGCAGGCCGACGGCAGCTGGAAGAACATCACCGGCGGGACCGGCATCCCGACATTCCTCGCCACCAGGGGCGTGGGTGGCTGGCCGGATATCGAAATCGGCGGTCCCGGCTTCTGCTTCCCGGTAGAGCGCTGGAACGGCAAGGCCTACGTCCTGAACCGGCATCAGTACGACGGGAAGCCCTGCCGCCCGCAGATGTGAATCGACTGAGCCTCGTGCGGGCGATGCGGTGGGTTCTCGTTGCGATTGCCATCTGGTTGGTTCTTGTTCCCCACCTGTTGGGGTTCGATGTGAACCGGGCAGCCGCCTGGAGCTCCTGGACCTGCGCTGCCGCCTCTTGGGCCCATGCTGTGGCAGGCGCTGTTGCGTTGGGCTGCACTTGGCGGCTATCTCAGGACGGCGAGGCAGAAAGCGGACAGAAATCATTGAATGTTGATTGTTTTTCTGCCCGATCTGGGGGATCGCTGAAGCAAATTTGATGATCGGGCCTGCTGCGGACGTGGGGTTTTCCTTTGCCCAAAGCCTATGATTATGACGCGAAGTTGCAACCCGGAGACCCTCTCGCGAAACGGGTCTTCATACTGACGGAGTGCAACCAGCCTTTGAGTAATTCTGACATTGTGCCTCGCTCGGCACCCTCCGCGATTACTTCATTTTCGGGCATGATAGAAAGCCGGACCGACCGCACCCGGGATTGCAAAATTGGAGGCAGAGCGTCCGGGAAGAGTCGGTGGGGCAAAGGTTCGAAGCGAACCTCAGCCATGAAATCGCGCGCTGGAATGCGGTGATTGGCGCCCTTATTCGCCGGATCCAATGCGGTGAATAATCATTGCACTGTGCGGTGAATGGCGGGTATATTTACCGCATAAGGAGCGGTGATTGTGCCCTATATCCACGAACTGACAGACTGGCCCAACCTGATCTGGAAAGAGTCGCAGCTCTTTCAGCCGCTCGCAGCTGTCCGCCACAGGCAAGGGCGATTGATCGGGCATATGGAAGCATTGGGATTTCCTTTGCGCGAAGAAGCGGTGCTTCAGGCGCTGACCGAGGATGTCCTGAAATCCAGCGAGATTGAAGGGGAGGTGCTTGATAGGGAGCAAGTGCGCTCATCCATTGCTCGCCGGCTCGGGATGGAGATCAGTGGATTGGTCGAAGCCGATCGCGATGTCGAAGGCGTCGTGGAAATGATGCTGGATGCGACTCAGAATTACGCTCGGCCTCTGACTGCTGAGCGCCTGTTTGATTGGCATGCGGCCTTGTTCCCGATGGGGCGAAGCGGGATGAGCCGGATTACTGTGGGTGCTTGGCGGGGCATCGAAGGTGGCCCCATGCAGGTCGTCTCCGGGCCGATCGGTCATGAGCGGGTTCACTACCAGGCCCCAGCGTCAAGCCTGCTGGATCGGGAAATGTCCCGTTTCCTTGCGTGGTTCGAGACGGCGACGCTCGACCCTGTCCTGAAGGCCGGCGTTGCGCACTTGTGGTTCGTAACGATCCATCCATTCGATGACGGGAACGGGCGCATAGCGCGTGCGATTGCCGATCTTGCGTTGGCGCGTGCAGAGGGCACAGCACAGCGCTTCTATAGCATGTCAGCTCAGATCCGTGCCGAGCGGAAGGCTTACTATGACATGCTGGAAACGACGCAAGGCGGCGGGCTGGACATTACGACCTGGCTGCTTTGGTTCATTGGCTGCCTCGATCGTGCATTCGACAGGGCTGAGACGATCCTCACCGGGGTCATGCGCAAGGCGAGACTGTGGGACTCGATGGCAGGGCAGTCGCTCAATGAACGGCAGCGCAAGGTGATCAACCGTCTTCTGGATGGCTTCGAGGGCAAGCTGACCAACGCCAAGTGGGCAGCGATGACCAGGACGTCGTCCGACACGGCCCTTCGCGACATCAATGACCTCGTTCGCAAGGGCATTCTGGAGAAAGATTCTGCCGGGGGACGCAGCACTGGTTATTCGCTCGTAGAAGAGGTCAAGATGCCTGACCGTGGCGTCTGAATTTGAGCGAGTTCGGCTCACACAAGCGAAGTCTGGTCGGCCGGCAGCTTGCATGGGCAGCCGGACAAAACGATCGTCATTTTCATCATTGGCGTACCGATATTGGGCTTTGCACGGATTGAGCCCGGCGGTGGGTAGCTACTCTTCCAGCCTGGCTGCTCCCATGCCCATCTCGGCCTCCGCGCGTTCGCGCTGGACGTCCTGGCCGAAGGTTGTGAAGGCCGAGACGGTCCGGAAGAACGCGCGGCCTTCGGGCGCGGTGGTATCGATTCCTTCGCAAAGGGAACGGAATTCGACCTGGCGTTCCCCCAGCGCCTGTAGTTCGCAGATCAGGGTGATGAGCGAGCGGGACAGGCGGTCGAGACGCCAGACTATGATCTCGTCGCCAGGGCGGGCGTACTCGCACATTTCCATGTAGGCGGGCTTGAGGACGGCGGAACCCGATATTCCGTGATCCTCCCAGATCCTTACGGCGCCGGCTGCACGAATGGCCTGGAGCTGGGCCGCCAGGCTTGCCTCCCCTGTGCTTGTGCGCACGTAGCCCAATTTCATGGCGTCGAACTCCCGGGAAATCGTGTTTGTCCTCGCCCGGCGCTCAAGCGACGTGCCGGTGCTGTCCGCGCTCCGGAGAAAGCGGACCCCGGCAAGCTATACCGGCAAGCCATACCGGCAAAACCGGGAAACGGGGAGCTTACTGCGCCTTCTTGATCGCGCGAACGTCGCTGCCGAACATGCGGTCCCAGAAGATCGCCGTGATCGCGTAGTTGCCTTCTTCGTCGACGTGGTGGTGACGCATATGGTGGCGCTTGATCGCCATGCCGATGCGGCCGCGCATGGTCCACTGGTGGCAGGCGTAGTGGACCACGTCGTATCCGACGTAGCCGATGATGAAGCCCAGGAAGAGCCAGGTGCCCGCCATGCCGAGCAGGGCCACGCAGGTCGCCCACACGGCAGCGCTGATGGGCAGGCTGACGAGCGGCGGCATCAGGTTGCGCAGCGGATCGTTCGGGGTGGTGTGGTGATTGCCGTGGACCGCAAAGACCAGCCATTTGATCGGCGCGGCATCGGAATCCCAGTGGAACAGGAACCGGTGCATCGCATACTCGAACAGCGACCAGACCAGCAGGCCGAGCGCGAAAAGGAGCGCCCCGTAGGCTGCGCCTGCCGTGCCCCAACCCGTCCATGCAATGAGGGGGAGCGCGATGCTCCAGACCAGGATGAATCCGCGCGGCGAGATGAGAGTCAGCTTCTCGAGCTGCCGGTTCTCGAACAGCTGAACGCGCTGGGGACTGGTTCGAGGATCACGCATCAGACGACTTTCTCGACAGCAATGGGGCTGCGTTGTCAACACTATATGCTGCCATGCAGCATAATTCTTGATTAATCTGCAATGCAAAAAATGAGGCTGGCGCAAGTTGGAAAAGAATCTGTAAATTCCTGTGCTTGCCGAACAAGAGAGATGATCGTGGCTTTTCCCCCGCAAACTGCCGAAAGGGCGTCCGGTCGCCCAATGCGACGCATTCTTGTCACAGGTGCATCCGGTGGATTGGGGCGTGCGATTGCCGCCCACTATGCGCGGCCGGGCGCCGAGCTGCTCTTGTGGGGGCGCGACAAGGAACGGCTCGATGCGGTGGCGGCGGCTTGCCGCGCGGCGGGAGCGCAGGCGAGCATCCGTTCGCTGGACCTGAGCGCCGAAGACGCCGCCGTGGCCGCGCTGATGGCCGAGGACGCGGCAGGGGCGATCGACATCGCCATTTTCGCCTCGGGCCTTGGCGACATTCGGGCGGAAGGGGCCCTTGTGGAGGACCCCGCGCTTGTCATCCGACTGGGCAAGGTCAATTTCGTGGCGCCCGCTGCGATGGCCGCGGCGCTGGCCGATGCCATGGCGCGGCGCGGGGAAGGGCGCATCGTCCTGATCGGATCGGCGGCGGCGTTCCACGCGCTGCCCTTTGCGGCGGCCTACGCCGGGACGAAGGCCGGTCTTGCCCGCTTCGCGGATGCCCTGCGCCTGGCGGTGCGCCCTTATGGCGTGGGCGTGACGCTGGTCTCGCCCGGCTTCATCGATACCGCATCGGGGCGCAAGGTGCCCGGTCCCAAGCCGATGATCCTGACGCCCGAGAAGGCCGCCGCGATCGTCGCTCGCGCGGCGGAGCGCAAGCAGGCGCATGTCGTCGCGCCGGGTATCTTCGCCCTTCTGCGCTGGTTCGACCGCCTGCTCCCCGCGTTCCTGCGTGACAGGCTGCTGTCCTCGCTCACGCCTCCTGGACGATAGCGGGGGCGGTCAGGGCCGCCAGCACGGTATGATGCAGTTCGGCCGGGGTCAGGTCGACCGGCTCTGCAGCGCCGCGCAGCAACTGGCCCTGCGCGTCCATGCGGACGATCACGTAAGGGGTGTGCCGCGCGCTGCCCGGGGCTGTGACCCCGGGAATGCTGGGGCGGTGATCGCCGAAGAAGACGAGCGTGGCCGGCCGGCCCAGCGCTGCCAGGTCGTGCAGCAAACGCTGCAGCATGGCATCGCTGTTGCGCACGAGACGCAAGTAGCTTTCGGTCAGCGCATCCGGGCCGGTGGCCTGCTCGGGCGCCCAGGGGCCGTGGTTCTCGATGGTGACAGCGTAGAGCAGGGTGGGCGCCGCGAGGTCGCGGGCAAGATCTGCAATAACGTCTGCCATCGCGGCGTCGGTAACGTAGCGACCTTCGTGCGCACGTGGCGGTGCGAAGCGATCCTGGCCGACCAGCTCGGAAAAGCCCCCCGCGGGCATGATCCGGTCGCGCCCGTAGAAGCGCATGTCGTGCGGGTGCAGGAACAGGCTTTGCCAACCCGCGGTCTTCAGCCTGTTGGGCAGCGCGTAGCTGTGTTCGCCCAGCGCCGTGAGGAAGGGATCGTAGCGCCTGAAGCCGAGATCCGCTTCGTCGCGGCCGAACAGCACGCCATATTCGGTGCGCATCGTATAGGCGCCAAACCCGCTTACGTGCAGGCGCCCCGATTGCCAGGCGATGGCGCGTGCCGCATCGAGAGCGGGCAGGGCCAGTTCCGGATCGCCGAAGAGTTCGGCGGGATCGGCGAAGGATTCGCACTGGACGATGATCGCCACTTCCGTCTCGTGCGGTTTGCGCAGGGCAGCGCCGGGCGTGTCCCCATGCGGATGCGGATGCGGCAATGGATCGCTGCTTTCGCGCCAGCGCAGCCAATAGAGCAGCAGCGCTGGCAGCAACCCGAAGCGCTGCACGTCGAGGTGTGCATCGGGATGCGGCGTGAGCGCGCAAGGCGCCTTGATCCGCAGGAACAGGGCCAGGGCGGCAAGACTGCCTAGCGCAATGCCCAGTCCTGACAGGTGGATCCACGGGTCGGGCACGAACAGCAGCGCAAGGACGGCAAGCAGGACAATCCCGCCAAGGCTCGCCAGGACCCGCTGCCACAGGCTGACGGCCGAGAGATAGAACTGCGGATGGCGAAAGATCGCACCGATCAGGGCGAGGTCGGAGAACAGCAACGGTTCGCCCAGCATGGCGTTCTTGGCGTTGGAGGCGACCGCCAGCAAGGCCACGATGGCCAGCGCCATGGCCACGGAGACAGCGGCATTCCCGCACAGGGCGAGGAACAGGCCGAACAGGGCCATCGCCATGAGCGATTGCAGGACGAGGCCGGGCAGGCAGCGCAGGGGAATGCCTCCCGCATTTGCGGGGCGCGGGCGGACTGCAGCGTCAAGGAGGAGGGAGCCGGTCAGCAGAACGGCAACAGTCAGCATGCGATCTACCTGGCACCTTGCCGCAAAGCAGGTCGGGTCATTTCCATTTCGGCTCCACTGCAGGGAGCGGCCTCATAGCGCGGGGTCTTGTTCCTGTCATTATTAGGCGTCGATACAATCGATGACTTTGAATCGAAAGGTTGTCGAGAAAGATTTGGCAGACTAACGGATGGATCAACTCATTGGGCAATATGCTTAGGTAGATGCAAGGCCAGACGATCAGATCTCCTGAAAAATCAAGGGCGGAGTGCGGATTTTGAAACTGGAGGCGGTGACTCGGGCGCAAGGCGATTCCGGCGTCGTCTTTGTGACCGGCAAGGGATCGCGCCGGCGCAACGTCCTGCTGCTGCAGGGACTGATGGGACCGCTTTTCCGCCGCCTCGGCCAAGGGCTGATCGCTGCCGGGCACGGGGTGCACAAGGTCAACTTCAACGGCGGCGACCGCCTGTTCTGGCGCCTGCCCGGCGGGATCGACTATCGCGGATCGCTGGAGGACTGGCCGGCCGAGTTCGAGCGCCTGCTCGGCGAACTGGCGATCACCGACGTCATGCTTTTCGGCGATTGCCGCGACCATCACATGGGCGCCACGCGCGTCTGCCGCGAACTGGGCATCCCGGTTCACGTCTTCGAGGAAGGCTATGTCCGCCCCGACTGGGTGACGCTGGAACTGGGCGGGGTCAACGGCCACTCCAGCCTGCCGCGCGACCCGGCCTGGTACCGCGAGACCGCGGCAAAGCTGCCTCCCGTTCCCCCGCATGCGCAAGTGCCGTCCTCGTTTCGCCGCCGTGCGACCGAGGGCCTGCTCTATAACGCCGCGGACGTCTTCACGCGCTGGCATTACCCGCACTGGAACAACCATCGCCCCTGGCATCCCGCGGTCGAAGGCATGGGCTGGTGGCGCAAGCTGCGCCGCCGCAAGGAGCGCGAGGCGCAGGCCGCCGCGCTGCTGGAGCGGATGAAGACCTCCGCCGATCCCTATTTCCTGTTCCCGCTGCAGCTCGATTCCGATGCGCAGATCCGCCTGCATTCACCCTTTGCGGGCATCGCCGATGCCCTCAAGCTGGTGCTGGGATCCTTCGCTGCCCATGCGCCGGCGGGCACGCGTCTCGTCGTCAAGGAGCACCCGCTCGACAACGGCGTGCGCAACTGGCAGCAGGAAACTGCCGACATGGCCGCCCGCTTCGGCATTGCCGAGCGGGTCGACTACCTGGGCTGGGGCGATATCGTCCCGGTCGCCCGCGATGCGCGAGGGATGGTCACGATCAACAGCACCAGCGGCACGCTGGGGCTGGCGATGGGCGTGCCGGTGGTGGCGCTGGGTCATGCCGTCTACGACATCCCCGAGGTCACGTACCAAGGTGGCCTGGACGCGTTTTGGCAGGACCCCGTCGCTCCCGACGCCGAGACCTTCGAGGCCTTCCGCCGGGTACTGATCGAGCGCTGCCTGATCCCCGGCGGGTTCTTTTCCGAAGAAGCGCTGGAAAAAGTGGTGCGCCACGCCATCGCCCGGATCGAGGGGCGGCCGCTGCTGCCGGAGTGAGGCCAGGCGTTCAGGCTGGCCGTAGTCTTGTCACGCGCCGGGAAGTTTCGAGCGCCCGAGAAGCCGCAGCGCGCAGTTTCGTCCCGCGCGCATGAACGGATATGTGATCCGCGCGACCATTCTGGATCGAAAAAGCACCCCGTTCAGCTTGTTGAACCACGATTGACCGTCGCTCAGCAGGGCCATCACGTTGAGTGCATCCGCGCCGTGATAGTAGGTGCCGGAATAGTGGAAGACCATTCCTTCGTTGAGATCCATGCCCTTGCCGCGAACGGTCAGGACTTCAGCGCCTCCCTCGCGCGCATCTATCAGGCGAACAGGCCCAACCGTATCGCGCAGGCGCATGAATTTCACATAGGACGAGCAGAAAGGACACTCCCCATCGTAGATGAGATAAGTGTCCCCTGCGCCTGCGCCTGCGCCTGCGGTCTTCGGGTCATGGGTCCGGGGGGGCGCTGGATCCTCGATCATCCCGCGCTCGCTTCGCCGAGTTCCGGGTCGATCGTCGGGCGCGCGGGCATCCACTTCAAGTAGATCAGCGCTGCCGACCATGGAATGAACACGAGGTACAGCGCGGTCCACTGCCAGAATGGCGCCTTGAGCATCAGATAGATCCCGATGTGCATGACCATCCCTATGGGCACGTAAAGCCATTTGAGCTTCGGGAAGATGAGCGAGAGGAAAAACGTACTCTGGAAGATGAGCACGGCCCATTGCCCGATGACGCAAAGCTCATGATACTGGCTGAGCCAGACGCCGAGAAGCGAATTCCACCGCAAGCCGTCCATCGCCAGATAATACTGAAGCGTGAACCCGTTCGGCCAATCGAGGCCTCCAATCGACAGCTTGGAATAGGATGCGGACAGGTACATCAGGCCAAACAGCCATTGAACGACCAGGATCGGCCATTTCGCTTCCCTGCTCGAACTGGTCAACTGCTGCTGGAAGCTGACGCGCCCGGAGCCTCGTTTCAGATACGCGTCGAGCGACAGCACGGCTCCGGCGGGCGACAATGCGAGGACGCCCAGCGCGATCATCATCGCCGCTTCGGGATGGTGGATGTCGCCGTGCGAGAGAGCCCAGAGCTGCACAAGGACAACGCCCGCGGCGAACAGGAAAAGACTGACCCTGCTCCAGAGGCCGACCAGTGCGGCAAATCCAATTGCAATCGTGGCAATGTGGATGGTCTCGATTTCCGAAATCGTGAAGCTATGTCAGCCCAGCAGCGCGATGACGGGCCTGAAGAAAGGCAGGGGGCGATAGAACGAATCCGGCAATTCGTTGATCGCACGCAAGCTTGCGAGCCCGTAGCGGCTATCGAACAGCATCAGCGCCAGTTGCGTACCCACGGCGATCACGCGCAGGATGGCAAGGTCCAGCAAGGGGGCCTGGGGGAACCAGTATCGGTCCCACCTTTGTGTCAGGGTCTGCCCGCTCATTTCAGGGCCTCCTCAACCGCGGATCGCGGAATGACGGCTATGACCTGCCTGCTTGCGCCTTGCGGTCCATTCTTCGTGATGATCATCGGATAATCTTCCACCTGCAACTCGGTGAAGGCGGGGTAGCGCTCGACGACCATTCGCAGGATCGGCGTGATCCGGTCCAGCTTGTTGTCCCGCAGCGGGCGCGCAAAGCGCCGCTCATACCGCCAGAAGTCGATCCTGAGGTCCCTGGCCGGGTCGACGTAATGCCGGCTTCCATCCGGCGCGACCGCGTAAATGCGATGTTCGACATTGATCCGCTCGCCATCGAAATGGGCTGTCGCATACATGGGATACCACATGAACGGGAAGAACCGGTTCGCGTGTCCGAACGACGCGATCAGCTGCGCGCCAAGTACCAGGATTATGACGAGAGAAAGTAATCTGAAGCGATATAGCTCGAGTTGCAAGCGCATAGCCGTTACCTTCGCGTTCAAGTGCTGTCGATACTGATCCAATTCATCATTTCAAACATATTGCATCGTAGAGAGGCGGTTCGCTTTCAGCGAAATTCATGGCGGCGCAGGGACCTGCCCTGTCAGTTCAGTTCTCCAAAGGCGCGCTGCGGCTGTGCAGCCGGGCTTCCTTTCGAACGGCTTCACATCCCTGCCGGTTCACGGGATGCTGCCAGCGGTAGATGTAGAAGCCGGGGATCCGCGGTGGCCCCGGCTTCGTCCGGGCAGTGATGAAGCGCGCCATGGGCTCGTCGAGGAAGCCGTATTGCTCCCATCGCCGGGCGGGTATCAGCAGCACGCCGCGCGGGAGGCATGAGAAGACCCTTTCCAGATCTTCCACGTTCTCGATCACGGGGCGGCCGTTGCGCTTGTCGATCGTGAATCCGTTCCGCTCGAACGTGACGGGAGCGGGCGGCAGGTACATGCCGAAGTTCGGCGTTTGCAGGTAGAGCGTCGTGCGCAGCTCATCGACGCCGACCAGAACCGCTCCGCCGTCCAGGTCGCGGCGGATCGCCGCGAGGCCCCGGTCCCACTCCGGATCGGGTGGATTCCTGAAGATACCGGCAGGCGCGTGGACAAAATGGACCATGCCCTTCGCGATCAGTTTCGGGCTGTCGACCAGCAACTTGTTAACCGCGATTACCGACAGAGCGCAAAAGACCAGAATGGCCGGGACCAGAACCGCGCGGATCCGCTCTCCCAACGGCACCGCGCAGGCCTCTTGCAGGCAATCCAGAGTGCGAACGACTGCAGTTTTCAGCCAGGGCAGGGCGCAGGCGAGGGCAATGCCCCAGAAGGTCAGGAAGAAGGTGAAGGCATAGGAGATGTAGCGGTCCGCCTTCATGCCGCCGAACGAGTGGACGAAAAGCGGGATCAACCAGAGGGCAAGGCAATAGGCGGTCAGGCGCGGGTATCGCGCCAGTGCCGCAAAGGCCGCCAGCGGCATGAGGTACCAGAACAGGCGATAATCGCGGCTGAGCAGCACGTGATAGAAAAGGTAGTTGTACTTGTGCTTTTCGGCCCAGGGCTCTGCTTCCAGCAGGCGCGGCAATCCCAGATAGACGACGACTGCGCCGGCGGCCGCTGCCAGGACGAGGAGAGCGAAGGCCAGGCGCCGCATCTTCGCATCGGCCAGCAGGGCCCGCGTCTGCGGCCGCGTGGCGAGGAACAGAACGACGAAAATGCCGATGGCGCCCGCCGCCACGATCGTCGTGATCTGCAACTGCGCGGCGAGAGCGAGGCAGGCAAGCGCGAGGACCGGGACCCAGGCACGTCTTCGCGAGGGATGGAGCAGGTACGCATATATCATCGCCGCAGCCGCCGTGACGAGAAGGGCCTGAAGCGAATAGAAGCGCGCGAAGTCCGATGTGCGGATCATCAGTTCCGTGCAGCAAACGAGAAGCGCGCTGATCCAGCCCGCGGTCCTGTCGGCCGACCGGCTGATCCATACGAAGATCACCGGAACCACCAGCGCCCCGGCCAGGATCGCGGGAAGGCGCGCCAGGAAGACGCTCACATGTCCGAACGCGTGGAAACTCTCGCCGGCCATGACCGTGTAGATCCAGCCCCGGGTGTAGCTGCCGTCACCGAGCCTGTAACTGCCGTCGTCAGACCAGGATGTCGCAGTCAGGATGTGGAAGATCTCATCCGGATGAAGCGGCACGATCGGGCTGCACACCAGGCGGATCGCCAGGGCGGCAAGGAAAAGCGCCAGGGCCGGGAAGTACACGCCGTCCAACCGGCGCGATCTGGTCTGTGGCGGGATGGCGGTTTGCATAAGCGGCGGGTCCTATGGTCGCGCTGCGGAAAGAAGCCGGGTCATCTCGACAAGTGCGGCGCGGCCCTTCTTCGTTGCCCCCTGAACCGCGATGCTGAAGCCGTACGAGCAGGCAAAGGCGGTTGCGAGCAAGGGGATCGTGGAAAGCTCGCCGCGCGCAAGGTTGACCACGCCCCAGGCGAGGATGCCCCCGAGCAGGGTCGGCACTATGGCTGCATAGAGATCGCGGGCCGAGACCGGAGTGTCGCGGGTGCACCAGTAGTAGAGGACCGGGACCGTCACGGCCTGACTCAGGAAATAGGCCTTGGCGACGCCCACAGGGCCCCAGGGCAGGCCGATCAGGAACGCGGCGATGGTGACCGGGGTCGAGTAGAGGCCCCAGTGGAACATCTCCTTGGTCCGGCCCGAACTGATGAACAGCCATCCGGTCGCGTTGGAGACCGGCTGCGTCACGGCGGCCAGGCTGAGCCAGAAGAAGATGGGGCTGGCATCGGTCCAGCGCGCGCCGAACAGCAGGGGAATGACCAGGTCGCTGCACATGGCCACGGCCATGATGCCGGGCACCGAGAAAATGGAGAGGGTCTGGATCGCCAGCAGGAACATGCGCCGGTAACGGCCCGGTTCGTCCTGCACCCGGGCGAGCGCCGGCAGCATGACTCGCGCAAGGGGAGAATTGACCTTCTCCAGCGGGAACATCATCAGCTTGTAGCTGCGGTCGTAGAGGCCCAGCGCGGAAGAGCCCCACATCTTTGCGATCAGGACGTTGTCGATATTCTTCCTGATGAAATTCATGAAGTTGAAGCCGGTGAGGTTGGCGCCGAACTTCACCATGTTGCGGGCGCTGCCCCAGACGATCCTGCGAGACGGGCGCCAGCGGTCGATGCGCCACACGAGCAGGGCGTTGACGACGGTGCCGCAGAATGCGCCAAGCCACAGGGCCCAGAAATTGCGCAGCCAGAGCGCGAACCCGATCGTGAACAGCAGCGAGGCCGCCGCCGTCGTTATGTCCACGAAGCTGAGCGCGCGAAACCGCATGGCGCGGTTCAGCAGGGCCGTGTGCTGCAGCGTGGTGCCGGTGAGCAGGACGGTCAGCGCGCTCGCGGCGGTAATGTACGCCGGTCGCGGGTCGCCGTAGAACAGGCCTACCAGCGGCGAAATGGCGAGGAAGATCAGGGCGATCGCCGCCGAGGCCGCGAGATTGTAGAAAAACAGCGCGTTGGTCTGTTCCTCGCTGATCGTGCGGGCCTGCACCACCGCCTGGTTGAGACCGAGATTCTGGAAGATCAGGATGAAACCGGTGATCGGGGTGGTCATGGCGATGACGCCGAAGTCTGTCGGGGCGAGGAGCCGGGCCACGACGATCACGGAGGCCATGGACAGGAGGATCTTCAGCCCTTGCGCGAGCCCCGAATAGGCCGCGCCGCGGGCGGCAACTTTCCTGAACTGCCGCTTTTCGCCCTTGGGCGTGCCTGCCTGGGCCGGGGCGTCGTCGCTCTTAGACACGATGTCCATTGGCATCCTTCAATTCGCCGGATCCGATGACCGGACCGCCCAAGTTAGCCTCCGCTCCATGACACGATCACGGCTTCGACCCTGCCAGCTCGACATATATCCTGCGTAGCCGCTCTCCTTGCGTGACTTCGTTGAATTCTGCGAGGACCGCCTCGCGCGCCGAAGTGCCAAGGCGCTGCCGCAACCCGGCATCCTCGGCAAGGCGCTCCATCGCGTCGGCAATTCCGGCCGGGTCGTTTTCATCGGCCAGCAGCCCGTTGACGCCGTCCGCGACAAGTTCGGGAATGCCGCTGTGGCGCGTTGAGATGACCGGCTTGCCCATGGCCATCGCTTCCATGAGCACGACGGGAATGCCTTCCATGTCGCCATCGGGCGCTGTTCGCGACGGCAGGACGAAGGCGTCCGCCTGTCCTATCTCGGCCAGTGCGCTTGCATGGTTCAGCGCACCGCGAAAGGCCGCCGCGTCCTCCAGCGCATCGGCCCGTGCCTGCGCCTTGAGGCTTTCGAGGAGCGGCCCTTCGCCGACCATGACCAGCGATACTGCCAGTTCCGGACGGCGCCTGCGCAGCAGTGCCAGCGCCTGCAGCGCCACCTCGTGGCCCTTCTTCGCGACCATGCGGCCGACCATGCAGAAGCGGACCGTCTCCGCTTCCGGCCTGCCCGGCGAGATGCCTTCGATGGCAGCCGGGTTGATGCCCATGTGGTGGATGCGGATCCGCGCGGGGTCTGCTCCTGCGGCCTGCAGCCGCTCGGCCCAGATGGAATTGACGGTCAGCAACAGGTCCCCGCGCTCGATCAGGGGGGCATAGTACTCGCCGAGAGGCTGGTAAGCCTGCTTGCTGACGTCATAGCCGTGAAAGGTTGTCACCAGTCTGGCCTGCCAGCGGCCCAGGCGCAGGATCATCGCGGCCATGCGCCCCACATTGCCGAAGTGGCAATGGACGATGTCGGCCGATTCCAGCGTCCCGGCCAGTTTCAGCGCAAACAGCAGCGTCCCGACAGTCGCATGCTTTCCTTCCTGCCGCGCCCGGGCGAGCGCCCGCAGCGCCAGGGGCAGATGGCCCGGCTTGCGCAGGAGCAGCCGCAGGGCTTCGCCGATGCGTGCCGTGTTTGCGCGGGGAACGTCGAGGTAGGTGACCCGCGGCCGGACGAGGGGGTCGAGGTCCTCGAGCGGGAAGTCCGCCGTGTCCGGCGTTTCGAAGACCATCACGCGGACATCGGCGCCCGACCTTATGTGATCGATGATCTCGTTCGTGACAAAGGTTTGCGATCGCACCGGGAAACGCCGGACCAGGTACACCACTTTCGGTTCGGTGCCCGCGCCTGCCGCGGGGGGGCGTTCGACGCTCGCACTCGTTTTTCGCAGCTGCGAGCCATCAGGCGCAGCCGTGCGGACAGCCATGGAGAAGTCGTCCCGGTCGGCTCTCATCAGGCGCGGCGGGGCTCGCCGCCCAGGGTGATCAGCAGCACTTCCCAGCATGCCGCCAGCCAGAGGGTGACAAGCAGGATCGACAACCGGGCCCGCATCACGAGGGGGCATCGTTCGGTGAAGAGGGTCTGGAACCGGCGCAGGGTGTCTATCGTCAGCCCGGCCCACCAGTGCAGGGGATTGCGGCGGTTTCGCCGCATCATCATGCGACCGCCGATCACCCGGCGGGCCTTTGAACACAGCTCCGACACGGTGGCGCGGGCAGGATGGAAGACCAGCGCGTCCGGGGCATAGACCACCGGATAGCCGGCTGCCTGCAGGCGCCGCGTGAGATCGAAGTCGCCTCCCGATTTCAGGTCGCTCCTGAAGCCGCCGGCCTGGCGGACGACCGCAGTGCGGCAGAACCAGTTGGCAGTGCAGGCCGCGCCGCGCGCTACGTTCCTTTCCTGCCTGAAGGCAAAGATCCGCTCATAGGCTTCGCACACTGAGGACGATGTCGGCATGTTCTCCGAGAAGAGTTCGATCGGGCCAGCCACGACTGCGTTATCTGGATGACGGTCGAGCGCTTCCAGCCCCTTTGCCAGCCAATTCTCGTCAACGGTACAGTCCGAGTCCGTAAATGCGACATAGTCACCTCTGGCTGCGCTCAGTCCCAGGTTTCGCGCGGCATAGGAACTGGGCCGGGGCTCGACCAGGACGTGGACGCCGCTCTTGCGCGCAACGGCCGGCGTCGAATCGGTCGAGCCATTGTCGACGATGATGATTTCATAGTCGCTTTGCGGCAAAGTCTGCTTCTGAAGCGACCTGATGCATCGCTCTATGTCCGCCGGCCGGTTCCAGACGGGAACGATGACGCTGATGCGCGGAACTGGCGCGTGGCCCGTTGGCTGGATGACAGTTTCCCCCATTGGCGCGGCCTGTTCCAGCTGTGCATCGTCGATCATTCAAATGCCCCCTGATAGACAGCGTTTCATGCAAGTGTTGCGTCTTCCATGACGAATCGTCTGGCTGATGTGGTGGGCGACCGCAGATTAGCACTAGTACATCATTGCGATGATTTGACGGCGGCGCATGAAACGGAATGCCATTTGCCGAACCATGCCATTCAATATTCAGGTCAACTTGAATTATCGCAGCATTGCATGAACCTATTCATGCAAGAACATATCGCATAACATCGCGCATAACAATGAAATTACATATATCGAAAGATGCTATATGCCTGAGAACGTGCAGTAAATCACCCTAAATAGGTATGACCACTATGCCCCGTGGCGGCGCTGGCCGTACAGGCCGGGGCGGGACTGGCAGCCCTTCGCCGTCGCCAACTGAAATGCACCGCCTTTGCGCGGTTATGGGGCAAGGCGCGCGTCTAAAGCGTGGACTGCCGGCGCGTCGTTGTCCGGGCCTTGCGGCTGTAGGGGGACGTCTGGCCTTCGGACCCACGCCTGAAGCACAAGGTCCGCAGCGGCCGAAAACGCAAATGGCGACGCGAGCCTGTGCCCGCGCCGCCATCGCTGGAGTATCCCTGGAAAGGCTTACTTGAAGCGCACGCCGATGCCGCCCATCACGCGGTGGCGGGACGAGTGGCCGTGGTAGTCCGAGAAGACGTACTGGACGTTGGCGTAGATCGGGGTCGATCCCTTGACGAAATCGTACTCGACGCCGCCGCCGACCTGATAGCCGTCTGCGCGGTAGTGGTCGTAGACGAGCTGGTTGCCGTCGGCATCGTCGATGCGGCGGCGCTGTTCGCCGTTGACGTAACCGGCCTTGCCGAAGATCAGCAGGTCAGGCGTGGCGAGATAGCCGGCGCGCACTGCGGCGCCCCATTCCTCGAAAGCCTTGTGGCAGATGCTGTTGGTGTCGGGCAGGTCGGTGCAGTTCTCGGCCCAGTTATTGGCGCGCCAGTAGCTGCCCTCGGCACCGATCACGAAACGCTCGCCCATGGTGCCGTCGAAGCCGACCGTGGCGCCGTAGCCGAAATTGGTGTCATGGTTGCCTTCGGACTGGAACCGGTCGCCGCCGACGTTGCCCTCCACGCGAATGCCGCGGAAGGTCGTGCCGCCGCCGGTTGCCGCCGAATCCGCCTCGGCCGACTGCGCAAGGGCTGGCTGGGCCAGGACCATCACGGCAGCAGCAGCGAGCGTGGAAGTGAATGTCTTGATCATGTAGTTTTCCCTGATGTCATTTCTGTCATAAACACCGGGCTTAACAGGCAAGCGCATTGAAAGTTCCCGATAATCTCGGAAACTTTGTCGCAGTTCATGCTTAACGGGAATAAGCCGTGCACGCCAAATGCCCATGAATCCGACAGATTGCGGAGATCGAATGAACCTCATCGAACATGCCTTCTGGGCCCTGGCGATCCAGACCGTGGTTGGCCTTTTCACGCGCAACTGGTGGGCCGGCGCGGCTCTCGCCTGCGGCTATTTCCTCGGCCGCGAAATGGCCCAGGCAGAGTATCGCTGGATCGAGCAGTTCGGCCACGGCCTGCGCGCCAACATGCCCTGGTGGGGCGCCTTCGATGGCCGCGTCTGGCCCAAGGCAGACCAGTTCGCCGACTGGATCGGGCCGATCGTCTCGACCTGTTCGCTGGCGCTGGTGATGAGGCGAAGGCGGAAGTGCGACTGAGGCGTTCGCAGCAATCATGCAATTCATTAAATTTCTGCAACTAATTGACGGTCCTACGTTTCTCCGGAAATGAATGCTGCCTTCAAGGGGGGTGCATGCACTATCGGAATTTGACGCGCGGCCTTGCATTGGCTGCAGCCATAATTGTGGTCGGGACCAGTTCAAGCCAGGCCGATGCCCAGTCCACTCGGCAGGAATACGCAGAACCGGTTCAGGTCAAGCAGGATGAGCCCCTGTCGCTCAAGCGCAAGATAGCAATTGGACGTTTCACCAACGAGACGCGATATGGGCAGACATTGCTCCGCGATTCCAATCTCGATCCGCTTGGCAAGCAGGCTGCTGATATTCTTGCGGCCTACCTTGTACAGTCGGGCGATTTCCTGGTTTTCGAACGCGGGGACATGACGCAGATCGCCAGCGAGCAGGAACGTCTCGGCGGTGCAGATGAGGACATGGTCGGCGTCGATACGCTTATTATCGGCTCGATCGTCGAATTCGGTCGCAGCGAGGACGGCAAGCGCGGCCTTTTCAATCGCGAACGTACGCAACGCGCCCATGCCAAGGTGGCAATTCGCCTTGTCGACGTGCGCACGGGCTTGGCATTTCACTCAGCGACCGGCTCTGGCGAGGCTACGACAGAAACCAAGACTACGCTGGGCATGGGCAGCACCGCGCGCTTTGACGGTTCGCTTACCGACAAGGCACTTTCGGTCGCTATCGAGGATGTACTGGAAGAACTGTCCAATACGATCCAGGCCCGCGAATGGCGTACGGACATCCTGGCGGTGGAGAATGGGCAGGTCTTCGTCTCGGGTGGCCCAAGCCAGGGGCTCAAAGCCGGAGCGAGACTTGCGGTAATGAAGGCCGGACGATCGGTGAAAAGCCGGCAGACAGGCTTGAGCCTTCAACTTCCTGCCACGGCCGTGGCAGGGCTCGAAGTCGTCTCGCACTTTGGCAGCGGAGAATTGGGCGAAGGTTCGATTGCGCGGATTACGTCCGGTTCGCTCGAAAGCCTCGATGACGCTGAACTTTACGTGGTGGCGAAATGACGATGCAGCTTGGAAATTCGTTTCGGCCTTGGCTGATTGGCGCATGGCTTGGAGTTGCTGCAGCCTCGCTCGCTGGCTGCGGAATGAGCGCGCGGCATCGCGTTGAACGAAGTGCTGCAGTGTCTTCCGTCGAAGTGCGCGACGCGCCAGCAGGTGCCACGGTGCAAGTTGGCGATACCGCGGTTCGGGCCGACGATAAGGGCAGGGCGCAACTGGCGCTCGCCGATGGCTGGCACGATCTTTACGTCTTTTCCGGTCAGAAGCAGATCCATCATCAACGGATCTTTCTGCAGGACGGTAGCCGCAAGGTCATTGACCTGATTCCCTAGGTGGCTCTCAAACAAGGGGTGTTTTACATGAAATGGGTGCCGATCATCGGTGCCGCGCTGCTGCTTGCCGGCTGTGCGGGCAACAAGTCGATGTATGAATGGGGCAATTATCAACCTGCCCTGGTCCGTTATGCAAAGAACGCTGACAAGGCGTCCTTCGAGCAGGACCTGCGTGAAACGATCGCCAAAGGTGAAGAAAAGGGTCGCGTAGCGCCGGGCATCTACGCCGAACTGGGCTACCTTTTGCTCGAAGAGGGGAAGGGCCCCGAAGCGGCCCTGTTATTCACCAAAGAGCGTGAACGATTCCCAGAATCGGCAGTGCTGATGAACAAGTTGATTGAAGGCAGCGGCCCAAACCATGGGGAGACCGATCAGTGAAACGACTGATTACCACCGTCATGCTGGCCTGCGCCCCAGCTCTGGCCGGCTGCGCCACTGCTCCGGAAAGCAAGGACTATACTGCCTATTACGCGCAAAAACCTCGCTCAATTCTGGTCGTGCCCGTTATCAATCATTCGAACGAAGTGGATGCGGCAGATCTGTTTCTTGCGACAATGGCCGCTCCCTTGGCCGAACGCGGGTACTATGCCTTCCCGACCAATGCGACAAAGGCCCTGATGCAGGCAGAAGGGCTTGGGGATCCCGGCTTCGTACACCAGGCTCAGCCGCAGGACCTTGCCCGCCTGTTCGGTGCCGATGCCATTCTCTATGTCGAAGTGCTCGACTGGGATTCGAAGTACAAGGTCGTGAGCGCCACGATTGAAACCGAGTTCCTATATACCTTGAAATCTGGCAGAACCGGTGAGGTCCTCTGGCAGGATCAGGAACGCTACGTCTACTCGCCCCAATCGAGCACTGGGAACATCTTCGCGGATCTGCTGGCGACTGCAGTGACCTCGCTGATCAACAACACGAAATCGGATTTCACCCCGATGGCGATGCAGGCCAACATGGCCGCTCTTTCAGCGCCCGGGCAAGGATTGCCCTTTGGCAGTCGCAATTCGCTTTCAGATCAAAATGCCAAGCTGTTTCCAGCGACCGGGACTGGACGGCTCACCGATGCAGAGCAAGAGGCCGTTGCCGCGCCCGGGTTGACTGCCTTGCACGATGCTGTCGATGAGCACTGAAGCAGGGTTCTGGAGTTCACCGCTGTCAAGCGGGTGGCGGTAGCGAGCTATCTGGAAACGTGAGGCAGTTTCGGAGGCGGTCGCCTTACGTTTCCGCATCAGTCGGGCGGCGATGACCGGCGGGTTTCCAGGGCTGGCCGATGCGGGCTTCGAAGCGGTCCCGGAAGGACCATAGCCAGCCAATGCGCCGTTCCGCGATGCCGGGCAGGCTGAGCAGGTCGCCGCCGAGCCAGGGCAGGAAGGGATTGCGGCGGGCGTAGGACCAGATCTCCACGCGTTCGCCGCTGCTTTCCGCTTTCCCGCGGGCGTGGAAGCCGCCGGTATCGGCCACTACCAGCGTATTGGCGGGCAGGGCGAGCGGTTCGGCCTGACCCAGGCCCATGTCTTCGAGGTCCTGCGGCGTCACGCGCGGCGAGCCGCGCGCCGAAAGTCGGTCGATCGCCTTGGGGTCGCGCAGGCTGCGCCGCTTTTCCCAGGCAAGCCGCGCCTCGTCGAAGCGGTGCGAGCCGCGCACGTAAGTGAAGGGGCCTTCCTCGACCGAAACGGGATTGAGGAACAGCCACGCCTTCATCGATGCGTGGAAGCTGTCCGCGTGGACGGACTCCTGCGGATCGGGTTCGTTGCCGCCGCAATGGCTGACGATCGTCTGGATGTAGTGCAGCGGTGTCGTGCGGAAACCGGCCACGTAGTGGAAGAGCGCAAGCAGATCCTTGCGCGCCAGCAAGGCCCGCAAGGCCGGAATGGCTGACAGCATCTGCGGGTCGATCGCCATGCGGCGGGTGATCGCATCGCCCTGGCGCATTTCGCGCGCGGGGCCTTCATAGGCGAGAAGGGCCGCGCGCAGGGCAGGGAATTCGGCAGGCGGGACGACATCGTGCACGACGACGAAGCCGTCGCGCTCAAACGCCTCGCGCCAGTCGGGACGCAGCTTTCCGGCAAGGCGGCGGCGGCGCCAGCGGCACAGCGCATCGGCAAGGCGCACCCGGGAGCGGTGCAGGCCCCAGCGGTTCAGCCGGTTCGAACCGATCAGCGGATTGTCGAGGAAGCTCTTGGCGGACGTCAGCAACTGCAGCGCCCATACCGGGGAGAGCAGGATCGTCTTTGCCTTGGCCCGGACCGTCATGCCCGGTCCATCTCATTGCTGCGCATCGCTCCCCCTTGCCGCCAAGCGAGGGGTGATGGCAAGCCCATCCGGACGGTCCTGCGGCCCGATCGCTCTGGACAAGGGGATTGCGGCCATGGAAAATTCCGCGCGGACGGGTATAGGCTCACTATTGAAACATGATCATGAAAATGGAGCCGGTTCTTGAACTGGAACGAAACACTCAAGTCACGCGGGTGGAAAGTCCCCTTCATCAACAAGTCGCTGTTCCAGATCGGCAAAGAACTGCGGCCCAAGATCGACGGTGTGATCATGCGCGATTCCCGGATCCCCGACAGTGCAGTTCAGGACAAGAGCTTCTTTGCCTGGATTCCGCGGCTCGAGGCGCGCTGGCAGGACATTCGCGACGAGGCATTGCGGATCCGGGCAGAGGATATTCCCTCCCTGGGCGACATCTCGTTCGATCACGGCCGCATTGCCGCCGACAAGCGCTGGCGCGCATTCTTCCTCAAGGGCTATGGCTACCGCATGGAGGCCAATGCGGCCCGTGCGCCGGTCACCGCGGCCTTGCTCGACAAGGTGCCCGGCCTCGTCACGGCGAACTTCTCGGTGCTGGAAGCGGGAGGCCACATCCCCCGGCACTGGGGCATGACCAAGGGCATGCTGACCTACCACCTGACGCTGCGTGCCCCGCAGGAATGGGACAAGTGCCGCATGCACCTGGAGGAAGGCGAAGCCGTCCATGTCCTCAACTGGCAGGACGGGCAGTCCTTCCTGTTCGACGACATGTTCAACCACGAAGTCTGGAACGAGACCGGGGAAGACCGCTATGTCCTGCTCATCCAGATCAAGCGCCCCTGTCGCTGGCGCGGCAACCTGATACAGAACCTTTTCCTGTTCGGCGTGCGTCATTCCCGCTTCGTGCAGGATATCCGCAAGGCGATCGAGAAGGCCGGCGGGCGCGTCGCGGGTTGAGCCCCCGCGCCTTCCGGCCCGGTCCGCTGTTAGCCGCGTGACTTAGCACTGCTTCGCCGCCGGCTGCTTACCCGGTCAAAGGTCCTTGGTCACCGAATCGATGGCCTGGAGCTTTTGCAGCAGGGGGGCAAAGTCGGCGAGGGGCAGGGCATTGGGGCCGTCCGAAAGCGCCTTGTCCGGGTCCGGATGGGTTTCCATGAACAGGCCCGCGACACCCGCAGCAACGGCGGCGCGGGCCAGCAGGGGCACGAATTCGCGCTGCCCGCCCGAGCGTTCGCCCAAGCCGCCCGGCTGCTGCACCGAATGCGTCGCGTCGAACACTACCGGGCAACCGGTGTCGGCCATGATCGACAGCCCGCGCATGTCGCTGACGAGAGTGTTGTAACCGAACGAGGTGCCGCGTTCGCAAAGCATGAAGTTGTCCGGCTCGAGATCGGCGGCGGCAGCGGCATTGCGCGCCTTGGCGACGACCTGCTGCATGTCGGCGGGCGCCATGAACTGCGCCTTCTTGATGTTGACCGGCTTGCCCGACCGGGCAACGGCCACGATGAAATCGGTCTGGCGCGCAAGGAACGCGGGGGTCTGCAACACGTCGACCACTTCGGCGACAGGCGCGACCTGCGCCGGTTCATGCACGTCGGTCAGCACGGGAAGGCCGGTTTCGCTGCGCACTTTTTCCAGGATGCGCAGGCCCTCGTCCATGCCAAGCCCGCGGAAGGAGCGGTCGGAACTGCGATTGGCCTTGTCGAACGAGCTTTTGAAAATGAGCAGCAGGCCGAGTTTGCGTGCCACTTCAGCAAGATGCTCGGCCACGGAAAGGGCGAGCGTCTCGCTCTCGATAACGCAGGGTCCGGCTATCGCGAATAAAGGGCGGTTCGTCCCAACTTCACGGTTGCACAAAAGCATCACATCGCACCTTAAATATTTGAAACGTCTGGATCGGAGTTATCTGGGCAGCTATGCTGCATTGCGGTGTTAGTCACGCCCATGACCCTTGGCCCTGTTTGAAACCGCTGGCAATCCCCAGTGGCTTCAAATATGCTGCGACTTCGAATTGGCGTCGTGTGCATGATTAACTTTAAGTAAAGTTTGCTGCGGTAGCTATATTCAAAAGCGGCGGTTTTTTAGGGGTATTATGAAAATCGAAGCTTTGCAGACGCGCCATGCTGCATCTGCGCTCAAGACTCTGGATATCGAGATGCAGGCGCTCGCAACCTTGCGTGCTGCGCTGCAAAGCCCGGGCCTCAGCGATTCCGTCGAACTGGCGATCAATGCCTTTGCCAATACCCGTGGCCGCATCGTCATTACGGGCATGGGCAAGAGCGGTCACATCGCGCGCAAGATCGCCGCGACCATGCGCTCCACGGGAACCTCCGCCCTGTTCCTTCACCCCGGTGAAGCCAGCCACGGCGACCTCGGCGTCATCGGCCGCGACGACGTTGTGCTGGCCATTACCTGGTCGGGCGAGACCAAGGAGCTGAACGACATCTTCCACTATTGCCGGCACTACGGCGTGGAACTGATCGTCGCGACCGCGCACCCCGACAGCACCGCGGGCCGCGCCGCCGATATCTGCCTGCAGCTGCCTGTCGTGCGCGAAGCCTGCCCGAACGAACTGGCGCCCACGTCATCGACCACGCTGCAGCTTGTCCTGGGCGACGCCCTGGCCGTGGCCCTGATCGAGGCGCGCGGTTTCACGCCTTCGGATTTCCGCGTCTTCCATCCCGGTGGGCGTCTTGGCGCACAGCTTGCCACCGTGACGGAAATCATGGGCATCGGCGATGCCATCCCGCGCGTTCATCGCAATGCGACGCTGGTCAACGCAACACTGGAAATGAGCCGCAAGCGCTACGGCTGCACGGCAGTGGTCGACGAGAACGACATGCTGGTCGGCGTCTTTACCGATGGCGACCTGCGCCGCTGCATCGTCGTCAACAATCTGGCGGATACCATCGGCAATCACATGTCCACCGATCCGGTAACCGTCCCCGGCAATGTCCTGCTGCCCGAAGCGCTGCGCATCATGAACGACAATTCCGTCTCGGTGCTGTTCGTTGTCGATGCCGGCAAGCTCGTCGGGGTCGTCCACATGCATGACATCGTGGGTGTCGGCATTGCCTGAAGCCGGGCCGACGCCCCGCAATTTTCATTCCATGGCCGATAGCGCAGATCCGGACGCTGCCGATCTCATCGTCATTCCGGCGCGTTATGGCTCCACCCGGCTGCCGGGCAAGCCGCTGCTCCCGATAGCCGGCCGCACCCTGCTTGAACGGGTCGTCGCGGTCGCTCGCGGCGCAGCGGCGCAGGCCGGGAATTGCACAGTCGTGGTTGCGACCGATGACCAGCGCATCGCCGAACACGCACGCGACCTTGCAGTTCGTGCCATCATGACGCCCGCTTCGCTCGATTCCGGTTCCGCGCGCGCCTTTGCCGCGGCCAGCGCGATGGACCGGGCGCCCGGCCTCGTCGTCAATCTGCAGGGCGATGCGCCGTTCATTCCGCCGGGCGTCTTGGCCGGCCTGATCGAGACCTTGCGCGCGGGCAGCGCCGATGTTGCCACGCCCGTCTATCGTCTGGACTGGGATCGCCTGGACCGGTTGCGCGCGCACAAGCAGACGGCCCCGTTCAGCGGCACGACTTGCGTGCGCGATGCCAGCGGCAATGCGCTGTGGTTTTCGAAGACCATCATTCCCGCAATCCGCAACGAAGCGAAGCTGCGCGAGGCAGGGCCGCACTCCCCGGTCTGGCAGCATCTGGGACTTTACGGCTATCGCATGGCCGCGCTCGAATGGTTCGCCCGCAGCGGGCCGACGCCTTGCGAGCAACTTGAGGGCCTTGAGCAATTGCGCTTCCTCGAAGGGGGGCGGACAATCGCGACGGTCGAAGTGGAGATGCCGCAGCACGCCCTTTCCGGTATCGATACCCCTGAAGACCTGGCCCAGGCCGAAGCGGCGATAGCCCGGCTCGGCGATCCCTATCCCCAGGAACCAACCCTTTGCGAATGATCGCTCTTTGCGCCCGCCGCCGCGTCGGGTAGGCGCCTTGCGTGATGTTCGTGATCGTCCGCCATGGCAACACTTTCGCTGCCGGGGAGACCCCGCGCCGGATCGGTGCGCGCACTGACATGCCGTTGACCGAGAAGGGGCGCGAGCAGGCCCGGGCGCTGGCCGCGCATTTTGCAGCGCAGGGATGGGTGTTTGCGCGCGCCTTGGCCTCGCCGCTCCTGCGCACACGCGAAACGGCGCAGATCATCCTCGCTGCGCAGCATGGCGCGGCGAAGGCCGAGCCCTGTGCATGGCTGCGCGAGATCGATCACGGCCCCGATGAAGACCGGAGCGAAGACGCCGTGCTGGCGCGCATCGGCGCCGAGGCGCTCACCGCCTGGGAACGCCATGCCGCGCCGCCGCCCGACTGGCAGGTCGACGCCGAAATGCGGCTGCAGGGCTGGCGCGATCTCTTCGCGAAGCGGGATGCGCAAGGCCCGGCGCTGCTCGTCACCAGCAATGGCGCGGCCCGTTTTGCATTGATGGCCGATCCGGCTCTGGCTGCGGCCATGGACCGGCTCGACAGTCTGAAACTGCCTACTGGCGGCTACGGAGTGATCCGGCGCAGTGACGGGGGCGGGCTGATGCTCGAATCCTGGGGCCTGCGCCCGTGACACCTTCGCTGCCGCTGTTGCGCGCCCCGCCATTCCCGGACGCAGACGCCTCTGTCTCGCAAGTCGGCGCGGTGCAGGCGCTTCCCGAGGCCGAGGCCGATGCTCTCCTCGCGCGCATTCGCGCAGCACGCGTCGGCGGCAGCTTCTGGTCGCCACCTGCCGAGATCGCCGACCCGGCGAGCATGGTCCTGCGCCCGAGGGACCCGGCCGAGATTGGCGAATTGCTGGCGGCTCTCGATCCGGAGCAGCGCAGGTCCGCGCTTTGGCTCGGCAACGGGATGAAAGCGCTGGACCATGCGCTTGCGGCCCTGACCCGCCGCGAAGGCGGCAGCTTCCGGGCCGAAGTCGACCCCTGGTCCGCGCTCGATGGCGCCGGCCTGCTCAAGGCGCATGGCGACGATGAATGGACCGCGCTCGCGGCCATTGCCGGTGTCCCGGTGCAGGTGTTGTCGCCGGGCCCGTTCGGCGCTCCCGGCGAGGATGCCGCGACGCTGCGGCGCCGCGCGGCCAAGGCCATCGCAGCCGCGCACTACCGCGATCCCTTCCACGACACCGCGGCCACCCTCGGTGCGACCATCGATCTTCTCGCCGAATGGCGGCGGGTGCTCGAAGGCAACCGCGGCATTGTCGCGGCCTGCGGCATGGCCTGGTGGAAGCGCAAGGAAATACGCCGGTTCCTCTGGGCCCCGGGCCAGAAGCTCAAGCTCGTCTCACGCTCGCGCCGGGCGCTCGCCATTGCCCGCAGGCAAAGCGGTGCAGTAGCGATCTGGCCTTCGCGCATCTCCCCCGGGCTGCTCGCGCAGGCCCGCAAGGACAAGGTGCCGCTGGTGCGCGTGGAGGACGGCTTCGTGCGGTCGGTCGGATTGGGCAGCAATCTGGTCCCGCCGCTTTCGGTGGTGGTCGACCGGCGCGGGATCCACTTCGACCCGTCCGCCCCCAGCGACCTCGAGGCAATCCTTGCCACAAGCGCGTTCCCGCCTGACCTGATCGACCGGGCGAGGACCCTGCGCGAGACCATCGTCTCGGCCGGTATCAGCAAGTACGCCGCCGGATCGGAAAGCGCATTGCCCCCGCGTGAGACGGGCCGCCGCGTAGTCCTGGTGCCCGGCCAGGTGGAAGACGACATGTCGGTGCTCGCAGGCGGCGGGGGGCTGCATTCCAACCTCGAACTGCTGCGCCGCGTGCGCGCACTGGAGCCCGAGGCCGAGATCTGGTGGCGCCCGCATCCGGATGTCGATGCCGGGCACCGGGTGGGCGCCGTCGCCGATGCCGAGGCCTTGCGCCATGCCGACCGCATCGTGCGCGAAGGCGGCATGGCCCCGCTTCTTGACGCGGTCGACGCGGTCCACGTCCTCACGTCGCTGACCGGCTTCGAGGCGTTGATGCGCGGGCGCGAAGTGACCTGCCACGGCACGCCTTTCTACTCCGGATGGGGCCTGACCCGCGACCTGGGCGCAGTCCCCGCACGCCGCGGCCGGCCGCTGTCGCTCGATGCACTGGTGGCCGGCGTCCTGCTGCTCTACCCGCGCTACCTCGATCCGGTCACCGGCCTGCCGTGCCCGCCCGAAGTGCTGGTCGATCGCATCGTGCACAAGCACGCGCCGAACCGCCAGGGGTGGATCGAGCCCTTGCGCCGCCTGCAAGGGCGGCTCATGGCCGCCATTCGGTAGGGTGGAGGAGCCGTGACGCAGGTAATTCTCGATATATCGCGCCTGATCTCGCGCGTGCGCTACTCCACGCCCTCGGGCGTCGACCGCGTGGAGATGGCCTACGCCCGCGGGTTGCTCGGGCTATACGGCGAGGACCTTGCCTTTGCCGCAGTTCATCCCACTGGCATCTACGGCCGCCTCCGGCGCTCGGCCGCACTCGCCTATCTCGACGAGCTGGAACAGCGCTGGTCGCACCAGGACGACAATCCGCGCCAGCGCTCGCTGCCATCGGTGCTGCCGTGGCTGGCCCGGCTGCTGCCGACGGGCAAAGGCGTGGGCAGTGCCCCCGGCGCCGTGTACCTGCAGGTTTCGCCGCACCACCTGATCAATACCGGCAAGGTACGCGCGATCCTCCGGCGCGAGCAGACCCGCTTCATGGTCATGGTGCATGACCTGATCCCGATCGAGTTTCCCGAATATGCGCGCCCCGCAGGCGCAGAGCAGCATCGCCGCCGCATGCGGACGGTCGCGGAGCTGGCCGACGCGGTCATCGTCAACTCGGCGGCCACGGGCGCATCGCTGACCCGCTGGATCGAAGCCGAGGGGAACGGCATGGCCCCGCCGCCGATTCACGTAGCCCTGCTCGGAACCGAACGCCTCGCCCCTGCCGCGCCGGCGTCGTTTCCGGACGGGATGCCCTACTTCCTGTGCCTGGGCACGATCGAACCGCGCAAGAACCACCTTCTCCTCCTGCACCTCTGGCGCCACCTCGCCGAGACGCTGCCGGCAGCCCAAGTGCCGCGCCTCGTCATCGTCGGTCGCCGGGGCTGGGAGAACGAACAGGTGGTGGACCTGCTGGAACGCTGCCCCGCGCTGAAAGGCCACGTCGAAGAGATCAACAACTGCCCCGATACACGCCTCTCAGCCCTCCTGCGCGGCGCCCGGGCGCTGGTCATGCCCTCCTTCGCGGAAGGCTACGGCATGCCGGTGGCCGAGGCGCTTTCCGTAGGCACGCCCGCAATCTGCAGCGATCTGGCAGCGCTGCGCGAAGTGGGTGGTGAGATCCCGGAGTTCCTAGACCCGCTGGACGGACCGGGGTGGGGGGCAGCGGTTATGGATTATGCGCAGGAGGGACCGCGTTACGGCGCGCAGATGGAGCGCTTGCCGCATTGGCACAATCCGTCCTGGGACGCGCACATGGCCATCGTGGCGGGGGCTGTCGGCGACCTGCGGAACAGCCCGAGGGCCTGAAACTGATCAGGTAGGCGAGCCGCCCCGCTGATTCTCGGCCTTGGACAGTCTGATCCGTGATCGGATAATCCCTGCGATCGACTGCGGAGGCGGAGGGGCGATCTGCAAAGCGTCGTCCGCGGTCGTCGTTGCAATGCAAGCCTCCGCTGCGCGGAAGCCATCGTACCAGACCGATTGGTGTTCCCGGTAATCGCCGCGGAGTTGCTCAGCCAATCGCTCGAGACTGGCAGTCTGAACGCGTTTTGCCGCCCAGTAGGCGGATTCTTCGCGATGCTTTGCCGCGTGCCGAGCGACGGCCTCGATCTTATCCTTGGACGCCTTGATGCCAAGATCCGTCAGGATCTTTGCAGCGACAAGGCGGTCGACATCCCAGATTTGCGTGCTCTTCATAACACACCTCCATCCAGAGAGTGCGCTTTGGCATAGGAAAGTCAATGCGGCATCAATCGCCTTCCGCGGCCTGCTGGCCCTGACGGTCATCAGACAGGGCTTCCAGCCTGCTGACTGACGGCAGTGCCCCTGCGGATATGTCAACAGAGATATGCTACTACATATATTCATCATAGCATATATGCCAAAGCATATTTCATTTACTCAGAGAGTCTGACTTATGATATGCAATGGCATATATTTTTTACTCAGTATATGTAAAAATAGATAGATGAGCGCTGGAATTGACGAGATAGCCGCCAGCATTCGCGCGGCACGGAAGACAAAGGCAATGACCCAGAAGGCATTGGGGCAGCGTGTTGGCCTGCCTCAAAGCCATATCTCCAAGATAGAGAAAGGCGCAGTAGATCTCCAACTTTCAAGCCTTGTCGAAATCGCGCGCGCACTCGACCTTGAGGTCAAGCTTATCCCCCGCAGGGCCCTGCCCGCCGTGGAGGGCGCTGTTCGCGTCCACGGTTCGACTGTCGAAACCAGTCGCGCTCTGAACCTGCTCAATGAGCAAGCGCAGCTTGCCGAGCGCATCAAGGGTAGCTTTCCCGAGCTCTCGCAGGTTGAAGGATATCAGAACGCGATCCGGAACATTCCCAGGCTGCAATTCGATGCTGCCCAACTGAAGGCTCTGGACGAAGCCTTGCAACCTGCAAAACGTCTCAAATCCCTGATCGATGCGCCGGGAAGTGCAGCCAGACTGGCAAAGCAGCTTGAGGAAGCAACTTCGTCACTCAGGCACTTCCGCCAGATTCAAGTGCGTACCCCATTCATAGAGACGCAGCGTCAGCTTCCCGCATACCGACTGGAGGAGGATGACGAATGATCGACGCAGCCGCTCTCGACATACTCTTGCATGACCGCCGGATCGGAACGCTCGCGCGTCTCGATGGAGATCGCAGCATCTTCACCTTCGACGATGCCTACCTCGCAGACGAGGATCGCCCAGTGCTCTCGCTCGCCTACCGTGACCCCTATGGCGGCATCGTCAATACGCCGCGTGCCTATCAGACCCGGATCGAGCCATTCTTCTCCAACCTTCTGCCCGAAGGCATGTTGCGCGACTATCTTGCGCGCCGCGCTGGCGTCAAAGCGGTGCGCGAGTACCCGCTACTCACTCAACTTGGCGGGGACTTGCCGGGAGCGGTCCAGGCCATTCCCGTCGATGCACTAGATGGGCTGTCCGACGATGTTGAGGATGGTAGCATTGCAGGGCAAGCCAGGCATGCCCTTCGCTTCTCACTCGCGGGCGTCCAACTCAAGTTCTCGGCATTGAAGAACAAGGGCAAGAATGCCGGCCTCACCATTACGGTAAGCGGCACAGGCGGCGACTGGATCGTCAAACTGCCCTCAGCCAGACATCCCGACGTTCCCGAGAACGAATTCGCGGCCATGAGTCTGGCTTCCAAACTCGGGATCGATGTCCCTGACATCGATCTCGTGCCGCTGGATACGATTGAAGGATTGCCCGACGGGATCACCCGATACGGGGCGTCGGCCTACGCCATACGCCGCTTCGATCGAAGCGAGGAAGGCGCAATCCACGTCGAGGACTTTGCCCAGGTCTTTGGCGTGTACGCCGACGACAAGTACGAGAACGCCAGCTACCGCCAAATCCTGTCGGTGCTCGCGATCGAGGCAGACGAAGCCAGCGCCGTCGAGTTTGTCCGCCGCCTCACCTATTCCGTGCTGATCGGCAATGGCGACATGCATTTGAAGAACTGGTCGCTGATCTATCCCGACCGGCGCCGACCAATCCTCGCCCCCGCCTACGACCTCGTCTCAACGGTCGCTTATATCCCCGGGGAGGATTCCGCTCTCAAATTCCATCGCTCGCGCGAATGGGAGTCGTTCACCTACCGCGAACTGGAAACGATCGCGGACAAGGCGCGGCTGCCCTCGCACCTCGTCATCTCGACGGCAAAAGAGACCGTCGAGCAATTTGACGCGCTTTGGGACCAAGAAAAGGCGCATCTACCCTTTTCGGGAGAAGTCGCGGCGGCAATCGACAGGCATCGAAAGCGCCTTGCGGTCTAGGTAGTCGCTCCCTGGCGGACAGAACGATGGTCATTTTCATCATCGGCGTACCGATATTGCGCTTTGCACGGATTGGGCCCGGCGGTGGGTAGGCCTCCGCTACTCAGCCGATTGCTTCAACCGCACTCATGCGCAAAACAACCGCTTGGCTCTCATACCAGCTGGGGGAAGCTCGGGGTCACGTCACAGCCTCTGGAAAACCCGGAGCGCTTCAGTCGGCGGAGCGAGGTCATATTCTCCTCGCCCCAAGAACTTCCGTCGCAACCCGTTGCGACAAACTCACTCAGAAATTTCTCACGACCACAAACCTCGCCGGGGTCATGGTGTTCGGACTGTGATTGAGTGTCGCTCCTAATAGCGTGTGAGGCCGCACTTGCTGATCACTGACAGCCCTATGAGCGGATTTGATTTAATAATAGAACGCATAAGATTGGCGCTATATGGAATATTTTCCACTCCAGGCCTGACCGACTTCCCTAATGATAAAAGACAACGACATTGTGCGCTCGAATGATTTACTGAGCATGTACGCATAAATGGCTTAGACACACTTTTAGATCTGGAAGATCGAACGCTCTCTGCAATATAGTGAAGGATGTCTTCACTTTTTCGGCTACATCCATATCTTGAGTGTGCCATCTGCCCAGCCCTCAGATATAGCAATCCTCCTTGGATCTGATTGTTGACCTGCCCCGCAATCGACGGATCGCTATATCGTCCGCCGCCCTGCATCCGTAATTGAGCCACGTTAAGAAAATCAGCCAGCACGACACGATCGGAATCTGTGACCCCAATTTTGGGACCACATCGCTGAGCCAAAACATCGGTAATGCCGCCCATGATCAAAGTTGACTGAGGGGTAATGCTGACAACTCGGCCTGAAGCTAGCTGGTTCATAATGCCGATAGTTGTTTGTTGAGCTATTGCAGTGCCTGTCGGCGAAAGTGCTGCAAAAATTATGAAAACGAAATACCACATCCCTTTCATTGCCCGGCTCCCTATCAATCTTATAAATGGATAACACAGGCTTCGAGTCTATAAAATGGCTATATACTTTTGAGATACGGCGCATGATGATTGTCTTCCCCGCAAGGCAGATAAATTTATCACTAACCCACTCTCCTATGGGAAGATTTCTTCAAGAGACCTTCTATCTTAGTTCTGCCTTATCAGCCGTAATTCATCTCGAATTGGTGGAATGCGCGATTAGGAGCGAATGGGATTCAAAGCCCCCCAATGCAGCCCTGGGAACCGCTTCTCTTCCCGATAATATGAATGCCTGATCTTCCCGGACCTCTGCCCTAAGCTGTCTCTCTGCATCCTGCGACCTTCCGGTAGGCTTCAACTGCGCAGGCCCGCGTGGTCACGACCGGGGGCAGACATAGGTGGCGGCTTTTATGCATTCCTAATGGCGCGTCGGCGGCTTTCCCATGGCGCCTTAATGCCCTGGCGAGCGATCTTGCTTTCCACGAATGAATGGAAACCAAGATGCGCGAAAATTCTCCTTTGCCCCATGCATCCACCGCTGCCCTGACCTTGGGCGCGATCGGCGTCGTCTATGGCGATATGCCCATCGCTAGACTGCGCTCAACCAGCGTTCTTTAAAGCCAGCTTTGGCGGCGAGACCGATCTTTAAGATTTGCCCGAAATTTCGCCTGCGGACATGGCTCTGTCGTGCGGACGCGAGAGTGCGGGCGGCCATTTGACTGATTGTTAAGGTATTGTGTTTAAGCCGATTCCATGGCTTGGCGAGAGAACATCCCGGCGCGCGCTTGCGGCATTTTGCTGGCAGCATCTGCGATCTTCGCAACACCTGCAATCGCGGGGGAGAGCGCATCGAGCGGGTTCAGGATCTCGCTCAATGTTCCCGTAGTCTGCGACCTCGATGCCCAGCCCTTCGAACTGGACGCCAGCGGGCAGCACTTCGTTGGGCAAGTGCAGGAATTCTGCAATTCGAACCGCGGCTTCCAGGTCTTCGCCAGTCACCGCATGCTGGAAGACGACGAACGCGTATCGGTGGACTATGGCGGTAGCCGCAGCACTCTTGATCTGACGGGCATGTCGCCGGTGGCGTTTCGGTCCGGCGCCCGTTTCGGCTATGTACCGGTCTCTATCGAAGCCACGAACCTGCGCGCGCCGATCGCGCTCGAATTCGGGCTTACGGCCATTTGAGCTGGTCGGCCTAGCTGGCCGTCACCGTCACCAACACCCTGTCCGAGTAATCGCCTGCGCGCGCGGTAAACGGATCGACCGTTACTTCGAGTGGGTGCAGGTCGCCCAGCGAGTCTGTGCGGGTGCCGAATTGGGTGGCCTGACCGCCTTTCAGGTCGACCAGACTGCCATTCATGCGCAGCTTGTATGGAATGGTGTCGCCAAGACTGTCGTGCGCCAACTTGCCCATATGGTCTGACTGGAAAGTCACGGAATAGGGCGAGGTGCTCCAGATGCGAACGCCAAATGGATCGGAAACGTTCACGGCCTGGGGATCGAGCGTGCCCAGATTGATCCCGGCGATCTCGTTGTTGCCGGTAACGCCGACGATGCGCAGCTCGACCGAAGGCGGCACGTCGATCACGATGTTGAGGATCATGGTATCGAAGACGGTTCCGTCCGTACCGATCAACGAGAGCAGCAATTGCTCCTGGCGGGTGCCGGCGGCCATGCCCCATTCTCCGGGGACTGTCAGTACGAAGGGCAGGGCCCGCCCGTTTGTGCCGCCGGAAATGCCGGGTACATATACGTCGCTGCTGGTCGTGCCTGGGCTGGTTTCCGTAGGCAGAATGTCGAAGACCGAACCGCCCGAGCGCAGAATGAAGGCGAGGTCCGACGAGGGCGAGGTGCTCAATCGGGCGACACGCAAGGCCGCGCCGCACTGCCCGTTCCCATCATTGCGAAGGCGAACCTGAAAATTTTCGGAAGTCGGCGCGTTAGTGCCGATCTCGAGGCCCGTGACCGTAACGGTCTGCGAGGACTGCACGAATTCCGGCGAACAGGTTTGCCCCTGGCCTTGTCCCTGACCGGCCAAGGCCGGTGTGGCTGTCGCAGCGCTCAAGCCGATGGCCGTTCCGATAGCGAGGAGGGATGATAGAATGCGCATGCCTGTCTCCTATTCGCCTGCCTGGCGCAGATCTACCATATCGAGACGGTAGAGCCCCGAATTGTCTTTCGGCACGTTGATCACGAATGGACCCTGCTTGCCGTTCAATGTCACCGTATATGACTTACCCGGGGCGAGCCCGATCAGCCCGAAGCGACCGGCCGAATTGGTAAAGAAAGGCAATGGCTGGAAGTCTTCATCCGGATCGTCGGCGCGCACGGTCCCCGAAATCAGCGAGACCGGTTCACCGTTCGAAACCAGCGTGCCTACCGCGCTGACGAAGTGATCGTTGCCAACGGTGATGCGATAGCCGCTGCGATAGGGTGGATCGACCCGCACCGTGCCATCGCCGATGTCATAGCCCGGTTGCAGGCTGTCCACGTCGTACTGGATGTCCTGGCCATTGTAAGAGGAGAGGTCTCCCTGCAACGCCGCTCCCAGAATGCCACTACGCGCATAGTATTCCGCCCCAGTCAGGCTGCGCGAGGTGATCACGGCATTGTCTTTCAGCGTCTCATGCGGCTTCACCAGGGCAAAGGAGTCCCCGATCGGGCGACCAACTCCGAAGCTTCCGCCCGCATAAGCGATTGATGTGCCGACTTGCAGGCGCGCGCGTTGCTGATCTGCGAGATGGCCGATGTCGGACCCTTGCGTGAAAAGTGACGCGCGTGCGTCGAAGCGATTGCCGATGTAATCCAAGCTCCCGTCCGCGGATGTTTCGCCGCGCGTATCGGTGAAGCCGAGATCGTAACCGATCGAGCCAACCGTGCTGTCGTTGCCCTTTGATACCGTTGAGCGGAAAGTTTCCGTCCGGCTGCGATAATCGGCATTGGCGCGTACCCCGCCACCCAAGGCGAAGGAAAGAGCAAGACGGACCCCGAAGTTGCTTGAATAGAATTCGCTGTCGCCATACTCGACGCCTGCCGTCAGGCGGATCCGATCCGTCAAGCGATGGATCACATCGCCGAAAACGGTTGTGCGGTTGCTGAGACCACCACCCCGGCGCGTATGGATCACGCCAATGCTGGCATAAGTGCGATCGGTGAAGCCCTGGGTGTAATTCACGCCGACGTTCAAAAGATTGAAATCGTTGGGCACGATATCGCCGATCGTATCGAAATTGCGGCTTTCGAAGTCGACATTGACGCTAAGTTGGCTGGAATGGGTCAGGCTTGAGCCCGAGCGATAACGGTAATTGGCGCGCAAGGCATAGCCGGTCCCGTTGTTGCCGCGGCTGACCGCCGCTTCAATGTCGAATGCCCCAGGTATGACCTGCGGCACGAACGAGGCGGTCCCGCCCAACAGTTGTACGCGCTCGGAAGCTTGCACAGCGCCGCCGAGGATGACGTTGCGCGACAGGGCCTTGCGGTAGAAGCCGGTGAAGGCAGGGTCCTTGCCGTAGTCCGGCTCGAAGGTGAGGTTGCTGGCGATCATGCCGAGTGCAAAGGAATATTCCTCATCGCCGGGCGCAAGGTCGAGTGGTTCGAAGAAATAGTCGAGATTGACCGTCTGCTGTCGACCGAAGGAATCGCGGATCTGCAGCTGAACGTCGTTCGAGCCGAGCTGGACCGGCAGGCTGGCGAGGTCGTAAGTTCCGGACTGGAGCTGGAATGACTGATACTTCTGGCCGTTGATGATCACGTCGACGGTCGAGGAGTTGTCGAGGAAAATCTCGCGGCCACCCAGCCTTGCGGCAGGCAGGAATGGATCGAAGATCTGGCGGCTCTTTTCAACTGCGATGCCGCCCAGGAAAGGTGTGCGCAACAACGTCATCGTGTTGAGCCGGAGATCGCCCGCCGAGAAGCGACGGTACTTGTCCGGCTGATCGTACACTGCACGAGTAGACCTGCGATAAAAGCTGTAACCTTCGCCAAACTGGTCGGTGAAGGCACCGTCGTACTCCAGAACCAGGTCTGCGACCCTTGTCGCGCCGGTCAGAAATACGTCCGGATTGGCGAACCCGGTGTCTGAAAGATAGTCGACGTTGGAGACGAGATTGAGGTAGGAGCTGAAACCCGCTGGGGCGATGACCGGCAGATCGATGCGGGCGCGGTTCTCGCCTGCTTCACCCAATGTTTCGACCCTGCGGATAGAACCTTCGATCGAGGAGACCTGAAGTTCAAGGCGACTGCTGTCGAACGCAAGGTCGACGCCCATCGATTTCAGGTCGGTCGCTGCGACATAGGGCCGTCCGGCAATCGCTTCATCAAGCCGTACATGGCCGGTATCGTTTAGCAACTTGTCGAGTTCGCTGCGCAAAGTTTGGCTATCGATCCTGACCCCGCCATCCTTTGCGACCTCGATTAGGACGTCGCCAAGGACCTTGGTTCCGGAAACCAACGGCACGGTAAAGGCCATCGCGCGCGAAGCGGGGCGGGGTGCCGGAATGTCCGCGGCCCGCGCATCCTGTGGCCTTTCCGGGGCTTTCGCGCTCGTTGTGCCGTCTTGCGCGAGCGCGGCCCCGGACACCGCCATGGCATAGCTGCTGACCAGCAGCCCAAGGGCGATTTTGCGGCCCCTCATGATCGGATCAGAGCTTCAGCTCGACTGACACAGAACCCTTGGCAAGGTCCTTGTCGACAGGCACGAAGAAGCGCCTGTGCTTACCCGGGGCTACGACGCCCACGCCGATGATCTTGGAGATCTGTTCGCCGGTGAAGCTCTTCTCGAAGGGTTCGCCGGTGGTCGTGGTGGCCCTGATCAGCCAATCGGAAGTCCCCGCGAGAAAAAAGCGGTTGCCATCGTTGCCGACATCGACGGCAATGCCCTTGAGAGTGCGTGGTTTGCTTGCTGGAGAATCCTGGGGCGCATCGGGATCGACCTCGGTCGTTCTCTCTGACAATGCGACGCTGCTGACCACGGGAAGCGGCTGCGTGCCATCGGGCACCACGTTGACCAGGACATTGTAATTGATCACGACCTGGACCTGGGTCGCCTGGTCCGGCATCTCGACCGGGACCTGTCGGATCGACATATAGTAGATCTGCGAGGCTGCCATTGCCTGCTCGCCGACGTACTGGATGCGGAAGACCTGCTGCGAGCGGCTCTCCACGATGGCCTGCGCGGGAAAGACCATGAACTGGTCGTCCGCCGGGGTGAGGCTCAGCTCGCCGTCGGGGCTGATATCGCCCCGCATCATCTGCACTTCATAGGGGATGTTGCGCGTGCTGTCGTTTGTCAGTTCGACGCGCGCGATCGAGTTACGGCCGGCCGGTTCCAGATCGACGATCATGGGCGATACCCGCGCTGCTTCTGCAGTAAGCGGGACAAGGACAAGAAACGCGGCGACAAAGGCCGTCAGAATTCTGGAAAGCATTGATCCGCTCGCCAGGCTTGCTGCCCGGCGCCCCCCATAGGAAAGTCTGGTTCTATTCGTAAGGCCGTTGAAGCCCGCGCAGTCATCAACCTTGTCAAAGGGACGGTGCCGGGCAAATCAGGGGGAAGGCTAAGACCCTCCCCCTGTGCGCTATGCTCAGACGGGGCCGAGCGAAACGGTCGCGACGTCGCTGTACTGGCCAGCGAGGGGGCGCTTGGTGTTAACGCCCGACGGGATCACGATACGCAGGATCGCGTCATCATGGAAGGCGTCGGTCTGCGTGCGGGTGCGGGTCTTGCCCGGGGTGCTCTCGGTGTTGAGGAAGACCGGCGAGAAGGCCGAACCATCCGAGGGACGCAGCGAAGCGTGGTAGTAGATGATGTCGGTGAAGTCTGCGGCATCGGGGCCGTCGTTGACTTCATCGGTGGTGAGGCCGCCATTCTCGGTCTTCAGGGTGATGCCGGCCGCATAGTTGCAGCTCGCCCAGACGTTCTGGTAATTGTTGTCGTAATCGGTGGTCAGCGTCAGGGCATCAGTGCCGGGCGCACGGTTGATCGAGAGGTTGCCGAAGTTGACGTTCTCGGGATCCTCGATGCTGCATTCCGGCTTCACGTTCGCGCGGATGCGGAAGTCCTTCGAGTCAGAATCCGCGGCAAAGGCAGGAGTCGCGATGACGGCGAGAGCCGCGGTGGCAAGAAAAAGCTTCTTCACTTGTTATACCCCTTCAAATTGCACTTCCATGTGTATGCGCCCGGGAACTGCGACCCTGTTATTCACCGACTGCGAATCAATCGGCCCCGTGACGAAGGTTAGCTAACCTATGGAAGTAATTTAAAAAAGGATGGGAGAGCATTGTGGTTGTGGTTTGCTCCACAGCCCTACCGGGAAACCGCAGGATTCCGTGAAATTACGTAGCGATAAAAGAGCTGCCTGTCCCCAACTGAGACAGGTGAAGGGCCTGGTATGTCGCGATTGGCGCTCTTAATGCATTCAACAACAAGGGGTAAAGCGGGTCATCACATAAATCTGTTAGGTAACTATCGATGGGGTTCGTCGGTGTTCCGAGGCATTCCCCCGCCGGGCGAGCGATCGAAGCTCAAATTCGGCTCGTGTCGCTCGATCCACGTGCCGGCTTTGCACTTATCTTTAGCAGAAACTAATCGTTCGATCTGACGCGAGTGACCTCGACTGAAACTTGGGGCCGTCATGGGCGGTGTCGGTCGTCAACTCTACGCCAATGCTGGTGCGTAATTGTTGGCTTGGCTTGTCATGCGGCCAACTTCGAGGGCTGACGTTCTTGCCCGCGCTTCGCACATTGGCACGAAATGGCTTTCGGCTCAGGAGCTGCGTGCCGCTGGTGCACGCGGCTGTATCACCTTGCGCTGGGGCCTTGCCAACCAGAAGCTCCAGACAGCGAGCGATCCCAGCATGGTGAGGGTCAGTCCAGAGAGCGTCATCACGATGCGAAAGGCCAGCCCACCGACTTTGGCTGCATGAAGTGGATAGAGCGCGTTGTAGCCCAGGACGGTCCAGGACAGGTCAGCGGCATCGCGCGCAGCAACGAGTTTGCCCGTATCCGCCGCGAACCAGACCGTCGTGCGCCCATTGGGCAGCCATTCCTGTTGCCCCCGCATGCGCAGGGTGATCAGCCCGCTGTCATTGCGGGGCAGAGATAAGCTGCGGACTTCTGCATCGGGGAAGCGCCGGCGTGCGCTTACTATCATTGCCGCCCAATCGAGATCCCTGGCGACGGCTACGGGCCGGTAGCTCGGTGCGGCGAGAGCATGGCTGATTTCTTCCGGTGCGCCGGGCCCGAACAGGACGGCCGCCATTGGACGAAATACGAGCACGGCGCCGGTCACAAGCGAAACTGCGAGCAAGGGGGCGATGACGGCGCCGAGATCGCGGTGATGTCGCAAGATTGCAGGGCGGGTGAGGCGTGGCGGTACAAGCCGGAACCGGAAAGTCTTGCGTGTGCGCCACCAGAGGATGAGACCGCTGATCACGAAGAACAGCCCGCACAGAGCAGCAATGCCGATCACGAACTCGCCGCGCTCGCCAGCGAACAGGTGATGGTGGAAATCGAAGATCCAGAGCTCGGGCCGCTGCCACTGACTGGACCAGGTAGTTACCCGATCGCCCGTCTGTGTGACGTAGGCGCCCGCGCCATCGGCGAAGGCGAGGCGATCGAGGCCGAAATCGGCAGTCGCGAAAGTGATCGATTGCGGCCTGTTGGCAGCACCTATCATGAGGCGCTGCGCCGTTTCGGCCAGCAGGGCCGTCTCCTGCACTTGCGGGTCGGTGCTATGGGGAAGCGCGATCCAGGCATCCTTGTGCAGCAGGATCGTTCCCGTCAGGCCAAGCAGTGCCAGCAGGAGGCCGATGAGGCCTCCTGTCCAGCGGTGCAGGGTGTCGAGCAGCTTCATGACTGCCGGCACGTCAGAAGCGATAGTCCCAACCGAAGGTGAAGTTGCGGCCGCGCCCTGCGAAGAAGTGGGCATTGTCGGTGGGGCGCACGGTCTGGGTATAGTAGTCGATGTAGAACGTATCGAAGATGTTCTGGGCCGCCAGTGTCAGGGCGCCGAAGCCGGTTTCGTAGCGCAGGCCCACGTCTGTGACGTCGTAGCCATCGAAAGCGTACGTGTCGCTGAAGTTACCGGGTGTGCGCTCGAATTTGCGGGACAGGAAAAACAGCGTCTGGACCCGCGCTGAGAATGGGCCGCTGCGGTAGCTGGCGGCCAGGTTCAGGCGGTCGGGTGAGATGTTGGCGCCGTCGAGATCCCGGTCCACGGTGTCGATGCCATCACCTGACCCGTCGGTACGGCCGATAAGGTGGGCGTATCCGGCTGAGAGCAAGAGACCGGGGAGCGGTGTCTTGGCCGACAGGTTGATCTCCAACCCCTCGATTTCCACCCGCTGCCGCTGGACTTCGAAGACGCCGCCGGTCCGCACCAGAAGCGAACCGTTTTTGCTGGTGGACCAGAAATAGGCGGCGCTCGCATCGAGCGGTCCGCGTTTCGCTTCTATGCCGATTTCGCGGTTGTTCGAGACGATCGGATTGATGTTCACATAGTCGTCGATGTCCACCCCTGCCGAGTTGACGGCGCGTGCAATGCGGCCAACGTCGGGGACGGTATAGCCTTCCGCATAGCTGGCATAGGCGCGCAGGCCGGCGACCGGCTCAAGGATGACGCCGCCGTTGAACAGCGTGTCGCTGAACCTGGGCGTGCCTCCCGAAACATCGAAGCCGCCATAGCTGGCCAGGGTCGTGTAATCGTCGATGGAGATCTTCACGTCTTCGTAGCGTAGGCCGCCGGCAAGGCGCAGCTTGTCGTTCAGCAGCGCCAGGTTGAACTGCGCGAAGGGCGCGATGCTGCGATAATCCGTAGGCGGAACCCAGCTGCGGTCGGTAGCGATCAGACGCTGTTCGGTCGCGTCATACAGCACATCGAGGCCAAGCGTTGCCGTCAGTGCTTCCAGACCGGGCACCTTGCGCTCGTAGGAGAGCTTGCCGCCATACTTGCGGCTGCGGTTTTGCGACTGGTCGAACAGCGAGCCGAAGGGCGCGATGGATGCGTCCTGGAAAGTGGCGATGAATTGCTCGCCGGCGATGACCGGTTCGCCGCCGTATGTGTCGCGCGAGCGGTTCCAGAACAGCTGGGCCATGAGACTGCCGCCCCACAGGTCGCTGTCGGTCAGCGTCAGTGCCGCGCTTTCCGTTCGGTTCGTCGCCGACTTGCCCGGCGGCGTCCCTCGCACCGATGTCGTCGGCAGATCGATGGTGTAGTCCCCATTCTCGGGGACGTAGTCGCCTTCGCCTTCCAGTTCGAAACGACTCAGCATCAGGTCGAGCCGTGCCGTATCCGAAAGCGCGTAGCCGAAACGGCCGAAGACGGACCAGGAACGGCTATCCTGCGTTTCGCCCTGGGTCAGGTCGGCGCCGATACGGCGACCCTTGCCATCGTAGTAGACGCCGCGCTTGTGGAAGGCGGCGCCAACGGTCGCATCGAAGCGTCCGCCACGCCAGCCAATCAGGCCCGCGACCTTGCCGCCGATCCCGTCGCTGCTGAAGCCGCTGTCCGCATTCCCCTGCACCATGACGCGGCCGGAAATTCCGTCATGTTGCGCAGGCCCCACCGTCACCTGGTTGACGATGCCCCCGGTGCCGCCGATGCCCTGGAGCGCGTTCGAACCGTAGATCACCTCGACCCGGTCGACGAAGAAGGGATCGATGGTGAAGCCGTCGCGTGCCCCGTCGCGCAGCGGGGCTGACTGAGGAATGCCGTTGATAGCATAAAGCGGTGATCGGCCACGAAGCGTTTCCCCCGCTCCAGAGAGTTTCTGGCGGGTCGGCGAGAAGGACGGCGTGAGGGCAGACACCGCGTCGACAACGGAACCGCCGATCGCCACTTGCTGTGTAAGCGTCGCATTGTCGAGAACATCGATCGTCATCGGCAAGGCATTGGCGGGCAACTCGGTGCGTGCCGCGGTTACGATAATGGGAGCATCTGCATTCGCATCAAAGTTGACCGGAGTCTGGGCGAGGGTCGAAGCTGAACCGATGGTCATCGGCAAAACGAGCAGGGCGCGGCGAAACTTGACGGACATGTGATCTCCCTTTCGGCCGAGCGATTAGGGAACTGCCCATGATCTTGCAAGTCATTATCAATAGTGGAGCAGCCCGGAAGTGGCTTGCTCCATTTTCTTGCCGATACCTGGTTTCGGGCCGTTAAACATCCGTCAGCGGCTTCGACCCATACCTTTCTGATAATAAGCCATTGTCTGAGCCCAACTATCTTCCTCGCTCATCTCCTGACGCGCCTTCAGAGCTTTTTTGACTGCAGCTGATTGCTCAGTGTCCGGTATATCTTTCCAAGCCTCTTCGAAGCTTATTGCGCGCGCGACGGCGCGATTGAGTGTCTGAAAATTTGCTGCAATTGATTGGAGACCCTTAAAAAGTGAAGACCAGTTACTGCGTATTGTTTGTCGTTCTCGCTCGTCCTTGATGCCGTCGAAGTTAATGGATCCATTCTCAGTTAGATGGAGCGTTAAATTTGATTCAGGGTCGAGCGCCTTAGCAACCAGGTTGAATTGTGCTGTCGCAACTCTAATAAAATCATTCGATTTCTGAATAGATGAGATCGCCTCGCCTTCTCTCAATTCGGCTTGTGCTATCATCTTCCTCAGGTGCTGACTTTCCTCACGAACTTCAGTCTCGCGCTTCGCCAGTTCGATGTTTCGCGCCTCAAGCGCTGCTTTGGAATCTGCGTATTGGTGCTGATTGTTGCTGAGAAGTTGACTATCGTTTCGCAACTGTTCTTCTCTTGAATCCAATTCCCGCATTGCTTCCCGCATGACGCTAACTTGCCGCGCCATGGCGTAAACGCCAGGTGGTACCGGGGTCCATTCCTTCCAGCGCGCAAGGTTCTCCTGCTCTTGCGAGGCACCCTCGAATGCAATGCCGTCGCCAACGATGACCATCCTTACCTTGCTGTGAGGATCGATCGCTTCGGCAACCAGATCAAATCGAGCCTGTTGAAGGTCGGCCTTTTTCTTGACCTCCTTCTCTCTCTCCAAAACGGCGTCGCGTATGTTGAATGCGTCGGTCAGCGTTGACGTTACAACCTCCCGGTCACACTTGAGCTTTCGCTCGCTCTCTTCCAAATTGACTTCTCTTGCGAAGACACGAATTTCACGCCCGTCGAGATCTGCGTGTTTGTCACGTGCGGCGTTCTCGCGATCGGCAACGAGTAACAGGCGCGCTTCGGCTTCTCGCCGGATCTTTACGGTCTCCTGCAGACTTGCATTCAACTCCACTATGCGCTCGCGGAGCTGCGCGCTCTGCTGCTCGACTTCCTTGACCTTCAAATCAAAGTTTCGCTTCAGGAGCTGAGCTGCATCCTCCAAGCTCTGCGCCCGGCGCAGCTTCTTTTCGTTCTCCTTTGCAAGTTCTGCATTTCGGATAGCAAAGGCGCGGACCACTTCGAACAGATGGTCGCCGCTCATTGACAGTCTGCGGAACTCATTCTCGAACTCGGCCTTAACCCCTACCGGCTTGGTCCGATCGTCTTCGGCGAACTCAAACCCGTTCCGCCGATAGATTTCGGCAACCTTCCCGATATCTCTATGTGCCTCCTCAAGCGCCAACTGCTCAGGCGTTTTCCAGTCAGATCCGAAGGTCATCTTCTTCTTTCCGCGCACGGCGGGCAGGCCCATCACTTCTGTTAGATGATGGTGCCACGCCGTTTGTAGCGCTTGCCCCTGTGCCCGAAGTGAGGCGGTCGACTTTGAATCTGGTCGCCAGTGACCTTTCGCCACAGCCAATTCCTGGAGATGCTTGCTTGTCGAGATCGCGGTCTTGCAGGTGTGCTTGGTCACTTTTTGGTAACGCGGAGCGATGAACAGGTCGACGACGTGCTGGCTTTTTTCGTCACGGTCGAGCCGGTCCGCAAAAATTGCATCTTCGCCGAAAACCGAACATGCAAATGCCCGGGCCTCTCGCAGCATCTCATCGTCGTTTTCGGCAGGTACCAGGGCCTTTGGGAACTGTACGATCATGTGGATCGCTTTGGTTCCGGTCTTCCCGACAAAGGCCCCTCTTATGTGGGCATTATACAAGCTTCGCAGGTTCAGGCCCGTGCTGGTTTTCGGTTGCCGCCCGGGGTGAATTGCACGACGCTGAGAAGATGGATCTTGCCGTTTCCCATGGGTCTCAGCTTGGCCCAGTTCGGCCATTGAAAGCTTCATGGTCCGCACCGCACCGGCTTCGCTCACGTAGATCAAGGTCTTCGTCCTCTACACTCGTCATTGCGCAAGCTGATGTTTACGCAATGACGAGTGTAGAGGACGGCCGAGGCAGAAAATAGATAGACACGCTATCTTTTTTCCAGACACGGAGAGTACCAACAGATTGGGTTTAATCGCTTTTCGGGCATATCAATGCGGTTGGGTTATGAGAAATCAAAGCAGTTTGGTTAATTGGCTTGCCGGGCGAAAACAAACTGCTTAGGTTATGGTGGAACCGAATAGATTAGGTTCTTACGTAGGCCTCCAATAACCTAAACGATTGGCTTTTGGACACTCAATGAAGATCATAGAGACTGCCATCCGTTCCACACCCGGTGACGGCCTCCGCTTGTGGGTGCAGCTGGATTCAGGTCATAGCCTCAGTCTTAATGTCGGGATCATCGAAGGGCTCGAGCGGCAGACAAAGGATGTGCTTTCGCGGGTTGAAATCTCGGATGATCGCACGTCGATTTCGTGGCCGGAACTTTCCTTTGCTTTGACCAATCTCGAGATGGTTAAGATTGCCGTCGGCCCCGAACGCTTCGAGAATATGCTCCGTTCGACGGTTGCAAGTGATTACGGTAGGCGAGGCGGTAGTGTGCGCTCTGATGCCAAGGCTGCTGCGGCTCGCAAGAACGGTCGGAAGGGAGGACGTCCTCGGACCAAAGCTGGCTCGAGAAGGAAGCGGACTACGAAGGCGGAATGAGCTACTCGGTCGGCAAAGGGGCGAGCAAAGGAGGGGCCGAAGACCGCTGGATCTCGCTTTTCGTCTTGTCGACTGCTTACGTCACGCGCTGGTATTGCGATCATTCAATGGGAAAATGTGTGAATGACGCTCAGCCTTCACTCGCATTCGCCTCCGCGCCGAACGTCTTGGCCGAACTCTGTGAAAGCCAAGATGGTTTGGAAAAACGCGCGCCCTCGGCCACTGTGACATCGATTGCTTCGCACAGGGAGCGGAATCGACCTGGCGTTCCCCCAGCGCTCAAGCGACGTGCCAGTGCCGTCCGCGCTTCGGCAAAAGCGGACCCTGGCAAGCCATACCGGCAAATCCGGGAAGCATGAAACTTACTGCGCCTTCTTTATCTCGCGCACGCTGCTTCCGAACATGCGGTCCCAGAAGATCGCCGTGATCGCGTAGTTGCCTTCTTCGTCGACGTGGTGGTGACGCATATGGTGGCGCTTGATCGCCATGCCGATGCGGCCGCGCATGGGCCACTGATGGCAGGCGTAGTGGACCACGTCGTATCCGACATAGCCGATGATGAAGCCCAGGAAGAGCCAGGTGCCCGCCATGCCGATCAGGGCCACGCAAGTCGCCCACACGGCAGCGCTGATGGGCAGGCTGACGAGCGGCGGCATCAGGTTGCGCAGCGGATCGTTCGGGGTGGTGTGGTGATTGCCGTGGACCGCAAAGACCAGCCATTTGATCGGCGCGACGTCGGAATCCCAGTGGAACAGGAACCGGTGCATCGCATACTCGAACAGCGACCAGACCAGCAGGCCGAGCGCGAAGAGGAACGCCCCGTAGGCTGCGCCTGCGGTGCCCCAACCCGTCCATGCAATGAAGGGGAGCGCGATGCTCCAGACCAGGACGAACCCGCGCGGCGAGATGAGAGTGAGCTTCTCGAGCTGCCGGTTCTCGAACAGCTGAACGCGCTGGGGACTGGTTCGAGGATCACGCATCAGACGACTTTCTCGACAGCAATGGGGCTGCGTTGTCAACACTATATGCTGCATCGCAGCATAATTCTTGATTAATCTGCAATGTAAAAAATGAGGCTGGCATAACTCGGAAAAGAACCCCTAAATTCCTGTGCTTGCCGAACAAGAGAGATGACCGTGGCATTCCCCGTCATACTGCCGAAATGGCCTCAAGGCTATGAATTCGGCTTTCTTGATGTTGGCCGGCTCGCCCGACCCAAAGAGCCAACGATTCGCTTTCGATGACGCCAGGTATGGCTGTCGTGAATAGAGGGCGGCTCGTCCCAATCTCCGGCCTGCACAGGATCAATTGGTTAAACCCTAAATTGCTGAAACATCTGGAACGCAGCAATATTCACGTGTATGCTGCATCGCGCCATAAGCTGTGTAAGCCACACTTGGCTTGACTTGAAATCACTGGCAATCCCCAGCGGCTTCAAATATGGGTCCCTCTTCAACAGGGGCGCCAAATAAATTGACTTTGCATTGAGCACCATTTGCTATCTACATGTAAAAGTTGCGTTTTCTGGGGGCCTATGAAAATCGAAACTTTGCGGACCCGCCATGCTGCATCTGCGCTCAAGACTCTGGATATCGAGATGCAGGCGCTCACGACCTTGCGTGCTGCGCTGCAAAGTCCGGGCCTCAGCGATGCCGTTGAAAAGGCGATCAATGCCTTTGCCAATACCCGCGGCCGCATCGTCGTTACGGGCATGGGCAAGAGCGGTCACATCGCGCGCAAGATCGCCGCGACCATGCGCTCCACGGGAACCTCCGCCCTGTTCCTTCACCCCGGTGAAGCCAGCCACGGCGACCTCGGCGTCATCGGCCGCGACGACGTTGTGTTGGCCATCACCTGGTCGGGCGAGACCAAGGAGCTGAACGACATCTTCCACTATTGCCGGCACTACGGCGTGGAACTGATCGTCGCGACCGCACACCCCGACAGCACCGCGGGCCGCGCCGCCGATATCTGCCTGCAACTGCCTGTCGTGCGCGAAGCCTGCCCGAACGAACTGGCGCCCACGTCATCGACCACGCTGCAGCTTGTCCTGGGCGACGCCCTGGCCGTGGCCCTGATCGAGGCGCGCGGTTTCACGCCTTCGGATTTCCGCGTCTTCCATCCCGGGGGCCGTCTTGGCGCACAGCTTGCCACCGTGACGGAAATCATGGGCATCGGCGATGCCATTCCCCGCGTTCATCGCAATGCGACGCTGGTCAACGCGACGCTGGAAATGAGCCGCAAGCGCTACGGCTGCACCGCGGTGGTCGACGAGAACGACATGCTGGTCGGCGTCTTTACCGATGGCGACCTGCGCCGCTGCATCGTCGTCAACAACCTGTCGGATACCGTCGGCGATCACATGTCCACCGATCCGGTAACCATCCCCGGCAATGTCCTGCTGCCCGAAGCGCTGCGCATCATGAATGACAATTCCGTCTCGGTGCTGTTCGTTGTCGATGCCGGCAAGCTCGTCGGGGTCGTCCACATGCATGACATCGTGGGTGTCGGCATTGCCTGAAGCCGGGCCGACGCCCCGCGATTTTCATTCCATGGCCAATAGCGCAGATCCGGACGCCGTGATGACGGCTCGTGACTGCATTGTCGCTTACCATCTTGCGAATAGCCTCGGCCCGCTCCCAACTGACATAGCCTTCGTGCACGCCGGGAATGAGTGCCAACCATTCCTCACGCGCATTGCGCCGGATCGTGGCGGATTGGCCAAATCCGGGCGTTGCGCTTGTCTTACCATAAGCATAGGCACCGCCGTAAACCGGGTTCTCGATCATTCGGTGGATCGTCGCATAGGTTGGCCTGCGCCAGATCGTATCGCCGTTGTTGCGTTTGGCGGGCAAATCCAGTTCGTGCTCCAGAAACCACATGAGAGCCTGACGGGCGCTGCCAAGTTCAACGACTTTCTCGAATACCAGCGTGATGGCTTCCTGCACACGGCGGTCAGGATCCTTCTCGAGCCGATCTGCGACCTTCACAATGCCGACAGGGGCAGCAACCACAAGTTCGCCGCGCTGGGCTTTCTCGTGACGGGCCGAGAGCGAGCGTTGGCGCAGCAGGTCCAGTTCATATTCGTTGAGACTGGCCTTCAGGCCGAGCAGGAGGCGGTCATTGCCCTATCGCGGCGCATAGACGGTCTCCTGGTCAATCAGAACAGTATCGACGACGCGGCACATCTCGATGAGCTGCTGCCAGTCCCGGCTGTTGCGGGCAAATCGGGACACCTCCCTTGCAGCCACAGCGCCAATCTTGCCAAGGCGAACCTCGGCGACCATCCGTTCAAGGCCGGCGCGTGTGACGGTCCCGGCGGCTGAGCGACCGAGATCGTCATCGATGATTTCGACGCTGGACCAACCAAGTGACGTCAGGCGATTCCGCATGGCATATTGCAGAGCACTGCTCTCCCGGTTGTGAAGAACCTGGTGGGTAGATGACTGCCTGACATACAGGATTGAAGCGCCCCGGGTTTTCCGGAGGCTATCCGGTTTGACTCAGGCAACCATATCGAGGGTCTCGATGGCTGCATAGCAATTTGCCTCTGCCTCGGCGGGCGGAATGTAGCCGATGGGGCCGAAGAGGCGATGCTCGTTGTACCAGTGGACCCAGCGCAAGGTGGCCATTTCGACGACCGAAGCGCTCGGCCAGGACCGCTGGCGCCAGATTACCTCTGCCTTGTAGAGGCCATTGATCGTTTCGGCCAAGGCGTTGTCATAAGAGTCCCCGACACTGCCGACTGAAGGAACAAGGTTGGCCTCGGCAAGGCGCTGGGTGTAGTTCATGGCAAGGTATTGAACTTTAGAAGCTGACACTTGATCGGACAGTTGGTGCCTGTGAGTGGTCAGCATGGACCTGACCGGTGGGATCAGGCCGCGATCATCTTTTCATTCGCCAGCGGCGTTTTCTCCATCAGCTCTGCCACCCGGTCGATAGGAGATTCGCGCTCGCAGCGCATCCGGGCGGACCGCAGTGGCGGTCAAATGACGGCTCGGGCTCTCAGCCCATGGTCTTAGGTCGGCCTGCCCGCAATTTACGTGCTTCCAGCGCCCCAAAACCCGGATGGTCTCACCATAGCGCCGATCCGAAGATCAGCGAGTCTCGAAGCGCCGTGACCTTCATGCCGGATAACGGTCAGGCCGAACGCATGATCCGAACCATCAAGGAGGCGACCGTCATATCCTTCCACTATGCCTCGATCAACGAATTGCGACGACACGACTGTGATTGGCTGATTGCCTACAACTTTGCCAAGCAGCTCAAGGCTCTCAAGCTCAGAACACCCTACGAAGCTATCGAGCAACTCTGGAAATCAAAGCCGGACGTCCTTATTATCAAACCAAGCCACCACATGCTGGGACTAAACACTTAAATGCAATCCTTATTTTTCGAGGTTCCCCTATGACAACGGTGATAGCTACCAGATATCTTGCCTTTGATGACTTGACCGTTGCATGGACCTGATTTGAGGGGCGTGGGTTCATTGAGGGGATGCCCTATTGTTGCAGGCAGATAACCCGCTATCGGAGCTGGTGTGATGCAAGCGAACGAACCAGGTCTAATAGGCCGTGCCCCAGCCCGGGGTATGACGTTGTGAAGAAGAGGCTGCTCAGGCTGGTGGTCTATTTGGATGCCGCGCGCCTTTCGCCGCGACTCTGGCTGACCGCGCTGTGGTGGCGTATACTGGGCAAGCGGGTGCGGTCGCGTGCACAGTTCGGCCCCTTGCTGGGTGCATCGCCGCGCGCCTACCGGCTGTGGCTTCAGGATGAAGCTGCACTGGATATGACGCACCGAGAGGCCGACCCGGCGATCGTGGCCGTGGTTGGAGAAGGGCAGGGCAGAGACGAAACTGTTCGCAGCGTAGGGGCCGAAGGCATCGCCGTTTTATGCGATGCACCTGGGGCTGATTTTGCATACCAAGGGCGCTACGCGCCCCTGTGGCTGATGTGGCTTGAAGCCGGAGATGCTTTGGCAACAGGCGCAGGGGACGCTTATCGCGCCGCGATTGCCGCCAATGGCCATGCACGCGTGATCTATGCCGACGACGATGTCATTGACACTCGTGGTCGACGTACTCAGCCACACTTCAAACCCGAATGGAATCCCGAACTGCTGCGTCATCACGATTACGTGACGGGCGCTGCCATCGTGCGGGTCGATGCGGCAGCGCTTCGGGCGGTGCTAACGCACTGCACGGCTGCAAGCCTTGCGGCGAAAGCGGCAACCTGTTGCGAGCCACAAGAGGTGGTGCGGTTGCCCCGTGTCCTGCATCATCGCCGCATCCGCCCCGCGCCTCGGGTTCCCGCCGTACCCACACTAAGGGAGTGGCAGCAACCCGGAACCAGTGCGCCCAAAGTCAGCGTCATCGTGCCCACGCGCAACCGGCTTGACCTGCTGCGCACGTGCATCGATGGCCTCATGCGTACTAATTACCCCTCCATGGAAGTGATCGTCGTCGACAACGGCAGTGACGATCCGGCGGCGCTGGAATATCTCGCCGCGCTGGGTCGGGCACGCTTCGAAGTCCTGCGCGACGACGGGCCGTTCAACTTTTCCCGGCTGAATAACCGCGCCGCCAGACTGGCGACGGGCGAGGTGCTGTGCTTGCTCAATAACGACATTGAAGTTTTTGCGCGCGACTGGCTTGAGATCATGGTGCGTCAGGCGCTGCGGCCCGAAGTAGGCGCGGTGGGAGCGTGTCTGCTCTACCCTGACGGCCGGATCCAGCATGCTGGCGTGGTGCTAGGCATCTGCGGTGGGGCGGCGCATGCGCACCGACTGCTGCGCCCGGAGGCTGAGGGTTATTTTCGTCGCCACGCTCTGCCGCAGTTCGTTTCTGCCGTCACTGCGGCCTGCCTTGTAGTGCGGCGCGAGAGCTTCGTGGCGGTCGGCGGACTGGATGAGGAGAACTTTGCCGTGGCCTTCAACGACGTCGACCTATGTATGCGCCTCAACCAGCGAGGCTGGCAGTCGCTGTACGAACCACGCGCGACGCTGGTCCACCACGAATCGGTATCGCGCGGGTTTGACCGCGATCCGATTGGTGCAGCAAGGCTTGCGAGCGAACTGGCCGCGCTTAAGGTGCGCTGGGGGACAGGGGACATGGACCGGCAGGTCGATCCCTTCCATCACCCGCAGCTCAGCCGGTACAGCGAACGTTTTGCGATCCGCCTGAACAGCTAAAGCTATGGCGACGGACACTCCTCCCGCACCCCCCGATGACAAGCGTCTTCACTTGCCGCAGGTGACGCTGTGCGCAGCGACTTCGGTGAACGTCGCTGCCACCATGCGCGCGCTAGAAGCATCGCTGCGCCAGATTCGCTTCGGAGCGTGCAGGCTGCTGACCGATGCCGAAGTCAGCCCCGCGCACCCGGAGATGGAAATCGTGGCGATCGCGCCGCTGCGATCCTCGGCTGCCTATTCCGATTTCCTTCTGACCCGCCTTCCCGACTATGTGGCGACCACGCATTGCCTTGTCGTGCAATGGGATGGGCACCTGATCGACGCCGGCCGCTGGCAGGCCGAGTTCCTTGCTTATGATTACATTGGCGCGAGCTGGCCGCAGTTCGACGACGGGCACGACGTCGGTAACGGCGGATTTTCTCTGCGCAGCCGACGTTTGATGGAACTATGCCGCGATCCGGCCTTCGTGGTGGTTCACCCGGAGGACGTAGCGATTGGTCGCACCAACCGTGCTTGGCTGGAAGCGCAGGGCATGCGCTTTGCCCCCCGGGATCTGGCGGACGCCTTCGCGGCCGAACGCAGTGGTGAACCGCACCGAACTTTCGGCTTTCACGGCGTGTGGAATATGCCCTGCGCAATCGGCCTGGAGGCGTTCTGGCAGATATACTGTCAGCTCGACGAACGGGGCACCCTGAAGCGGGATTTCCGCAGCCTGCTGCGCGATGTCGCAAACGGGCCGCGCGGAATGTCACGCGCGGCCCGAATGATTGCCGACAGATATTTGAAATAGCATCCGTATCCGAGTACGGGCTTCAATTGCGCGCACCGGCACTGTGCGAGGTGGGCCTGCATCGCTTGCAACAAGGACGAAGGCTACTCGTGACCAATCCGTTCCCCGGCATTCCGTTGATCGAATCCCCGCTTTTTCATGGGCAGCGCGGCTCGATGGGTTTGACAGCCGACGAGGAAAGGATCGCCATCGACCTTAACGAACGCGGCTACGCAGTCCTCGACTTTCCTGATCCGCAGATCGACGCACGGATTAATCGGATCAAGGCAAACCTCGGCCCGCGCTATTCAGGCATCGACTTCGCCGATCCGCAAAGCGACAAGACACAAGGTGAACGCCGCATTCAGGATGCTTGGAAATTCGACGAGGATGTGCGCATGATTGCTGCGAACCAAGCCATCCTCGACCTTCTGGGCAAGCTGTATGGACGCGGAGCTTTCCCTTTCCAGACGCTGAATTTCCCAGTAGGCACTCAGCAGGAAGCACACACCGACGCGGTGCATTTCTCCAGCCTGCCCGAACGGTTCATGTGCGGCGTATGGCTGGCGATGGAAGATATCGGGCCGGATGCGGGGCCACTGTTCTATCTACCCGGTTCCCACCGCTGGCCACTCCTGACTAACAGCATGATTGGCCGGCGCGGCTACGGCAGCGAGCTGCATTCCGCGCAGGCCCCCTTCGCCCAGGGTTGGCGGTCGTTGTGCGATGCCTATGGCGCCACCGAGGAAACATTCCTCGCCCGCAAGGGACAAGCGCTGATCTGGACGGCGAACCTGCTGCACGGCGGCAGCCGCCAGAACGACACACGCCTGACGCGCTGGTCGCAGGTGACTCACTATTATTTCGATGATTGCATCTATTACACCCCCGCCTTTTCCGACGAAGCGCTGGGCCGGCTCGACTTACGCAACCTCAAGTCAATCGCCGATGGCCAACCCCGGCCTAATACTTACCTAGGTGAGAAAGTGGAGGGCCCCGGAAAAAAAGGGTTTTCGGCAAAGCCGATGAGAACCTTGTTGCGCTTGCGGCCTTAGACGCGAGCTTCACATCGCCGTCCAGCTTGTTCCGTCGCATTTCACGAAGACGCGGAGCTTCCCTCCGCCCGCCTTTATCTGCTGACCCCAGGCAGTGGGCGCCTTTTCCGCATCGGACATATAGGCAAGTGTACCTCCTCCTACACCGCCACCGCATTTCGGCAGGTCGGCAAAAGGTGCCTCTGCAAGTTGAAGCACCTGGGTGTAAGTCACAGTGTAGCGGGCACGCGCTGAACCGAGGGTGCTGCGCAAATCTTCGGTGGGCAACAAATCGCCAGCAACAATGGCGCCGTCGTTTCCGCGGATGACAGCAACAGCTTTACCTTTAGAATCAATTGCTTCTAGATAATTATTCCAAGTAGCGTTGCCTAGGCTTGCTATTCGCAAGCCGGCTGACAGGCGATCACCATCTGCAGCCTGAAGAATAAGCCCAAACTCGCCGCCATCCCGTGGATTGACTACACCCAGCTGGGTTCGCACGGCTCGCTTGGGCTGGCCCGTCGCATCCGCCGCGAACGTATAGGACTCCAGTGTCGCAGCAAAGCCGGCGCGGACGCCGACATTCGATAAGATCGCCGCCGCATCCCCCTTGGCCTGACGCACGAACACGCTCAATCCGTCGGTCTCTCCCGCAATCGTTGAGGTCGGCCAGTCCGGGCGCACGTTGACCAGCGATAGAGCGTAACTGGCACTGTCCGCGGTTGAAATGCCTGGGCCAGAAGAAGGACCATTGGCCCTGTCGCTCACTTCGATCGTATGGGCGATCTGGGCGGCTCTCCGGGTTCCAGACAGGACCACACAGTTTCGTTCCCTGGTCGTCGATCCTGTACCGTCCGGTGCGATGTTGATCAGGCCTCCGGCGCGTTGTCCATCGACAACGCCTTGCAGGCAAGACGTTTCCGAAGCTTTGGCGTTGGGTTCATCCAGATGGTCCGTTGTGGTCTGCGCGAAGAGTGTGGTTGTGGCGGCGGCGGCGATCAGAGCGACCGAGTAGGCAAATTTCTTCATATGCGCTTTGTTCGCCTATGACGCAGCGGATGCAAGACTTAGCGTGGGGCGCTTCCTAACCTGTACATTCGCTTGTATGGCCTGCCCATTGCTCATAAACAGGCCGCCAATCAGGCTACGGAATTTCAATCTGTTGGAGAATATGGAGCTTTCTAGAGAGATCCGCGCAGCGGAAGCCATGCCTTCTCGTGGCGATTCGCTTGTCAGGCTGCTGCACCGCCGCCGATGGTTTATCCTGTTTGTCATACTGCCAGCCCTGCTTGCAACGGTGTATTATGGGCTGATCGCAGCCGACATGTATGAGTCTGAGTCCCGGTTCGTCATAAAAAACCCAGCGCAAAAGCAAGCACAAGCGACCGGTCTCGCAAGCTTTATACAATCCACCGGAATTTCTTCCGGACATGATCAAACAAACGAAGTCATCGATTATATTCACTCGCGTGATGCGCTAAAGGCTCTTGAAAAAGATGCCAACGTGAAGGCTATTTTTTCGAATAGGAGTGCTGACGTAATAAGCAGATATCCGGGTCCTTTCAAGGACGAGCGATTCGAAAACCTTTATAAGTATTATCGTAAGATGATCGATGTCAGCATCGACCATGACACCAATTCTGCGGTTCTAAGGGTGAAGGCATTCACATCCGAAGATGCCCAGAAACTCAACCTGCGCCTGCTCGAACTAGGTGAACAGGTAGTCAATCGCCTAAATTCACGCTTCCAGACCAAGGCCATCGCCGAGGCAGAGCAACGTGTTCGCGACGCGCAGGCAAAGGTTCGCAATGCCCGGATGGCCCTGCGCGCGTATCGCAATTCTCACGATGTCCTGGACCCTACGGAAGAGGCGACCGGTGTCTTCAAGGTGTCGAACGAACTTATCGCACAACAAGCCGCTATGATGGCCCAGCTTCAGGCGATGGAGCGTGCAGCACCGCGCAATCCCGGAATTGCGGCTCTGCGGGCACGCATCAACGCCATAGGTGCGCAGATCGCGGCACAAACGGGCAGGGCGGTCGGCACCGACAACGGCTTGGCGTCCAAGCTTACGCAATACGAAAGCCTAAAGGTCGATCAGGAATTCGCCACGCAGATGCTGACTATGGCAAGTGCAACGCTGGAGCAGGCCAGGACCGAGGCGCTCAAGCAGCAGTACTATCTGGAACGTATCGTCGAGCCTGATCAACCTGACGTCGCCCTGTATCCCAAGCGGCTTCAGAACATCCTGACAGTCATTGGTGCGGCTCTTGCGCTTTATCTCATCGGGTGGATGTTGATTGTCGGCATTCTCGAGCATTCCCCTGACTGATCGCTTTATGGATAAATTCCTGAAAGCCTGGCAGGTCCAGCAGCGAGTGATCGTCGCCCTGATGATCCGTGAGTTGACGACGCGGTTCGGCCGCGAAAACATTGGCTTTCTCTGGGTCATGGCCGAACCGTTGCTGTTCGCAGGCCTGGTCGGCATGCTGTACAGCTACATGATTGGCGATCAGGAGCATGGCGTAGGCGTCGTTGCTTTCATCGCCAGCGGCTATATCCCACTGACGGTGATGCGAAATTCGTTTGGGCGCTGTGTCAACATTTTCGTCGCCAACAGCGCGCTGCTGTATCACCGACAGGTCAAGGTCCTCGACTTCGTGATCGTACGTTTCATGATCGAGGTGATCGGCGGAATGATGGCTTACGCGCTAATCGGCATTTTGCTGATGGCACTAGGCCTGTTTCCTGTTCCCGCGAACCTTGGCTTTGTGATTGCCGGATGGTCGCTCTACATGCTGTTCGTCTTTTCGGTCTGTCTGGTCATTGCCCCGGTTTCTGAAACCTCGGAGGCGCTCGAAAAGCTGCTTCCTGTGACTGTTTACATTGCAATCCCGTTCTCCGGCACGTTTAACATGGCATCGTGGCTCTCGCCCGAAGCGCGGCAGGTGTTGCTTTGTTCTCCTTTCGTTAACGGCATGGAGATGATGCGCTATGGCTTGTTCGGCGATGCCGTACGGCCGTATTATAACATATGGATCCCGTTGGGCGCCTCGGCGGTCGTAGCAATCATAGGCCTTGCGATGTGCCGTCGTGTGCGCCGGACGTTGGTGGTTGAATGATCTCGTGTATCAATCTTCGCAAGAACTATGCCCAAAAGCAGGTTCTCAAAGGTATTGATCTTGAAATTGCGCCTGGAGACCGCATTGGTCTTCTCGGACGAAACGGTGCAGGCAAGTCCACGCTGATCAAGTTGATTGGCGGTGTCGAATTGCCCACTTCCGGAAGCATCCAGCGCAACATGTCATGCTCGTGGCCTCTCGGCTTCAATGGCGGCTTCCAGGGCAGCCTGACCGGCTATGACAATGCACGCTTCATTGCCCGCATCTATGGGCAGGACTATGCCACGATGCGGCAGTTCGTAGAAGATTTCACCGAACTTGGCGGGCAGCTGCGGATGCCGGTCAAAACCTATTCCTCGGGTATGCGGGCAAGGCTTGCATTCGCGCTGTCCCTGGCCATCGAATTCGACTGCTACCTGATTGACGAAGTCATCCTTGTGGGAGACAAGAACTTTCAGGACAAGTGCCATTACGAACTATTCGAAAGGCGCAAGGACCGCGCCATTCTCCTGGCGTCACACAGCCCTGATTCTATCCGGGAATTCTGCAACCGTGCCGTGGTCCTTCACGGCGGACAAATGTCCCAATTCGATGACCTGGAAAGGGGCCTTGAGATCTACCAGGATCTTTAAGTCGACTGGTGGGCGCCGGCGATGCTCATCGTTTTTGCAATTCCCTCCTCCAGCGACACGGTCGGCGACCAGCCCAGAACCAAGGCCGCTTGCGAGATGTCGAGGCAGCTGCGCGGAACGTCGAAGGAGCGGCCTTGATCGAAATGGACCTTGAGCGCCTCGAGGCTGTAGCGCGACACGATGTTGCACACATCCAGCAGGGAATGCTCCTGACCCGATCCGATGTTGAGCGTAACGCTTGGTCCGCGATAGCCGGACGCCGCGGCCACGGCTGATCCGACATCGTCTAGAGGGCATAGCGTGGGAGGTACGCCAAGCAACGCTAAGGACGAACAATACCGGAACGGCGTGCAAGGGCATCACGGCCCCTGTGCATTATCAGGACACGGATTCACGGTAGCGGTTTGATGAGCAGCGGCATGAGGCCGTTGGCGTCGAGATCGAGGTGATCGGACCAGACATAATCGCCGGTGAGATTGATGCGATCCCAACCCAACGGCGAGAGCCGGGACAGCATAGCTGGATCGATGGGGCTTCCTCGACGACGCATTTCGTCGACGGCGCGCCCCAGATAGCGACAGTTGAACAGGATAATCGCTGCGGTGACGAGGTTGAGCGCGGCCGCTCGGGTCTGCTGGTTCTCCAGGCCACGGTCGCGAAAACGGCCGAGCCGATGGAAGGCGACCGCCCGGGCAAGGCTGTTGCGGGCCTCGCCCTTGTTCAACTCGGCAGTGACGGTACGGCGCAGAGCCGGATCCTCGAACCAGCGGAGCGTGAACAGCGTGCGCTCGATCCGCCCGATCTCCCGCAGCGCCGCAGCGAGGCTGTTCTGCTGGCGGTAGGCGGACAGCTTCTTCAGGATCAACGATGGCGTGACGGTGCGGTGACGGATCGCGCCAATGACACGTTCAATATCGGGCCAGTGGCTGACGATCAGGTCCCGGTTGAGCCTGTGACCGAACAGTGGCGCAAGCCTGCCATAGCGCTTCGAGGGTTCGAAAGCGTAGAGGCGCCGGTCGGACAGGCGAGGAATGCGCGGCTCGAAATCGAGCCCGAGGAGATGCATCGTCGCGAATACGATGTCGGAAACGCCGCCTCCATCGACGTGCAGCGCGGTCAGATCGGCGTTGCTGTCATGGCCGAGGAGCCCATCGAGCGCATGGATGGCTTCTCCTGCCGTGCCGGCGATCACCGTCTGGTGCAGCGGCGCGTAGCGGTCGGTGATGGTGGTGTAGATCTTGACCACTGGGTCGCGACCATAATGGGCGTTGACCGCTCCGCCGGCTTCGCCCGGCCCGCCCAGGTAGAAGGCCTGGCCATCCGCGGAAGCCCGGTGTCCTTGCCCAAACCAGGCGGCGATCGGCTCGGCGTGGATGGCGTCGGTCAGACAGGCGAGCGCCGCCCGAAAGGTTTCCTCGCGCATGTGCCATGTCTGCATGCGCAGCAGCGCGCGGCGTGACCCTGCGCCGCATACCTCGGCCATGCGCGACAGCCCAAGATTGGTCGCTTCGGCAATCAGAGTGGCGAGGAAGGCCTGCTCATCGCCAGGCGGCAACCCGGTCGAGACGTGCCCGAAGTGCCGGGTGAAGCCGGTCCAGCGTTCGACTTGCGACAACACGTCGGTGATACGCGTGGCAGGCAGCATGTCGTAGCAGGCAAGCGTCAGGCGCCGTCCTTCGTCGTGCCTGGCATCATCGTCCTTCAGTTCCTTGGGAAATCGCAATCGCTCGCCAGCGAACAGGGCAGCATCGCGTCCGGCCAGATTGTGGGCGACGTCGCGCAAGGCGCTGTCGAGCTGCGCGGCGCGCTGATCGAGCCATGCGTGTGGATTACCGAGCGAGAACGGCGGTTGCAGCGCTGCGCCGGATAACGGCGCGAGCAGCACGTCCAGCGACCTGTGCAGCCTTGACCTCGGCACCCAGATATCACCCGAGGCCAGTGCATTGGTGAGCGCGCCGTAAGTCGCCATCTCCCAGTGCGTCCGGTCGATCTTGCCGGCGACCACGACATGGCGGTGCCAGCGCCGCTCGACATGACCGAGCGGAACGTCGGCAGGGAGGGGCTTGCGCCAGTCGCCATCAAGATTCGACAGGATCGCCATCGCGTCGCGCAATGCCGCGGTGCCGGCCCGACCGTGGAAATCGAGCGCTTGCAGGAATAGAGGCCCTGTTCGCTTGAAGGTCCGGTATTCGGCTGCGATCTCGCTCAGCACATCGTCCCTGTGAGGTGCCGCGGTACGACGGATGATTGCGGCATCAGCATCGAGCATGTCGAGAGGCACGATATCCCTGAGGGCCGCACCGATATCTCCGCCGGCGCGTGCTGCCTGGCTAACTGTTTCCAGCACAGTGGCGATCCGCATCAGCCGATCGCGGCCTTCGCGTCCCGAAATCGCGACCCTCTGCTCCAGGCGTTTGCGAGCACGAAGGTGAGCGCGTCCCATCAAGGCGCTGAACATGGCGATCGCCGCGTCGGTAAGCGTGGCCTCCATCTCGCGCAGCGTTGCAAGCAGGATGACCCGCCTGCGGGAGACGCGCATCTGTTGGAAAGCCTGGGCTGTATATCGCACGCCTTCGCGGGCGAACTGCGTCAGGCGGGGCTCGTGCAGGGGATCGACCGGAATGCTGGAAATACCGGTCCTATGGATTATCGCGACCTTCTCGAGGATTTCGGCAAGCGAGGCTGACGCGACGCGGGGCTCTGGTTCGCGCAGCCAGGACAAGCGGCTCTGCCGGTCATGTACCTTCTCATCGATCAGCATATCGAGACGCTGACGCATATCCGCATCGAGTTTAGCATCGACCGCGGCGACCAGATCGGTTTCCGTCCGAAGCATCGCCTCGGCCGCCATCCGCTCAACGACGCTGATGCCAGGGATGACGATGCGTCGCGTGCGCAGCTCGTCCAGCAATCGATCAAGCAAAATGCGCCCGTCCACGATAGCCATGGCTTCGGTTTCCAGCCAAGTCATCATGATGCCGCGCGCTGGCCGGCTCAGATCGGTGAATCCGAAGCGCGCCTTGATGGCGGCAAGCTGATCGTAGCGGGTCGGCGCTCGCCGCGCGAAGTCGGCGACGACGCCTGCATCCACTCCGACCTGTTCGGCGATGTGGTCGAGCATGATTGCAGGCAACAGCTCGCCTGTGCGCAGATGTCGCCCCGGATAGCGCAGGCAGCAGAGTTGCAGGGCATAGCTCAAGCGGGTCGCCGGAGTGCGTGCGAAGCCGATCGCAGCAAGGTCCTCGGCATCGAGGCCATGATGTCGCACCACCGCCGCCTCGCTGTCGGGCAAAGCAAGCAACGCGGCGCGCTGCCGCTGGGTCATCGGAATACGTGCGGGCATGTTTCATCCTCCAAAAACCTCTTGCCTTTTGTTGGCTTAGTGAAAGAGGATTGTGAAAGACCCAAGGCTGCGGAAATTGGTGCATGCTGTTTCCGCCTCCAGATACGGCCGTTTGTGAAAGAGACGCAGATGACGCGCGAACCCTATCTGATCGGTTATGCCCGCGTGTCGAAGGGCGACGACCAGTCGAACGCCGCGCAGCGGCGCGCGCTCGATGCGGCCGGCTGCAAGCGGGTGTTCGAGGAGACCGCCAGCGGTGGGCGGTGGGACCGACCCAAGCTTCTGGAGATGATCGGCCAGTTGCGCGACGGAGACGTCGTCGTCGTCTGGAAGCTTGACCGGCTGTCGCGCAGCCTAAAGGATATGCTGCACATCATGGAGCGGATCGAGCTGGCAGGCGCGGGCTTCCGCTCACTGACCGAGGCGATCGACACCACCACCGCGGCAGGGCGGATGATGATGCAGATGGTGGGAAGCTTCGCCGAGTTCGAGCGGGCCATGATCCGCGAGCGTACCAGCGCCGGCCTTGCCCAGGCTCGCGCAGAAGGACGGATCGGCGGGCGTCGGCCCAAGCTCGGCGACAAGCAGCGCCGCGAAATCGCCGAGTCCGTCACGTCCGGCCGCAAGTCCGGTGCCGAGATGGCGCGGCTCTACGGCGTCAGTGAACCCACCGTCTCGCGCATCGTCGCCGCGCACCGCCAGCAATTCAGTCAGCAGCAGAGGGAACAGGCATGAAGCGTGGTCACGATCTGTCCGGCGTCATGAAGTTCGCCACCTCGCCGGCCTGGGGCGAGCATCTGGGCGAGGCGCTCGGCGATCATCTCGGGCTGGCGATGGAGGAGTTCGACTTCGAAGCGGACGAGCTGGCGGACATCGTCGGCGATCATTGGGCCGGCGTGTTGTGGGGATGCGCGTTCGAGGATCTGCTGACGCGCACCATCCAACCCGACCGGAACATCGTCGATGACTATATTCGGCGCCGGGGCTGGAATGAGAGCGGCCCGACCAAAATCTACCTGCGTGCCCTTCGATCGTCAGTGATGAGCCTCCACGAGGTCAGCGAGGTCGAGCCCGGCAGCGGCTTCCTCGTGCGCGACCTGATCCGGGGCGGCGAGCCGCTTCGAGTATCCGAGCGCAGCGCCTCGCAGACGCTGAAGCAATGGGACAGGATCGGTGCCCGCGTCGTGCAGGTCGGAGGCAAGCACCTCCTGTCGGGCGGCGTGCTGTCGTTCACGATGGAGGCGGCCGAGGCGCTCGTCGCCGATCTACGGCGCTCGAAGGGCAAGCGCAGCCCGCGCACCGCGTTGAACCTAGACGCCGACGATCTGGCTGCACTTCCGGCCCTCATCAGCACGGCATGGCTGTTCGATGTCGTTCCCAAGACCATGGGACCGGCGCCCATCCCCACGCTGCACAACATTGATGGCGAGGAGGTGATGTTCCACCGCGTGCGCTTTCCCTTCGCACGCGGCGTGACCCAGGCGCTGGTCGGCGAGCGGCTTGATACTGTCCCTGCGCTTCAGCGGGAAACCACGCACTTTTGGAACTGGCTGGGCGAGAAACCGAACGGAAAAGCGAAAAGCACCGGGCGCATGGCGTGGGGTGTGACGATGGCGGACGGCACCCCGGTGCTCGGCAATGTCGAATTGAAAGGCCGCGCCCTGATGCTCGCCGTCACCTCGGCCGAGCGAGCGAAACGCGGCACCGCGCTTATCAACGATGCGCTCGCCGGGTTGGTCGGCTCGCCGCTGACCACGATTGAGACGGTCGAACAGGCCATGGCGGCGCGGGCCGAGGGGCTGACATCATCCGAACCGGCACCCGCCATTGCGCCAGAGGTTGCAACCCCGCTCATCCATGCCATGCTCGACCGTCAGTACCGCGCGACGCTCGATGAACCCGTCGGCATGCTCGGCGACATCACCCCGCGCGCAGCCGTTCAAACTGCCGCAGGCCGGCACCGAGTAGCCGGGTGGCTCAAGCATCTCGAAAACCGCAGCAGCAGCCAACTCGACGCGAACGACCCGATGGCCACCTACGACTTCACTTGGATATGGCGCGAACTTGGCATCGAGAACCTGCGCAAATAGTTCGCTACCCCTGACGTCGATGCCTACCGTGAATCCGTGTCCCTACAATGCACAGAGGCCGATAGGACCATGGCAACAGAGGCGATTGTCGCACTGGAACAGCAGCGCGGTTTCGCGCTTAGTGACGAGCAGAAGGGCGCGATCCTGGCTCTGGTATCCGGTAATAATGCTATTCAGGTCATTCAGGGCGATGCAGGTACCGGCAAGTCGACCCTGTTCAGCTTTGCGGCCGCGATCACGGCACAAGTTGGTCGCGCGCCCTTGTTCCTTACGTCGCAGGCCTCGCTCGTCGCCGAAATGCGCGAAAGCGGCCTCGATGCGCATACGCTTGCCTCGGTGCTGGTCGCGCATGCCGACAGGGCGGGGCGCATGTCGCCAGGCGAGCGGGGAAGGGCGCTTTTTGAGGACCGCCTCGTCATCGTCGAGGAGGCGTCCATGGTCTCGACCCGCGAGGCAGCACTGTTGATCGAGCTGGCCGACAAGGCAGGCGCGCTGAAGCTTGCCTTTGTAGGGGACGAAAGGCAGATCGACCCGGTCCAGGCAGGACGCGCATTCAGCCTGATGCAACAGCACGGCGTGCCGACCGAGACCTTGACCGAAAATCGCCGTCAGCTCGATCCTGCGCTACGCGAAGCAGTAGAACATGCGCGGAAAGGGGATCTCGGCAAGACCTTCGATGTGCTGGGCGAGCGCGTTATCGAACGGGCAGACCCGGCTGCAGCGGCGGCCGCCTTGTACCTGTCCCTGTCGCCACATGAACGGGACCGGACGGCGTTGCTGACATCGGGGCATGTGCTGCGGGAAGCCGTGCTCGACCATGTCCGCGACGGCTTGCTAGCGCGCGGCGAACTCGGCTCGCAGGTGCTTTCCATCGAAACGCTGGACCGGCTGAACCTCACGCGGGAGGAATTGCGCAACATCCGCAGTTGGGCCGAAGGCATGAGGCTGGAGGTGTATCGGGATCAGGCGGGCCTCAATCGCGGTTCGTACAAGATCGGCATCGTCTCGCCTGAAGACAATCTTGTGCAGCTGACGTCGGGAGGCGAAGAATATTGGCTCGATCCGCGCGGGCTTCCTCCATCTGGCTCAGGTGTCAGCCTGGCTGTACCCGGGCGGACGGAGGTGAGGGAAGGGGACCGGCTGATGTTCACCACGCCCGACAAGGATCTCGGTGTCGTCAACGGGACGCGGGCAGTGGTGACTGCGATCGAAGGAGAGACGCTTCACCTGGCGAATGGCGAGCGGCAATATGCTCTTGGCCCGGACGATCCGGCGCGGGAGCACATTGGTCATGCGGCGGTGCTCAACATGCACCGTGCTCAGGGGATCACGGTCGATCGCGCTATCGCGGTGATGTCGAGCGGTGACCGGCTCCTCAACAGCGAAAGCCTCCACTATGTTCTGGAGACGCGGGCGCGAGAGGAGCTTACTCTTGTGACCGACGACAAGGCCGCGCTTCGAGACAGCATCGAGGGCCACCGCGGCAGTGTCCCGCACGCGATGGATCTCGCGCCCGAACTGAGTGACGCTGACGGGGAGGCGTTCGACCCTAAAACAGGCGAGTTGCTGGAGAACCCGGTCCGCGATGCGCCAAGCCCGGCCGAACTGTTCGAAAAGGCGATGGCGAGGGAATTTCCCGCTCCTGAAAAGGAACGTGAGCCCCAGCGGGAGAATGAGGTGGAACGCGAGGAGCCCGACATCGGCGACGACTTCGAGATGGAGATGTGAAAGTGCAGCCTTGCTCTATGCGTTGACCAGCGGGAACATCACTCGTCGACAAGACAGGCATGTTCGGACCAACTTTTTCCCCAGCGTTCCAGGGGCTCCGATCATGAATAGCGGGGTCGAGGTCTGAATGTCCCATGATGGTTCTCCGATGGCCGGAATGGCCAGCGCGAGTATAGACCCATCGCCTCTCACCTTTGACATGTGTCGCGCGACACTTGACAGTCCTGCGGCACCGGGCTAAGCCCGCATGATGGAAATAGAGAGCATCAGGCACAAGGGCCTGCGCCGCTTCTTCGAGACGGGTAACGCCAAAGGCCTGGTTGGAGATGCGGGGCGACTGCGCAAGATGCTCGCCTTCATCGACGCTGCGGAAAGCTTCGAGGAGCTGTCGGTGCCTCCGAACTTCGGATTGCATGAGCTGACAGGCGATCGGAAGGGGATCTGGTCGATGACGGTTACGAGAAACTGGCGGATGACCTTCGGTTTGAATGACGAAGGCGCGCTGATCGATATGGATCTGGAGGATTATCATGGCGCTTAAGATGCACCCGTCGCTCGCGGTCCACGTGGGGGACTGGCTGAAGACGGAAATCGTGGAGCCCGCGCAGGTCAGCGTGACGGCTTTGGCCGAGCATTTTGGTGTATCGAGGCAGGCATTGAGCACCTTGCTGAATGGCAATTCGAACCTGTCTGCCGATATGGCTATCCGGTTTGAGAAGGCCTTTGGCATCAAGGCCGACACGCTGTTGCGGATGCAGACGACCTATGAACTGGCCCAGGCTCGCAAGCACGAGCAGGATATAAAGGTCGAGAAACTCGCAACAGCTGCCTGACATCGCCAACATAACCGACATTCAATGGCAATTACCTGCCCCCTGAAACCCTCCGTTCGTTCATCAAACTACAACATCGGCACCAACAACCGATCTTGGGGACGAAGCCGTTATTCCTCCCCGCATCGCCAAAACGTCGGTTTTCGACAAGAGCCGACTTACGCGCACCGGGCCAACCTCGTCGATTGGCATGGCCGTACGTAGGTGATGCAGTGCATCCCGCGGCGAGGACGAGTCATCAGGACTTACGCAATGCCCAGTGCCTTCGCCCTAGGGGCGGACCCAGCCCAACCATCTCGCGCTTCATCGTGCTAGACTGCGAACAAGATAGGTCTCGAGCTTCTTACGAAACGCAGGGTCATTAGCGCGAACCACTTCATCGTGTCCCAAGCCCTCCAGTATCCACCACTCGCTTCCTGGCGGTGCTGCCCGGTACATGGCTTCAATCTCAGCGGGAGGAGTGTATGCGTCGAGCTCTCCCCCAACCACCATGACCGGAACGCGAACCTTGTTCATGGCTGCGAGGGGAGACAATTTATCCGGTCCAACTCCATAGCGTGGAATGGACTGATAGCTCAGCATCGGTTCGATTGCCACTGCCGGCAGGGTCCCGACGGCGGCTTCGATGCGATTGAAAATGGCCGTGCGAATGTCAGGGTAGACCGACATCATCACAAGAGCGTCGACGTCGAGAGGGCCTCTGTCGCCAAGAACGCTGGCCGCACCGCCCAGAGAGAAACCGATTGCCCCCAGCTTGCTCGCGGGGTGCTGCTGCCTGAGCCACGCGAGTGCGGCATGGGCATCACGGGCTTCAAGATAGCCGAAACTTTTGCTTTGTGGACTGGATTGGCCATGTCCGCGCATATCGATGGACAGCACGGAATAGCCTTCGCCTGCCAACCACGTTGCCATATCGAGCATATCTCGCCGATTGCCGCCGTTGCCGTGCAACAAGAGAATGGCCGGGGCGGTGGAATCGTCAGCCTTCCAGTAACTCGCAGCGATCTCGACCTGATCCGATGTCGTCAACCGGATTTCGGTGGCGGGCGCGGGGGCAGGTTCAACCGACGCGTTGGTCGCGCCAGTCATTGCCGAACCAACAACCCAGATGCCGGTAAGTCCGGCAATCAAAGCCAGCATCCCCATACAGCCCAATCGTGTTCGCCACGTTAGGAATGATCGCCTTCTTGCCTTTGAGGACATTTCAACCTTCGCCAAGGCTGGAATTTTCGAGGGTCTATCACAATATAATTCAAAGCTATGTTAATGTGACCGCTTTTGGCTTGTGTCCGGAAAATCCGGTTCCGGGATGCCAATTGCAATAGCTGCGGTTAGGGTTTGGCAGGCTGCTGCCGCCAACAGAGCCGTCGTTCCCGGTCTCAGAACCAACCGTTGAAACCGGACATAGATTCACGCGGCGGATCATGGGTGAAACAGGGCCGGTTTCGGACCGTCCGGTCTGGGCTCTAAAACTAAAGAAAGCCGCCATTCCTCGATAGGGCAAGATGACGATCTTAGTCCCGTGGGCAGTCCCGCCTAAATGAGGCACCCGCCATCCGCGGCTGCTGACGCCATTGCTCGCAGAAAATCGTACCACGCGTCCATCCCTTCACCGGTGCGGGCGGAAACCAGCAAGACGCGCGCATTGGGGTTTACTGAGGAGATGTTTGAGCGGCATGCGGCCTCGTCGAATCCAACATGCGGGGCGAGGTCGATCTTGTTGATCAGCACCACCTCTGCTGCGCGGAACATGTGCGGATATTTGAGTGGCTTGTCCTCGCCCTCCGGGGTGGAGATAACGGCGACCTTCATCCGCTCACCCAGATCGAACATCGCCGGACAAACAAGATTGCCGACATTCTCGATCAGCAGCAACGAGCCGGATTTCGGTGCGAGTTCTTCAACAGCGCGGGCAACCATATCGGCTTCGAGGTGACAGCCGGCCCCTGTGTTGATCTGGATTGCACGGGCCCCCGCTTCGCGAATGCGCGTGGCATCATTGGCCGTCTGTTGATCACCTTCGATAACGGCAATCGGCAGACTTCCTTCCAGCGCCCGGATCGTGGTTTCGAGCAAGGTCGTCTTGCCAGCCCCAGGCGAACTGACGAGATTGAGCGCGACAACACCGCGCCCTTCGAACCAGCCCCGGTTGCGAGCCGCCTGGCGATCATTCCGGTCAAGCACGGCGGTTTCCAGCGATACACGCGCCGCTTGTTCACCGTGGTGGTGATGGTCATGCCCGTGATCATGATGATGGTGATGATGGTGCCCGTGTGAATGATCATGATCGTGTGAATGATTGTGATCGTGGGTGTGGTCATGATCGTGGGAATGGTCATCGCCGCCGCGAAGCAGCACTCGCTTTCCGGTTTCCGGGTCGATCATCGCGATCTCGTTGTCAGGATCGGTGCATCCGCAGGTGCCGCACATCAGGCCATTTCCTCCATATCGAAATCCTTGATGATGAACTGGTCGGTCTCGCCTTCCAGAAATTCGAGTGCAGCCTTCTCGAGCAGCGTACCTTCGCTCGCCACCTCGAATGAAAATCGGATCGCCTCGCGCTCTACGCAGGCATAGGGGCCGACTGCCAGGCGAACACGCGACACCCGCCGACCCTGCGCGTGATCACCAACAATGGCGACAATATTCCGGGCAAGAGACAGCTCGTGCATCAGGCCGCCCCCAACACGCCAGGCAGGTTGGCGTAGATCGTGTGCAATCCCAGGCCAAGTGCCAGCACAGCCAACGACAGATTCAGCGCTCGATGAAGTCGCAAGGCAACACGCTCTGCATAGCCAAGCGGCCAGGAGGCGACAAAGCTGAGCGCAGCCATTCCTGCAATTGAGCCAACTCCGAACAGCAGGACATAGATAACCGCCAGCAGAGGATCACCAACCGAAGCGACTGCCAGGGTAAGCAGGGCAGCCGATCCTGCCGCGCCATGCACCAGCCCGACAGCCAGCGCTTTCAAGGGAAATTTGTGGGGGTGAGAGTGTTCGTGGCGGCTCGCATCATGGGGCGCCCGTTCGCCAAGATGGCTGTGAGCATGAAAATGACGTTCGCCATCGGAATGATCGTGCAGATGGAAATGCACCCGTGCCTTGCGCATCCGCCAAAGTACATCGCCCCCCAGCAGAATCAGCATGAAGCCAACGGCGCTCTCCAGAAGGGCTGCCGTACGGCCTGTCAATGCCATGCCCAGCAGGATCACTGCAGAACAGATCGCGAGCAGGGTGAGCGTATGCCCTAGCCCCCACGCAGCACCCCGCAGCACCATCGACCGGCGCGAATTCCGTCCCGTGGCCATGGCACCGACTGCGGCGAGGTGATCGGGTTCGAGCGCATGGCCCATTCCGGCAAGGAAACCCAGGGCGATCAACGAGAGTTGCATGGCAGGTCTTCTCCCTCAGCAGATACGCGGCAGTTGCTCGCCGACCAGCATGTCGACGATCCGGCTTCCGCCGAACAGGCTATGCATGACCACGCGCGGGCTGCGCATCTCTGCCGCGCGCCCGATAATGGCTGCATCGCGCCCTGCCTCGGTTGAGCGCATGGCTGCCAGCGCAGCTTCCGCCTGCTCCTCTGGAACGAACAGCACCAGCGCCCCTTCATTGGCGAGATAGAGTGGATCAAGCCCGAGCAGTTCGCACACGCCCTTGACCTCGGCCCTCATTGGCAATCTGGCCTCGTCGATCTCGATCCCGATGGCCGAGGCTTGCGATATTTCGTTGAGTGCGCTGGCCAGGCCTCCTCTGGTGGCATCCCGCGCACAGCGCACACCCGGTGCGGCTTCGATCACCGCTTCCATCAGGTGATTGAGCGGGCGGCAATCCGAACGAATATCCGCCTCGAAAACCATGTCTCCGCGCGCGGCCAGAATGGCGGCGCCATGATCACCCAGTACGCCGTTGACCAGCGCGACATCGCCCGCGCGAACTTTCTCCGCGGCAAGTTCGCGTCCCGCAGGGATGACTCCCACTCCGGAAGTGGTGACGAACAGCGTATCGGCGGCACCGCGCTCAACCACCTTGGTATCGCCGGTCACGATCCGCACACCGGCCTGGTCGGCCGCCCTACGCATGGCCGCTGCCACGCGGCGTAGCAAGGCGACTTCGGTGCCTTCCTCAATGATAAAGGCCGCCGACAGCCACAGCGGTTGCGCGCCGCCGACGGTAAGGTCGTTAACTGTGCCGCAAACCGCAATCTTGCCGATATCGCCACCGGGGAACTCGAGCGGCTGCACTACGAAACTGTCCGTGGTGAAGGCCAGCCGGGCACCCTCCACGGCCAACATTTCGTGGCTCAACCGCGCCTGGTCTTCCAACCCGTCGGGTTCGAAAACCGAGGTAAACACATCCTCGATCAGATCCCGCATGGCCTTGCCGCCACCGCCATGCGCCAGCGTGACCCGCTCCGCTCGCAGCCGTCCGTTGCCAGTGGGAGTTACAGCGTTCATTGCGCTGGCTCCGGCACCGCATCGATCCCGCCATACTGATAATAGGCGGCACATGCTCCTTCAGACGAAACCATCAGGGCACCCATCGGTGTTTCCGGTGTGCACGACCGACCGAACAGCTTGCACTGCCATGGCTTGATCGCGCCTTTCAGCACTTCGCCGCACTGGCAAGCCTTGGGATCCGGAATGCTAGGCGATGCAACGGCAAATTTTCGCTCAGCATCCCAGGCCGCATAGGCCTCGCGAATCTGGACGCCAGAATGGTCGATCGAGCCCAGCCCGCGCCATTCGAAGAATTCCCGCAGTTCGAATACTTCCGTAACCGCAGCCAGCGAAGCTTCATTGCCATAGCGTGGCACAATCCGGGCATACTGGTTTTCGATCTCCGCCCGGCCTTCGGCCATTTGCCGAAGCACCATCCAAACCGAATGCAATACGTCGAGCGGTTCGAAGCCGGCGACCACCAGCGGACGGTGATAGTCGCGTGCGATGAAGTCATAGGGATCAGTGCCGATGACCATCGAGACATGGCCCGGCCCGAGAAAGCCATCGATCCCCATATCGGGTGAATCGAGGATCGCCTTGATCGTGGGGATGATGGTGATGTGGTTGCAGAACAGCGAGAAATTGCCGATCCCTTCTGCCTGGGCCTGCAGGATTGTCAGGGCTGTGGAGGGCATCGTCGTCTCGAAGCCGAGGCCGAAGAAAACCACTTCGCGGTCCGGGTTCGCACGGGCCAGCGCGAGGGCATCGAGTGGTGAATAGACCATCCGCACATCGGCCCCTTCGGCCTTTGCGCCTAGCAGGCTGAGCCGCGATCCCGGCACGCGCATGGCATCGCCAAACGTAGTGAAGATCACCTCCGGCTTCATAGCCAGTTCCACGCAATCATCGACCCGGCCCATCGGCAACACGCAAACCGGACAGCCCGGCCCATGGGCAAACTCGATTTCCGGCGGAAGCATCTTCTCGATGCCGTATCGGAAGATCGAATGCGTGTGGCCGCCGCACACTTCCATGATGACGACTGGGCGATCGCGCCCGGCCATGATCTGTGCAGTCAGGGCCTCGATTTCCTTGAGCAGGACACCGGCGCGAACCGGATCGCGGAATTCGTCGACATACTTCATGCGCCTGCCTCCAGCGGTGCGGCCCGGTCATTGGCTAGCAGCGTGTGGGTCAGGTCCCAGAGGATGTGATAGGCCGCGAGGTGGCATTCCTGCACCCGGTGGATCGAGCCTGTTGGGACCACCAGCAGATGATCCAGTCCGGCGCGGGCCATCTCGCCCCCGTCACCACCCGCCAGGCCGATCGTGGCAATGCCCATCTCCCGTGCCTTGGCAAAAGCCCGGATGAGGTTTGCGGAATTGCCGCTGGTCGAAAAGCCGATCAGGCAATCACCGTGCCGCCCGTGGGCAATCAGCGGACGCACGAACACATGGTCCTGTCCGACATCATTACCGACTGCCGTCAGCATCGCGACATCGGCCGCGAGGTTGATCGCACCCAGCGCCGGCCTTCCGGCGGTCACTGGATGGAGAAACTCCACCGCGACATGCGCGGCATCACAGCTCGATCCGCCATTGCCCATGGCCAGCAGGCGCCCGCCCTGGCGATAGCTTGCGGCCAGCGTGGTCGCGGCGGCGACCAGCTCGTCTGCCTGTTCTGCAAAAAACTTGCCGAACACCTCAGTGTGGTCCCGAGCCTTGCTCTCAACCGAATGGCGCAGGCTTTGCGCCGAGGCACGGAGCTGTTCGCCACGTCTGCGCATATGCGGATAAAGCGCATTCAAGGCAGGGCCAGTGGTCACCACTGCGCGTCTCCCAACGCGCGATCGCCGTCGCGCATGGCTGCAAGTTCCTGCTGCGCCTCTCCCAGCTCGGTCAGGATGCGCAGTGTTTCGGCCGCCTGATCCTCGTCAATCTTGCTCATGGCAAATCCGACATGGATCAGCACCCATGTGCCGATCAGGTCTTCGACACTGCCTTCGCCAATAACGCAGGCGAGGTTGACCGGGCGCCGCACGCCCGAGACATTGGCCACGCCCAGCTTGCGCCCGGCATCGGTGATCTCCACGATCTGTCCCGGAATACCTAAGCACATACTTCTCTCCCATTTTCGGTTTCCGCGGTCGCTTCGTGCAAATGGGCCATGGCCACAGCGGCCTGCCCCAAAGCCAGACCGCCATCATTGGCGGGCACTCTCGAGTGGCTGAGGACGTTGAGCCCCAGTTGTTCCAATCCTTCATGGACCAGGCGGAACAGCGTGGCGTTCTGGAAACAGCCGCCAGACAGGGCCACAGTATCAGGGCCATCGTCTGCGGTCAGGCGCTGCGCCATGGCCACAACAGACCGTGCGAGGCCGCGATGGAACCGCGCGGACATCACCCCAACAGGCGTATTCAGCAGCAGGTCACCCAGCATCGCCCGCCACACGGCGAGCGGTTCAACATAGGGAAGCCCACGCCCGCCCAGCAACGGAATGGAAAAAGGATAGGCCAGATCGTCCGGCTCATTCAGCGCCGCCGGATCGATTGCTGCTTCCAGCAACATGGCTGCCTGCCCTTCATATTCCTGCCGATCCCAGGCGAGACCGCAGATCGCCGCAGCGGCATCGAACAACCGCCCGCATGAGGAAGAAAGTGGGCTATTGGTGCCGCTGGCGATCATCGCATCGATCGTGGATCGCGGCATGGCGGAAAGGCGGGCAAACAATGGCAGGTCAGCGAAATTCATCGCGAATTCGGCCCAGCCCATCTGCGCCATCAAATGGGCATAGGCATTGCGCCAGGGTTCGCGGATCGCCGCAGTCCCACCCGGTAGTGCGACCGGCTTGAGCATCCCGGCACGACGGTATCCGCGATAATCGCAGATCAGGAACTCACCGCCCCAGATCGTGCCGTCATCACCCAGACCCAGACCGTCAAGCGCGATTCCCAGTACAGGGGCGGCATCGAGCGAGCGGCCGTTTTCTGCCAGACAGGCGGCGATATGGGCGTGGTGATGCTGTACCGCGATCACCGGTCGTCCATCCGCGATTTCGCGCCCATGCTTGGTCGAAAGATATTCAGGATGCGCGTCCACCGCGATTGCCGCTGGCTGATGGTCGTAGAGCTGGGTATAAAGATCGAGGTTGCGGCGCACATCATCTTCGGTGGCCGCATCTTCCAGATCGCCCATGTGCTGGCTCAGCACAGCTTCGCCATCGCGCACCAGACAGAAGCTGTTCTTGAGCTCCGCGCCCATGGCCAGTATTGAAATGTCACGCGGAAAGCCGGTGGGCAGGTCGATAGCTCTGGGGGCATAGCCGCGTGCGCGGCGCAGCAGCCGGACCCGGCCCAGATCGACCCGCGCAACGCTGTCGTCGATCCGGTTGGCAATGTGCCGGTCGTGCATCAGCGCGAATTCGGCAATGCCTTCCAGTTCGGCGCGGGCCTGCTCGTTAGTCGTGCATTGCGGGCGGCCTGAGAGATTGCCTGAAGTCATCACCACCGGGCGCTTCATCCGCCGCAACAGCAGGTGATGTAGCGGGGTGTGCGGCAGCATGAAGCCGATACGGTCCAGCCCCGGCGCAACCGCTTCGGGCAGCGGTTCCCCCGATGCGCGCAGCAACACGATCGGCGCTTCAGGCGATGCCAGCAGTTCGGCTTCCTGTTCCGAGAATTCGGCATAACGGCAGATAACGTCCAGATCGCGCGCCATCAGGGCAAAGGCCTTGCCCCTGCGCCGTTTGCGCATACGCAGATCGGCCACCACCTCCGCGCGGGTGGCATCACAGGCGAGATGAAAGCCGCCAAGCCCCTTGATGGCGACGATATGCCCGTTCATCAGCATGCCGCCTGCGGCATCCACGTCGTCCATCATCGAAAAGGCTTCGTGATTAACAGTACCGGGGCCAAGGCGCTCGATCCATGCGCGTGGTCCGCAAACATGGCACGCGATAGGTTGGGCATGGAAGCGCCGGTCTGTCGGATCGGAATATTGCTCTCCGCATTCCGGGCACATCGCGAAACCCCTCATGGTCGTGCGGGCACGATCATAGGGGCCGGTCTCGATAATCGAGAAACGCGGCCCGCATTCGGTACAATTGGTAAAGGGGTAGCGATAGCGACGCTCGAAAGGGTCGCGCACTTCTTCAAGGCAGGCGGAGCAGATTGCCGCATCGGGCGTTACAGCCCCGCGCATGCCATCACCTTCCGATGCACCGATAACGAAGCTCTCGGGCCGCACAGCATCAATTGCCACGCGTTCTATCGCATCAATCCGCGCCAATGCAGGCAGAGCCGCGCGCAGTTCGCTTTCAAAGCGCGACACCGCTTCGCCCCAAAGGCGAATTTCAACCCCGCTGCTGGTGTTGCGCACATCACCGGTTAGCTCAAGCTCGCGTGCAACCCGCCATACAGTGGGCCGGAAGCCTACGCCCTGCACCTGGCCGCGTACCAGAAGGCGTTCGCCGGTCACCGCGCCAGATTCCACAAAAGGACGCGATTGTTGCCGCTATCGGCAACCGCCACCAGATCACCCAGCGCTGACAGGCCATAGGGCCAGCACAGGCTGTCTCGTTCGGGCATGCCCCAGCGATTGTCGCCTTTGCTGGCGAAGTCCGGCTGACCACAAAGCCGGTTCGCCGCAATGCCGGTGGCGCTGTCTGCCCAGCCGAGCAGACGCGAGTTCGCGGTATCGGCCACAATCAGCTGGCCACCGGCTTCAACCGTCGCATAGGGCATGTTCACACTGGCCGCGCTGGGATAGTAGGAGGACATATTGTGATCGCAATGCGCGGCGTCCCGCTGTCCCAGGATTGCGTCGCAAGGCGCGCCATTGTGCTCTGGAAATCCGCGCCACAGCATTACACGATTGTTGCCGCTATCTGCCAGCGCGAGATGGCCATTCCACCAGCAGGCTCCATGCGGCCACCGCATCGACATCGCCGTGACTTCGCCGCCCGCGTTCTCGTCGCGCGTAGAGAAGTCGTGCTGGCCCAGCACCAGATCGGCTGGCTGGCCGGTTTCTGAAGGATCGCTCCAAACCAGCAGGCGGCGGTTGCCGCTGTCGCATACGACCAGTCTGCCGGCCACTTCGGCCACGCCATAGGGCCAGTGCAGGCTGGCCGAGGTTGGACGGTCAGCGCCGCGATTGGCCAGAACGGATTCACTATCCTCCTGACCCAGCACCAGATCGGCTGGCTGGCCATTGCCTGTTGGCACTTCGCGCCAGATCAGCACGCGGTGGTTCCAGGCATCAGCCACGGCTAATCCGCCGCGCCATGAGCACAGGCCAGTTGGCACATTGAGCGTAGCAGGACCGGGAGGCCCCTTGGCGTTGCGGCCTTCGCGTGAGAAACTCGGCTGGCCGATCAGAATGTCGGCAGGCTCATTGTCCGATTGTGGAATTTTTCGCCATCCCAGCAGCCGATGATGCCCGGTATCCGCGACCCACAATGTTCCATCAGGATGCAGGCAGACACCGCGCGGCCCGAACAGGCTTGCAGCGGCGGGAGACAGCGGCGTTGCAATGTCGCCGGGCGACCACCCGAGCACAACGCGCGGCCCGCCTTCTTCCAGCAGCGGTGCCCCCGCGATTTGCGTCCCTTCGGCTTTGACCGGACGGAAGGAGGGCGCGAGCGATACTTTCATCGCGTCAGCCTCAGTTCGATGGCGTCCCCTCGGACGCGTACGGCATGAGGTTGCAATTGCACTTCCGGTGCCGTCAGGCATTCACCGCTTTCGAGCGCATAACGGAAACCATGGTGCGGACAGGTGATGAAGCCATCGGTAATTTCCGCCTGGTCCATCGGCATGCCAAGATGCGCACAGGCGTTCTCGAAACAGGTAACCTTGTCCCCGAAGCGCGAAAGAAGCAGCGAACGCCCTTCCAGCTCCAGGACAGAAGTCGTCCCGTCGGGCAATTCAGTCAGTTGCAGCGCGTGGAGCCAGCCTTCATGCTCATGCGCGGCGAAGGGAGAGGTGAAATGCACCGTGTCACCGCCGCCGCCACCCAGCCCCTTGGCCTGTTTGACTTCGCGGATTTCGGGCACTTGCTCAGTGATCGCTTTCTTTACCCCGGCATAGAAAGTCAGCGCCGAAGCGGGACATCCATCACAGGCCCCCAGAAAACGGACCACTGCCTTGTCGCCAGATACTTCGACCAGTTCGGCATCGCCGCCATGGCCGGCCAGCGTCGGGCGCACCGTGGCAAGCGCGGCATCGACCCGCTCGAACAGGCTGGCCTTGAGGATGCCATGGCGGCGGAGCACGCAATAGACCACCTCGTCCGCCGCCGCCTGACGCAAAGCCTCGGCTGCGCCGGGCAGCTCACGCAGCGACCGGATCAGGCGACGGAAGGCTTCGGCATTGAGCGCGTCAAGCGCCGCTGCCCGTGCCTGCGCACCATTGCGTGCACCTTCTTCCCAGTTCTCTGCCAGCGCTTCCAGCGCGGTCAGATCCCCCAGCAGGCGGGAAAGCGTTGGCTCGGGCCGCTGGGGATCCGCCTCTGACATCGGATCAGGCGTACTTGATGTTCCGGTAGAGGTAAGGCTGAAGCAAGCCGCCCACCAGGCCCCCGGCAATCGCCGCTCCCCATAGTGGTGCAACCATGCCAACCAATACAGTTGCAACGGTAGCTGCGGCAGCCCCGGTCACAAGTAGACGGATGGCGAGGGCCGTATCCTGGAACAGCTTGCCCTGAAAAAACAACTTGGTTGAACTGAAAACCATATCAAACATGGTAGTCTCCCTCAGGCCGATTGCATGAAAAACAGCACGGCGAGTCCCATGACTACACCGGGAACTCCGGCGAGCAGGCCGTATAGCCCGCCCAGTTGGGCTGCCAGTTGCTTGCCCAGCGCAGCCCCGCCAATCTTCAGGCCCGAGAGCGCGCCGCCGACAAGAGCCCCTGCTATTCCGGCCACTAGGGCCAGCAGTAAAATTACGAGCAAATTCACCTCCATTGTTCTCTAAAATCCGCCGTTGGCGCGCGAGGGTTCGCCGCGCACTGCCATTTCAAGTTCGATGATCGTTTGCGCCGCGCTCTCGGCCCGGTCCTGCGCTCCGGAAGCGGCAAATATTTCGCGCGCTTCGCGCAGCAGCTTGATCGCCTGCGCGATGTTGCGTGGATTGCCTGCTTCTCCGTCTTCCGGATCGTCAGGGAGGTTGCAAAGGCAATTGGCCTTGTTCGCTATGGTGTTGGCATATTCAAGCGGAGTGTTGTCCCGCTGGCGCACCTTCAACGCCTCGTCATAGGCCTCCAGCGCACGGAAACCGTTCTCGACCCGGTGGCTCGATGATGCATATTGCAGCGCATTGCCCAGATTGTTCTGCAGCATTGCATATTCCATCGGCTGATCGATCAGATTGACCGCCGAAAGTCCTTCTTCAAATGATTGCACCGCCAGCGCTTCGCTGATCTTGCCGCTTTCGCTCGTAATCGGAACGGAGAGGAAGGCGGTCGCCAGATTGTTGTTCAGAATGGCATATTCGCGTGGATGACGCAGCTTGTTGAACGTCCGCAGCGATCGCTGATAGGCGGATATTGCATCTGTAATTCGTGCCATGCCTGCGCCTGCAAGAGTCTGCAGGGCGAGGCCAAGGTTCATTTCCGCTTCAGCCACCTCTTCGCCGCTGCCTCCCTCCGCCAGGACCGGTGTTGCCTGTTTCAGCAAGTCACGAGCCTGTTCGATCGGTGCGGCAATTTCGGAAGGAATTGCCATGAGCGCCGTGGCCATTCGCGCACGAATCCGGGCAGTCAGCAGTGCATCCTGGTCTCCGCACTGATGGATTGCCTGTTCATAGAGTTCGATGGCTGCCAGCAGGTCGTCGGCTTCCTTCGGCCGCTGTTGCAGACCCATGGCAATTTCCATGAGCATTTCGGCTTTCTCGATAACCGAAGCGTCACTTTCCTCCACCACCTTCAAGGCGGCCGCCAGCTGATCCTCTGTGCGACTGAGCGCAACCATCCCGACTCTCCCCGGCCTCCCCTTGATCGGATTCGGGCCTGCAGCCCTTAAAACGAGCGCCGGGTAAATTGTCTACCAGTTTTTCGTTATGTAAACTTAGTTATCAGTTACGGGGAGGTCCGCAAGAAGCGCCGCATCTCCGCTTGACCACCTTACGGGGACGTCCTGCGCCTCGAAGTCGGCCAGGCCGTGCGCCTCGAACACATCGAAAGCGCCAACTACCCGATCACCCTGAGCATTGCGTTGTTTCAACAGCGCTCCTCCGGCCGCCGCGTGAAACACCGGCAAAATCCGCAAGGTCGCGCCATCGATCAGCACCGCAACTGCATCGATGCCCGAGAAATAGGTAGCGACCAGGCCTGCGGGAAACCGGATCGTCCCGCGCGCGACCGAGATGGTCTGCTCCATGACTTAAGCCTCGGGGGCGATGACGAGCCGCGCCGCGATCTTGGCCGCCACCTTCTCGACCGCTGCAACTACCGGCCCGGAAAGCTCGGTGGCATAGTCCAGCGTCTGCGCTTCGATCAGATAGACTTGCACATCAGAAGGGAAGTCATCGCCAAAGATCTTGCGTCCCACAAACAGGGCGTTGTCCCAACGGAACGCGTGAAGACCCACGCCATGGACCGGTTCTGCCGCCAGCACATCGCCGGGAACCTCGTAGATAGCCCCCGGCTTGCCTTCGGGCTCCCTTGCATCGATCACGATAAGCTGCTGCGCCCCGCGCGCACGGTACATCACTGCCATCCCATCAGTGCCGGCATCCAGCAGCGCTACATCAGACGGCAAATCTTCAGCAGCAAGCCGGGCGATGACGGCCGGACCAGCCCCGTCATCACCGCGATTGATATTGCCGCAGCCAATGATCGCAGTGGCAGGTGCGTCTAAATTCGCCACAGGCGGCACGACCACTCGGGTTCAACCGGCAGCATAAGTTCAGGCAGATCACAGAAACGGCGCTTGATAAGGTAATACATGCAGGTTTCGCAGGGCTGTTCCAGTTCATCAGCCGTGATGGTGTGATCTGTAAACCCGGCAATCACAAGTTTGGAAGCAAGGTCCTTGCCTTCCGATTGCAGGCGGGACACGATCGCGTTGACCTGCGCGGAGTCTTCGGCTCTGGGGAAGACTTCGGTTTCAAGGCCGCCAGCCAGAAGACCCGCGATCTCCCGCCGTAGGGTTTCGTCTGCATCAGTGGCCATGCGCAACTCCTTCAAATGCGCCAGAGGCGACACCACCATTCGGGCTCGGCGGGCAAGCTTAGCTCCGGCAGGTCACACCAGCGCCTGTGGACCAGATAATACATGCATTCCTGACAGCGCATCTCGTCTGCCCCGTACGGGCGAAGCAACCAGCCGGAAATGTCGAGCTTGGCCCTTAGATCATCCGGGTCGAGCGCCCTTAACTCGTCAAGAATGCCTGAAAACTCGCGGTCGGTTTCGGGAAATGGCTCAACCTGCGTTTCCAGCCCTTCGTTGAGATAATCCTCGATCATGCGCAGAAGTGTCGCATGATCGGCCTCTGAAGGCACCACGCCATACCGGGACAGGAGCCATTCGCGCTGGCGCTGCAATTCGGTGTTGTCGCCAGTCATTCCGGCGCATTCTCCCAACGGGTTGTTATTCTATTCGCAGCCTCGGGTGGGAGACACCTCACAGCGTCCTCCCACCCGGCGGCCCGATATCAAGCTGTGCGGAAGCGCGCCAGTTCCTCGCCCGTTTTCGCATCGTGTGCGTGGACCGTACAAACCAGGCAGCTGTCGTAGGAACGGCAGACATGTCCGACTTCAACCGGATCGGCAGTATTTGTAATCGGGGTGCCGATGAGTGCCTCCTCGATCGGTCCCAACTCGCCATTGCTCGCACGCGGGCCGACATTCCATGTGGTCGGAGCGATGATCTGGTAATTGTGGATCTTGCCATCGCGCACGTCGATCCAGTGGCACAAGGCGCCACGCGCAGCCTCGGTCGCGCCCCATCCCTGGCCATCGCGCTCAGTAGGCTTGATGTACCATTCATCGTTGAGACGGAACTCGCGCAGGATGCGTTCGGCTTCGCGGTATAGCTTGCACAGCTCATGCAGGCGGGCGAAGTGGCGCAGGTAGGTCGAAGCGCCGCCAAGCTTGCGATACATGTCGAGCACCAGTCCATCACTGTGTTGCCAGGCCTCGCCATGATCGCCACCAGCGATCAGCTGCCGCGCGAGCGGGCCGGCCTCAAGACGACCATGTTCGGCGTGGCGAACGGCAGTCGACCAGCTGTATTTGCCATCAGTATCGATGTCGTTTTTCGCGATTGGCATCGTCGTCCGGTCGAATGGGTGGATATCGTCCCCTTCGTTGTACCACGCGCGCTGCATGTCCTCGCGGACATTGCCCTGATCCATCAGCTTGAACGCGCCGCTGGCACCGTCGAACGTCCCCGATTTCATGATCACGGCGCTGTTGCGGCCTTCAATCGTGGGGTTGTTGTAACGGTCTTCATGCGGGAGATAGCCCCACGAGATGAACTTGCCGTGGCCAGTGCCATATTTCTCCAGTCCGATGTCGAGCGACATGCGGATAAACATGCCGAGATCGGAATTCGCGTGTTCCGGCCGCTCATCAAGCCACGCCATCAGTTGATCGTACGTGGTGATTTCCTCATAGCGCTCCATCGAGCAACCAAGGAACAACGGTTCGATCCAGTTGCGGCGGAAGTGCTCCAGGATCGACCAGGCGCGGGTCACGTCGGTCAGGGTCGGGGCGCACATCACGCCGCCAGGAACCATGAAGGAAGAATGCGGCCACTGCCCGCCAAGCAGGGCATAGATTTCTACCGGGCGGCCCGAAATGGTCACACCCGCTTCATAGGAGGTCCCTGTGAAGGGCGCATAGCGCTTCACCGCTTCTTCGTAGAACTTGGACTTCGCATAGTTCTGGTTGGTGTAGTCGATCATGAACAGACCATAGTGATGTCGCGGGATTGACTGGAGTGTTTCGACGATTTGCCCGAGATTGCGGGCAAGGATCGCGTTACGCGGAACGGTGGTACCCCAGGCGGAATCGAGTGCCCAGGCAGCACAGGACAGGTGCGAGGCACCGCAGATGCCGCAAGCACGAGGCGTAACGACAAGCCCGGCCTGTGGATCCTTGTTCTTGAGGATGACTTCGAAGCCGCGGAACATTTCCGCTTGCGTCCATGCATTGGTGACGATCCCGTTCTCGATGTCGACGCGGACATCAAGGTCGCCCTCCACCCGGCCAACGGGCGAAATGTCGAGGGTTTGTGTAGCTGCCATTGTAATTCTCCCGAAATTCTGTGTGCGGCGCGCTTCGCTGCGCGCCATGAACCCTCATGAATCAGACGACGAAGATATCCTCTTCGGCCCACGCCGGAGCCGCACCCTTGGCGGCAGCTGTGAGCTTGACGTAGCCGGTACGATCAACCCCTAGCGGCAGATCCTTCGGCACGCCCATCACAGTCTGGGTCTTGAAGACAGTTCCTGGGGCGAGATCGAAGAAGGGGAATTCCGGTTCCGTACAGCCAAGGCAGGGCATGCCAGCACGGGTCTTGGACGAAACGCGGTTCCACAGAATGCGGTTGCAGGGGCTGTGAGTCATCGGGCCGCGGCACCCCAGATCGTAATAGAGGCAGCCCTTGCGCTGACCGAAGGCCGTGGTCGAGACCTTGTAGGCGAAGTGCATGTTGCGGGTGCAGCCCGTCTGCGTGAAGCTGGAGAAGAAGGTCTTTGGCCGATGGAATTCGTCCAGCGTCAGGTCGCCCGCGCGGCCCGTGGCAACGGCGACAAGGATCTGCGTTACCCAGTCAGGGTGAGCGGGGCAGCCGGGAATATTGATGACCGGAAGGCCAGCCTGAGACGTGAAGCCTTCGCCCAGCGCTCCACCCTTGGCCCGCTTGAGGAACTGCAAGCCTTCGCTTTCAGACGGGTTCGGCGCCGTTGCCGGGATGCCGCCCCAGGTGGCGCAATCGCCGATTGCCACAACAAATTGCGCCTTGGCAGAAAGATCTGCCACCCAGTCTTTCATCGGGCGGCCACAGAAGCGATTCCATTCGCCGGTACCGTTGGGCGCATTGATGACGCTGCCTTCGAACACGAAAATGTCGAGCGGGATTTCGCCGGAAAGGCACTTTTCCATCATGACTTTGACATTCTCACCCAGCTCGAGGCCAAGCGAGGGATGCCAAAGGACATTGATGCCAAAATCCGTCACCAGATCGCATGCGCTGGGCTCCTCGGCATTAAGGAAGGACATGGTGTTGCCAGAGCACGCACCGCCTTGAAGCCACAACAGATTCGCCATTTCTCAGTCTCCCAACTTCCCGGCGGAGTGCCCGACCGGCCAAATGCCCCTGCGGGCTATGGGAGGACATTAAGCATGATTCGTGCCAGAAAAATAATAAAGCATTTTCAGTATTTTATGATGAAGCTCATATTTTCGGCGAAGAAAATGCAAAGAAACTTTGCACGCACTCCTTGAAACATTCTTTGCAGTCGGAGCCGCAGGAGGTGCGTATGCCAACCGTTCAGGCTAGCCGTGCCGGTTGCCGCAGACCGGGCATTCAACTTCGCCGAACGCCGAATACCAGATGCCTTTGCAGCGCCCGCACCAATGGCCATGCGCACCAGAAAGTCCTGCACCCGCTGTTCGCGTCAGTTTTGTCGAGCCGAGGTCTTGTGGCGCCTCTTGCCCCGGATAGGGCATGCGGGAAAAACGCAAGCGAACAACATTGTCCCGGTCTGCCATTTCACTGCCACTCCCGTTCCTGCTCCTGCTCCTGCATGAGACCAACGTCAGCCATCATGCAGACCGTAGCGCTTGATCTTGTTGGCCAGGCCCACGCGGGATAGCCCCAGCGCGTCGGCAGTCTTGCTCTGGTTCCAGCGAAAACGGGTGAGTGCACCTACCACGACCCGTTGCTCCAGACGCTCGACCATCTCCTTGAGTGTGCCGCCTTCCATTTCCGCCTGCTGGCCGACATCCGGGGCAACAACGAGATTATCAAACACGGCCGAAAGGTTACGCTCTGTAATGTAACCACCATTTTCAGCCAGCGCCACCGCGCGCCTGATCTCGCTTTCCAGTTCCCGGACATTGCCTGGATATTGATGAGCCTGCAGCCTGTCGAGCGCACTCTGCGTAATGCCAATTACCCTGCGGCCGACTACTCCGGCATATTTCTCGATGAAGAAATCTGTAAGAACAGGAATATCCTCCCGCCTGTCTCGCAGCGCCGGGATGCTCAGCGAAAAGCCTTTGAGACGATAATACAGGTCACGCCGAAATTCGCCTTTTTCGACCATTTCCAGAAGCGGCCGGTTCGACGCCGCAATGATCCGGACATTGGCATGCAACAACTTGTCCGACCCTAGCGGTTTAACCTCGCCATTCTGAAGGAAGCGCAGCAGGCTGACCTGGAAACTCGGCGAAACATCTGAAATTTCGTCAAGGAACACCGTTCCGCCATCTGCGGCACGGAACAGCCCAAGCCGGTCTGCGGTGGCTCCGGTGTAAGCCCCCCGCACATGTCCGAACAATTCGGAATGGAGCGTGGAATCCAGCATACCGCCGCAATTCTGTACATGGATCGGAGAATCGACACGTGTAGAGTTGAAATGGATCGCTCGCGCCAGCAGTTCCTTGCCCGTCCCGGTGTCGCCCTCGATGAGGACTGGCAGATCGGTAACCGCCGCCTTGCGCGCTTCAACGATCAAATCAGCCATCTTGGCGCTGGCATAAACGAGCTTCTCGAATTGCGAGTAACCGCCCTTGACTGACATATCCACGCGTTCCTCGAAGATCTGGTCATCGACCGAAATCTTCAGTTCACGCGAAAGAAGGCGATGGCGTCGCGAAAGTTCGTTCATTTCCAGGCTGCGCTTTACCATGAGCGCAATCTGATGAGGTGTTAGCGGCTTGAACAGATAGAGATAGGCGGCAGAGCGACGGACTGCCTCGCTGTCAGCTTCGTCGCGATTCTGCGAAGAGACCGCAATTCGACAAACCCCCGGATGTGACACGCGCGCGCGTGTCAGTATGTTGTCCTGGGCATCGTCCACCGTGTCGAGATCGCAAAGCAAGAGGTGTACTTCGATGTCGTTGAGCCGCTCCTGCGCGGCCTTGCCGTCCTCAGCTATGACCAGCCGGTAATCTGCTCGCTCCTTCAGCCCAGCTCGCGCCGCGCTGATCAGCGCATCGTCGCGCGAAACAACAAGGATCGTCAATTCCCCGGCCAAATGCACCTCCCAACATGCAGCGGACCGCAACTGCTACTGCCAGTCGCGACCGATGTGCAAGGAAAGTTTGCATTTCGCCTGCTAACTTAACAATGAAATGTGCTTGGAGGCTGGTAACAGGCGCTGTCGCTTGCGCAATTTCCGCGTGGATGCAGTTAATGGCCGCCCAGAACCCGCTTCTTGAGCGAATGGAGCGCAAACCACACGGATCCCAGGACCGGCAGCACCAGCAAAGCGATCGCAACTTCCGGATCAACCCAGTCAAAGTGATGGGACGCACCCTTTATGGCATACCCTAGCAGGCCGATGGCATAATAACTCACGGCCACTACTGAGAGGCCCTCGACGATCTGCTGCAAGCGCACTTGCATCGTCGTGCTGCGCTCCATCGATCGAAGCAGCTTCGCGTTCTGGTTCTCGATTCGCGTCTCGATGCGGGCGCGCAGCAGTTCGGAGATTTGGCGCGCACGCCGTGTCAGCTGGCGTTCGCGCTCAGTCAAGGCGGCGCAGGTGCGCGCTGCTGGCAGGAAGCGGCGTTCAGTGAAGTCGACGAGCGAAGCGAACCCACGGATCGGTTCCGGAGCAAGTTGTGCGAGCCTCTCTTCCACCAGACGCGAATAGGCTGCGGTAGCGTTCATGCGATAGCCGATTGACGTGGCAATGGTCGAAAGTTCCAGGCTGAGGTCAGACAATTGCGCCAGCAAATCATCGTCAGAGGCCACCGAGGACGTTACGGCCTTGGCAAGTGCGGCCAATTCGCGTTCGGCCGCGTCCAGCCTTGGCCAGGCCTCTTGTGCCACCGGCAGCCCCAAGAGCGCCTTGTTGCGGTAATTCCCAAGCTCCTGCAATTGCTGCAGTTGCCGGGTGAGATCACTCCGGTCGACTTCCCCGGCTGACACCACAAGGCGCCCCCGGCCATCGGGGTGAATGCGAAAATCCGACCAGATACGCACTCCCCCGGAGAGGCCGCATGACACAAGCTCGCTGCGATTGAAATCAACCGCCGGCAATGCCCTCTCGACTTCGGCTTCGTCGCCACCAACCCAGATCGATGTCGCGCGAATGATTGCGCCCGGCAGGGTTTCCGCCCAGTCAATGGCCTCGCCCACCGAAGAGTCCAGTCCGGGGTCGAGCAAAACTTCGATGGCGCGTTCCGGACAAAACACTGTCAGCGTCGAACCTTCGCTCTGTCGCTCCCATGTAAAGGAGACGTCGCCAAAGAGTGCACCTGACAGGTGGCGCGGATTCTCTTCATCCGATTGGCTTCCGCACAGAGCGGACAAGACTGAGCGCTCCGCCTCACGCTCGCCAGGCCCAACCTCAAGCACCCACTGGAACACTGCGACCGGCAGTTGCAACAGCGGCCAGCGACGCAAATGCATTTCGCTGACAACTTGCCGCCGCAACTCATGTTCTCGCATAGCCTCATTCCCCGCCAGTGGATTCCGGGCCAGACCTATTCAAACAAGCGCGAAGCCGCAATGCCGGTAAAATCGATCTCGGCTAGCTGCCATCGGACATGGCCGCAACAATGGGCAGCTATCCCTCGTTCACTCCCCAAAACCTGCCGTTCCGGACCGTCCAACAAAGTTGCCGCTTCAATCTTTGATCGGCCCATATGTCAACGGGTCCCTGGTCCAGGATGGACCGAGGTGGAAATCTTCGCTTGCCGACGGTACCGGGCCATCAGGTTGGGAGGCGACATAAGGAGGGCAGGGCGGCTCCACCTCTGCCTTCGTTCGCAGGACTTCGCCCATTGCACCCGCCCTTCCGCGGAGAATGCGGACCAGCCACGACAGGGACAGGAGCATAACGCCAGCTCCTCGCCCAGCGAGGCAGTAATAGAGGCAACGCTGGTAATCGTCGCAGTCCGCCGAAAGAATGCCTGCCAGCCTTACCTTTGCCCCGGGTGTCTTTCTCTGGACCGCCTCCAGCACCTCGAGCAGTTCCTGCGCCGCGTAGTAGGCGTCGAAGGGCTCGACGCCCAGGCTGGCATTTGCCACCATTCGCATGGTCGGCAAGATCTCCTCTTCGACGGCGGCATCCATCAAGGTGACCTCGGGATCGAATTTGCCAAGATCGAATGAGGTACGCATCGCTTTCTCCTTCGACACTCCGACTGCGTATGTGCCGGACCAAGGTCAATGAGCGATCGAAGGGGTCTTCGATGCAGTCCGAAGCGAGGGGAGGGCGGCCCTTTGGTGGACACCGTTTGCTCGACCTCCCGCCGCAGCGCACGCCGATGAAGGATCAGGCATCGACAAGCCGCATTCCCGGGCAGTCCTCGATCACCTGCGGCCGCCATTCGCCGCGATCGGGGTGCTTGATCCAGATCTGGTCGGGCTTGTACTCCTCGCCATCGAGGAATTTCTCGCGGAAGGCCTCCCAGGTCTGCGATTCTGACATCAGGCGTTCGCAGAAATGCACCTCGTCGCTGACGGCGATGAACAGGCGCCTGAGCAGGTCGGGCGCCTGGGACAGGTCCACCACGCAGCTGTCGAAGCGGGTGGCGAAACTGGCCATCTGGTCGCGCAACCTGTCGAGAATATCGCCGACGCTGTCATAGCAGGTGAGCGCCAGCAGCACCTCTTCTTCGCATGCATCATAGGGGTGCCGCTGTTCCCGCAGGTCCAACAGGCAGAGTCGCGGAAGGGCTTCCTGCCGTAGCCATACTCCAGCGGGCCATGCGCCGAAGATCAGCGATGCGTCACCCAGCGTCTCGAAACCACGACCGAGATTCTTGCGGCCGAGCATTTGGGTGTTGCCCAGATCGATGGCCAGAATTGCCTCCTTTGCACGCAGCTTGTCGGCGATGATTTCGGTGGCAACGCTGGTAACACCGGTGCCGCCGGCAATGCTCTGGACTGAGATTATGCGCATTTGTTGATCCTCCTCGTGAATGTGGACTTGTGGGGATGTGTAATTGTGGGTCTGTGGGCGTCAGAGGCCGAAAGTGCAGATCGCGTAGCCGGGCGGCGCGAGGCGCTCGATCCGCGACCAGAAGGTGCTTTCCCCATTGGGCGCACGCCGGTTGGTCGGCACCGCAATCTCTGCCATGGGGCCGCGAACCTCGATCACCGTGCCGCAGTTGCTTTCGTCGCCGATCGCCAGGTTCCGCTGGAACTCCGCGATCCGCTCGCTCGCTGCCTCGAACCGCTCTTCGACCGCGGCAATCCGGCGCTCTTCCTCGTCGACGACCGCAGCGGCATCGGCAACGGTCGGCAGTCGATCCGGGTGAAACAGGTAAATCGCCGTGGTGTTGGACAGGCCGCCGAACAAACGCCCCATCACCTGGCTCCCGATATCGCCGGACCGTGAAATCTCCGAATTATCCATCAGGAGAGACACGAACCCCACCAGCGGCTCGCCTCCGCTGCCGTCGCAGATCGCCACTTCACCGCGCCATTGATGACGATACCCGGTGGGTCGGGTCAGGTGGGCAATGACGCGGTTGCGGAACATCCCGGTCCGCAGGTCATCGGCCGGGACGATGGTGCCACCGTGAGCCTCGCAACTTTCTGAGAAGACCTGCTGGCTACGGCGCGTGACAATCATGGCGTCGGTATTGCCGCGCTCCTTGAAGAGGGCATAGCGTGGGAGGTACGCCAAGCAACGCTAAGGACGAACAATACCGGAACGGCGTGCAAGGGCATCACCTGCGGAGGCCGATGATGCCCAGCTCTTGCCACATCCACGTAAAATCATAGGTAGCCATTGGCTCGCCGACCCCGGATTTTGCTGCGCCATTCTCTATATATTTGAGCCAGTCGGCCACTTTCGCCCGGCCAGCCTTCGTGCGGGCCAGAGCGCGCGGCGTCTTGTTGCCAAGGGCAGGCACCGCTTCATCAAGCGTTTTGGTATATTCGCGTGTCAGCATATCATGAACGATGCGCTCCATTTCGTCCGGCGGGATATCGAGCGGCTCTTCCTGCGGAGCGCGGGCGGCGTCATCAGCCATGAACTGGGCCAGAGTCCGGATTTCGGTCATAGGTGTGCTCACGCAATCACCAAGCCATTCGCCCATTTGCGCAATCGCTTTCTCCGCACGGGCGGCACTATTGACCTCAACGATCAGTTTGCGTCCCGCCAACTCGACATTGGCGAAGACGGGTGTGCCGTCCTCCATGGTCGTCACAAAAGCCTGCCCGCCTTTGGCCGTTCGTGGTTTTCTCTCCTTCGTCACCGGCACCAGCCAGTTCCAGAATGTGTCGCTGGCAGGCTCCAGCCATTGTGCCGCGTTCAGCCTGCGAACCACGCTCTTGCCGATCACGCCCTTGGCCAGGGGGAAGACGATGCGGTGGAACACAAGATCATCGCCATCGGCGTTGACCATATCCGGCATGGTGCCAGGCATGGCTTTGCCCAGACAATCGAGCAGCCACATGTTCGTGAACATCGGGCCTGATGCCCGTAAAATAGCATCCCGGTCGGTCTGGTTTAGTTCGGAGGTGTCCTTTGCATCGTCCGCAAGCCGGCCAAACGCGTCGATCAGTTGTAGGGCGCCATCAGCGCTGAACGGCAACAGCGCGCCCGAGATGCCATGGCGACCGTTCACATCGACAACCCGTGCAGCGATCTTGTCCCAGTTGACGAGGGTCTGTGTCGCGCCGTGTTCGCGGACCGTGACTGGCGCAACATCCCGCAACAGATCACGCAAGGTCATCGACTGACCGGGGACGACCTCGCTAACCTCATAGAGCGACATCATCGTATCCCGCAGCGCGCGCATATAGGCCTTGTTCGGCGCCTTCTCGTTCCAGCCTCGGCGCTTGAGATAGTCATCGACCAGATTGCGACCGTCAGGTTCCAGTTCCTGTGTCAGCAGATCTTCAAAGGCGCAGCCCCATAGCGGCCCTTGCCAATGATCACCGATGATCTCGAATATGGCGTCGGGTTCGAGGCCGGTCGCTTCACATGCCGGACCGAGATGCGCGGACAGCATTTCATCCATCGCCTCGTCCCACGGAGCACGATCCGCATATTTCATCAGCCCGGACAGATCGTGAGCAGATTTCAATCTGGACATTCAGGCAGGCCTTTCCACGCCAAGGCGGCGCATTTCGCGATAGATGGTGGATCTGCCGATGCCGAGTTGCCGTGCTGCCTCTGTCGGCGAGATACGGGCTTCGACCAGTTTGATGGCCGCATCCACCTTGGACATGTCGAGCGGCTGACGGCCAGGCTGCTTGCCCTTGGCGCGTGCAGCGGCGATCCCATCGCGGGTCCGCTCAGAGATTAGCCGCCGCTCGAAATGGGCGATAGCTCCGAACACATGGAAGATGAGTTCGCCGGCGGCCGACGAGGTGTCGATTTTTTCCTCAAGACTCAGGAGGGCGATGCCTTGGCTGCGCAAAGTTTCGACTGTGGCGAGCAGTTCAGTCAGCGAACGCCCAAGCCGATCGAGGCGGACCACGGCGAGCGTGTCACCCTTGCGGGCATAGGCGATCAGTTCGGCCAGTCCAGGCCGCTCCATGCTTTTTCCCGATATTACATCGGTGAACACCTTGATGGCGCCGGCATTCTCCAGTCGCATGGTCTGGCCCGCCACATCCTGATCGCCGGTGCTGACGCGGGCGTAGCCCAGAATGCCGCCCATCTATCGTGTCTCCCAAACGGTCGTTCTGTGGACGCTCTGAAGGGCGACCGCTTCACCCCGCCCATAGCCGTCCACATACTATGTCTCTTTACTCATGGCTGTCCATAGGCGCAGTTGACCTTTTGTGGACGGGAATCGGCATGACGAAGCGCAAGCATCAACTCCTGACCGAGAGCGAGCGCAATCAGATCCTTGCCATCCCGACCGATCGCGACCACTTGGCTCGGCTCTACACCTTCGAGCCTGCGGACATCGAGATCATCGGCGCGCGACGGGAACGACGGAACCAGTTGGGCGTCGCGCTGCAACTCGCGCTCTTGCGCCACCCGGGCATCACACTGGCGCAGTTGATACAGAACAGGGGAGCGATGCCCCATGATCTCGCCGCCTTCGTCGCAGAACAGCTTGGCCTGCGCGTCACGGATCTGGCTGACTATGCGGCGAGGGACCAGACCATGACGGACCATGCTCGCGAGCTAGCCGCGCGCTTGGGACTGCGAGGGCCGACGCGTGCCGATATTCCGTTCATGATCGAAGCGGCCACGAAAACGGCATGGGCGACCGACAAGGGGATGACGATAGCGACCGGTGTTGTCACCGCCCTTCGTGAGGCCCGGATTCTGCTGCCGTCCATCTCCACCATCGAGCGTGCCAGCAGCGCGGGGCGCGCGCGTGCCCGCAAGCAAGCCGCCTATGCCCTGATCGACGATCTCAGCGCTGAACAGGTCCACGCCCTCGACCAGCTCTTTGACGACGCCGGGGGCATGAGCCAGCTCGCTTCGCTCAAGACCATTCCCATCGCGGCAAGGCCCGATCATATCCGCCAGATTCTCGACCGCCTGCGGCAAGTGCGGAAGATCGGCATCTCCCCGGACGTGGCTGGCCGCATCCACGCGGACCGCTTCCGGCAATATGTCCGGGAAGGCCGTGCATCGCCTGCCTATATGATCGAGCGATACGTTCCCTCCCGGCGGCGCGCCACGCTGGTTGCCTTCCTGCTCGATCTTGAAGAGCAGCTGACCGACAGCGCTCTGGAGATGGCGGACAAGCTGATCGGCAGCATCTTCACCCGCGCGAAGAATGCCCAGGCGCGTAGCTATGCCGCCACATCGAAGAACGTGGCGCGGCTGATGCTGATCTTTCGCAGAACGATCGATGCGCTGACCGATGCGGTCGATACTGGCGAAGATCCAATTGAGGTCCTGGACGCATCGGTCGGGTGGAACACCCTGATGAAGGCGAGGCCGGAAGTGGCGAGCATCGCGGAAACCGCCAACCTCGATCCGCTGACGGTCGCGGCCGACCGCTATGCGACGTTACGCAAGTTCGCCCCCGACCTGCTTGAGACGCTCCAGTTCAGGGCCGGAAAGGGCAGTGCGAAAACGATCGCTGCCATCGAAATGCTGCGCGACCTCAACAGGTCGGGCAAACGCGATCTTCCTACCGACGCTCCGATGCCCTTCCGTAAAGAATGGCGAAAAATCGTCGTTGGCGATAACGGCAAGATCAACCGGCGGCTCTGGGAAATCGCAACGATCGCGCATCTGCGCAACAAGTTGCGTTCGGGGGATGTCTGGGTGGAGCGATCGGCGGGATACCGCCAGTTCGACAGCTACCTGCTCAGCGAACCGAAGGCGAAGCCAATCGTGTCGGCTCTTGGTCTGCCACCCACAGCCAGCGAATGGCTCGAACAACGGGGCCGCGAACTGGACTGGCGACTGAAGAAATTTGCCCAGCGCCTGAAGCGCGACGCTCTGGAGGGTGTGCGGTTCCGCGACGGCCGCCTCCAGATATCCCCGGTTCGCACGATCGCGATGCCCGATGCCGAAGCGCTGGCTGACCGGCTCGATGCGATGATGCCCCGCATCCGCATCACCGAGCTGCTGCATGAAGTGGCGCAGGAAACCGGCTTTCTTGCTGCATTCACGAACCTGCGCACCGGCGAAGCGTGCCCCAACGAAAACGCGCTGCTCGCCACCATCCTTGCGGATGCCACCAATCTCGGCCTGTCGCGCATGGCTGCCGCGAGCCAGGGCGTGACGCGCGACCAGCTCCTGTGGACCCATGACGCCTATATCCGCGACGACAGCTACTGCGCGGCGCTGGCCGTGCTCATCAACGCGCATCACCGCCTGCCATTCTCGCGCGTATGGGGCGACGGCACAACGTCCAGTTCCGATGGCCAGTTCTTCAGGGGCGCGAAGCGCGGTGCATCGGGCGGCGATATCAACGCCCGCTATGGCGTCGATCATGGCTTCAGCTTCTACACTCATGTTTCCGACCAGCGTGCGCCTTACCACGTCAACGTGATCTCTGCCGCGACGCATGAGGCACCCTATGTTCTCGACGGCCTCACCAGCCACGGCACCGATCTGAAAATCGTCGAGCATTACACCGACACTGGCGGGGCGACCGATCATGTCTTCGCCCTGTGCGCGATGCTGGGATTTCGCTTCTGCCCGCGCCTGCGCGACTTTCCAGACCGGCGCCTCGCGCCGATCGCGCCGGTTAAGGCCTATCCGGCCATCGCCCCGCTAATGGGCAAGCGTATCCGCACCGACATCATCGCTGAACAATGGGATGACGTGCTGCGCCTCGTCGGCTCGATCAAGGCCGGCCATGTCGCGCCATCGGTCATGCTGCGAAAGCTCGCCGCGTACGAACGGCAGAACCAACTCGACGTCGCGCTACAGGAAATCGGCAAGATCGAGCGAACCCTGTTCATGCTGGACTGGCTGGAAAATCCCGATCTGCGCCAGCGATGCCATGCTGGTCTCAACAACAGCGAACAACGCCATGCCCTGACGCAGGCAATCTACACCTTCCGCCAAGGCCGGATCATCGACCGCAGCCATGAGGCGCAACAATATCGGGCATCCGGCCTCAATCTAGTCATCGCCGCGATCGTCTACTGGAACACGATCTACATGGATGCTGCCGCCCAGCATCTACGATCAACCTCGGTCGCGGTGCCTGATTATCTGCTCGCCCATACGTCCCCCGTGGGTTGGGAGCATATTGCCTTCTCCGGCGATTTCCTCTGGGATCGCGCAGCCGCTTCCGCTGGCCGCAAGGCCCTCAATCTCCCGCCGGATAGCCGCGTCGCATAAGCGTTCGCTGATTGTTCGCCCTTAGCGTTGTTTAGCGTACCATCCACGCTATGCCCTCGTCTAGATAAACGAAGTCGCGGGTCGTGCTGCCGTCTCCCCAGATCACTATGGGCTCGCCGGCGAGCGCGGTCTTCACGGCCGCCGCGACAAAACCCTGTCGCCGGGTTCCGCTCTGCCCGGGGCCATAGGGATTGGCCACCCGAAGAACTACGATAGTGATACCGTATTTGCGACCCACCTCGAAAAGGGCCTGCTCGGTCAGCGCCTTGACGGTGCCGTACATGTTGATGGGGGCCGCTCGCACGCTTTCCTTTGTGGGAAGCGGGGCATTGGGTCCATAAACGGTCCCGCCCGAAGATATGAATACAAAAGTGCGAACACCCTTAAGGGCCGCCTCTTCTGCCAGCTTCAGTACCGGAACTATCTCTTCTGCGATCGCTCCATGTACTGATTCGAGTTGTGTTGCAGGGCCCAGGGTACCTGCCGCGTAAACCACGCTCTGCGCCTCTGCTACCGCTTGGTAGGCAGTTGAGCTTGACACATCCCCGTAGTTCCAGGCGATATTCTTCCCGTTCAAGGGAGGGGGCGCTCGTGTCACTACCGTAACCGGCGTGCCAAGGTTCCCCAGTGCCAGCGCGCCTGCTGTCGCGATAAGACCTCCGCCTATAATCGCGCACGAGCCTGATGTAATCATACTGCCCTCAATTCTGCATTTGCTGCTTGGCTCTGGGTGCGAGGCGCCGATGCGCTCCTTCCCATTGCATGCGATTTTATCGCAGCGATGACTTGATCTATCGCCCCAATTTCGACTTCGACAAGATTCATTTTGCCCTGATCGGCCAGATCGGCAAGCCCCGTAGCACCAGCAAAGGCGATGACCGGTATATCGCGCGCGGCAGCATCAAGCGCCACGTTGGGCAGGGGGTCGAGGCGGGAAGTCACGAGAAACACATCGGCAGCGTCCATCAGAACGGTATAGAGCGGACCCGCCGGCTCAAAGTGGACGGGCAGCCTGCCTTGAGCATCCCGGCTGCGTTCCATCTGGGCATGAAGCCAGATGCCAAAGCTCATTTCGAACTCGCTAACCTGCTCGCCGATCCAGATGCTTACGAACTTGCCCGGTGTGCGCTTTAGCTGACTGCCGATCTGCAGGAAGATATCGGTACCTTTGCGGATCTGGATCTGCCCGGCGGCTAACACTATTGTCGCCCCGTCGAGATCGAGGCCGGTGGCGGCGGATATTTTGGCACGCGCTTCCGCCTTAGTCATTCTGCGTGAACTCGCACCCGATGCTGGCTGAGGCAGGACCATCACCGAGGCCGGGTCTCTATTGTAATTGTCGAGCATGTATTGCCACGACTTGAGAAGCTCTCGCGAGGAAAAAACCAGCAGGTCAGTGTGGTAAATGATATCCCTGAAGGGAATCATATACTCCAGAAATTCATGAACTAGGCATGTTGTACGGCATTCGCGCAAAGAAAGCGCCATAATGAATGTCAAGCAGCATGTGCTTGAGAAAATCGCATCATCTACGGGATATGAACTTAAAATAATATCTACGTAAAATTGATTTTCTTCGTAGATTTGGCTTGCAACTACGACAACGGGAAACAGTGCTTTGGCCGTTTCGAGTAAAGGCCCGTCTCGCAAACTCACAAAGATAATATTGTGGGTGCTGGCCATCTGTCGTGCCAGATCCATTCCAACGATAGGCGCGCCAGTCTTGGAGGCTTCGTGAACGCCGATTAGGACGAACGGCAAGCTTGGGTCGATCTTCTGTTCGTCGATGAATATGCCCTTCATCAACGATATATTCGTTATACGGCCTTCGTGACGCCCATAATTCAGATAATGGACGATCGGCTCAGTCCCCTCGATGTCCGGGTGGCGCGCCAGGTAGAACTCGCTGGAAAAATACCGTGGGTCATTGTCGATGACAGTCAGGGATGTGGCGAAAGCATGGACATAGTGCGGATCTGTCGTCGGTAAATCGGGAGCGGGAACAAGCCCCTCCTGGACTGCAGACGTATCGAGCCCGGCGGCTATCAACTGAGCGGCCAAGCTGGCCCAACGCTCTTCCTCGCGTCCGAATGTCAAATAGTGGCGCAACAATTCGTCTACGTCTTCAAGGTCGGGATTCATTCGGCGATAGAACACCGGATCAAAAAATCCACTAGGCGCAAGACCTTGGCGCTCCCCTTCATTCAAATAGTGAAGGGCCATGTCAATATCAGAGGATATTACGAGTTCGGGAGCTTGCTTCAAGTAAAAGGATTTATGAATAATCCCTTCATCAAGCATTTGCTGCGCCAGAAGAATATTTTTTTTCTCCACTCAAATAATCCTAATTTCTCAAATGTAAGAAAATATTTTAATACATTAAGCGGGTAGCACCCGGCTTCGCGTATCTAGCTCCGAGCATTCCCTGACATTTTGGCGATGCTTTAATGGCAGCGTCACCTTGCATGTGCAAGCGTGCCTCTGTGCAGATGCAGCAAATTCTGTGACCCTCACGGTCGGAGCTTTAAGCATGGCTTACAAAGGGTCGTGAATGACTGCATTGGACGATGGACTTTTCGAAGCACGCTGCACTATGGAAGGCGCAACACTCTCCTTCCCTTGCAGAAAGGCCGACCATCTTGATGTGCTCACCCTCTTGGCGAAGTGGCATGCGCGAAGCCAGGATTGCCTTTTCTTCTGCAGTGCAGAACGAGATCGGATTTCAAAGGAGTGGGACTTCCCATGCATGATACGGCATATCGGATCGGAGGGCTTGTCATGGACACCTACCTGCCGTCCACTTCCTCCAAGATTCTGGAGATCGGTGCCCAGAACGTGAATGGCACGTTGCGGGATCATGCGCCGCGAAACGCCGAATACATAGGGCTGGATTTCGAGGCCGGTGACGGGGTCGATATCGTGGTCACCGGCCTTGACGACTGGAGCGTACCCGATGACCATTTCGACATGGTCATGGCATCGTCGGTTTTCGAACATGACAAGGCTTTCTGGCGCACTTTCCTCATGATGTGCGCGAAGACCAGTCCAGGGGGACACATCTATATCAGCGCACCTTCCAATGGGACGGTGCACCGCTATCCCCAAGACTACTGGCGTTTCTACCCGGACGCAGGACTAGCGCTGGAGGATTGGGCGCGAAACGAAGGTTTCGACGTGATGCTGGTCGAAAGCTTCGTTGCTGAGCGCAAAGCCGACGTATGGAACGACTTTTGCGCCGTGTTCCGTCGCGGCCCAAGCGATGCGGACCTGAACCGCGACTTCGTGTTCAAAAAGGTCGCGGCCACCAACATCCTGACATGGAGATCGTCAGAAATCTTCAATCCCACCGACGACAGTGAAGACACGCGCCTTCTGACGGCGGCCCATGAAGAAAAGCACAGGTGGGTCCTCCATAGCCAGCATTTGGAGGCCAGGCACAAGGACGAACTCGAACACCAGGTTCAGGAAATCACGCGCCTGAACGAGGAGATCGGGCGCCATCGGGGAAGTCTCGCATTGCTGGACGAGAAGGCCGCCGTCAAGGACAGAGAACTGGTCGCCTTGCGCCAGCGCTCTGAAGAGCTGACGCGCGAACTTGAACAGATGAATGCGGAAACCCAGGACCATGAACGGAGCCTGCAAGCCCAAGCCAATGCGACGAGCGAGTTGCAAAGCCGCCTCGCGCAGCGCGAGGAGGAGGCAGTGCAGGCTTGGGCTACTGCTCAAGAGCGAAAGGAAGAGCGGGATCGCCTTGCAACCGAAGTAGAGAAAGTACGGCAAGATCTGGCCGATGCAAACCAGTGGGTTTGCAAGCTTGCCCTCAATCGGACGCAGAATGAAAGGCAGATTGCCCGGCTCGAGCGAGCGCTGACCGCCAATTCACGCGATCTTGCAAGGCGCCACAACGCGCTGGCTCGCGAACATGAGGTGGCAATGGAGCAGGGGCGCGCCCTAAGCGATCAGGTCAGTCTGCTGGAAAGCCGCAATGTCGATCTGCAAAGGCGTTTGGACACGCTGTCCGCAAGTTCGAAACAGGTTTTGGTCTCTTCCTTGCCAGTGAAACCGAACGGTACGAACGACCTGCCGGAGGCGCAGGAGCTACTCGAACGAAGTGGCCGAGCGGCGCGGCAGGCTGAAGCCCAATTGAAGGAACACCGCGAGGAAATCGCCGCACTGAGCCGCATGGTGGCGCAGGAGCAGGATAATGCAGTCGAGCTGGAAAGACGCAACGCATGGCTGCAAGCAGCAGCGAGCTTCCTGTTAGAGCAGGGAAAGTGGTGGTGGCGCTACATGCCGCTCAACTGGCAGCGGCATATGCGTGATAGGCGGCTCTTGCGAAGAGACCTGTTCGACAGCGATGCCTATCTGGCTAGGAATCCGGATGTCGCCGCTTCCGGGCAGGATCCTCTGCGGCATTTCATACACCACGGGATCACCGAGAACCGGCGGTTCGACTAAAGATCGGCTCCATGACCAAATTCACAGATGATATCGAGCGGTTGACCAGTAACGGTACATTCGACTCAGCCTGGTATATTAAACGGTATCCCGACGTTTTGGACAGCGGCATGACGCCGATAGAACATTACGTCAGGATAGGTCAGTGCATCGGGCGCAAGCCCAATGGCCGGGAAGAGCGTTCTTGGCAGCAGCCGGAGGCAAATGGGCCCGCAACTGCAGCGAGAACTGCAGCGCCGGTCTGGCCACCACTTCCGGAGAGCGACGACACCAATCCGTACAAGCAATATGAGGCAGACATCTTCGCCAAGCTGGACGCCCTGTCCCGCCGGGAAAAGCTTCCCATCGATGTAGAGATCGATACCAACTATACAGGTCCGGCACATTTGACGCCGTTCGATTCCTTTACCTCGGCGCGAGAGCGCGAAATTAGCGTTCGCCAGACGGTCAAAATGTTGCAGCTCGGCATCGTCGCCGTTAATCCTAGGCCCGGTGTCCATGCGGCCCGGGAGAAAAATGGAGATTTCATCCGCTATCCCAGCATCGCGGCCGAGGGCGACATGGTGGAACAAGTTCCCCCCTCGATGCTGATCCATATCCATGCGTTCTACCCCGACATCCTGGAAGAAATGCTCGGCCGCTTCGTCGGTCCGGCGCATCAAGCTCGTTTCCTCATCACGACGACGACGCAAAAGAACCATGAAGCGGTGAGCCGCATTGTGGAGGAGCAGGCATTCTCTAGAGCGCGGGTCATCCGGACCGAGAACAACGGCCGCGATGTCGGCCCATTTCTCGACCACGTGATCGACCATGCCGGCGACGGCGACGTGATCTGCCATGTTCACACCAAGAAGAGCCCGGACGTGGGCGGCAGCTACGGTGAAAAGTGGCGCAAGAGCCTGTATGGAACTTTGTTGACGCAGACCGCGATGGATGCCTTCCAGGACAGAAATCTGGGTCTGCTGTTCCCCGACTTTTCTCGTAGCGTCGGATGGGGGAAGAACCGCGCGTTCTGCGAGGCCATGGCAGAAAAGCTAGACATGCAGCTCAGGGCGCATCCCGGCCCTATACCCGTTGGTAACATGTTCATCGCCCGTGTCGAGGTCGCCAGAATGATGCGAGGGGCGACGCAGGGCATGCAATGGCCGCGCGAGCCTGTGCCTTACGATGGGTCGGTGCTTCACGCCATCGAACGCATGTGGCCCTTGGTGTGCGAGCGTGCGGGCCTGAGCTGGTCCGCGATCCATGCACGGTCGATCTCTTGACGGGCCTGCGGGCGGCTCCTGCAAAATCGGCCGCTAATTTCCAATGGCTGGGTCGACCGCCATTGCAAGCTTCCAAAGGCTCATCTAAGGGCCTGCATTTACTTTATTGAAGGTGCCAGGCACTTAGATGATGTGGTTTAGAGCACTTGTAGTGGTTTTGGTTGCCGGCCAACTGAGCGCCTGTGCGACCCTTCCCTCCAGTGGACCTACGGGGTCGCAGATCACCAGAGATTTGGAGCAATCACAAGGCGGGATCGGCCTTGTCGAGGTCACGAGCATGGACGCAGTGCCCAAAGTGCCCCACCGGACAGCCACACCGCTACCCGAATTGGCTCCGCCTCCGACTGACATGGTCGGTCCGGGGGACGTGCTGGAAGTATCCATTTACGAAGCTGGTGTTTCACTTTTCGGAGGAACGCAGTCGACGCTTGCGGCTCCCGCCTTCGATCCTTCCGCGAAAGTGCATACGCTTCCCCCAAGCCGGGTAAATGACGATGGTGACATCGTAATTCCCTATGCCGGACGTATCCATGTGGTCGGCAAGACGATCGACGAAATCCAGGACCAGATCCGCAGGTCTCTCCGCGGGTTGACTCAAAATCCGCAAGTTCTGGTAACCGCGCGCGACGTGATCACCAATTCCGTCATAGTCAGTGGTGAAGTAGCGCGGCCAGGCCGCCTCGTGCTGCAGACAAACCGCGAAACGCTGTCCGATATCGTTGCCTTGGCTGGCGGTTACCGAGGACGGGCGGCAGATCTCGATGTCAGAGTCATGCGCGGCCAGCATTCCACCGAACTGCCCTTAAGCGAACTGCTCGACAACCCGGCCTTGGACGTGCGCGCTTATCCAGGCGATCGTATCGCCCTCATCAGCGATCCTCGGACGTTCACAATTTTAGGGGCGGCGGGGCGGATTGACCAGATCGCCTTAACCCATTCTAATATGACGCTGGCACAAGCCATCGCATCGGCAGGTGGACCGAACCCCAACCTTGGCGATCCAAAGGCCATCTTCGTATTCCGCTACGTCCCTGATGCCAATGGGCAGACAAAGCCTGTCGTCTATCACATCAACATGATGCAGGCAGGCTCGTTCTTTCTCGCGCAGCGCTTTGCCCTGCAAGATCGCGATGTGATCTATTTCGGAAACGCGCGAGCCAATCAGCCGAGCAAGCTCATCCAGCTGATCAGTCAGCTGTTCTCGCCCATCCTTACCGTGACGAGCACTGTTCAGGTGCTGCAGAACAGCAAAAACTAACTCAACCGGGAAATAGCGGAGAAGCCGCTGTGCCAAGCTAACGAAGCGAGACCATGGAAGTTCAACCCCTAGACCTTCTTGGCTTGAAGCTGATCATTCCCCGACACATAGGGGATGAGCGCGGGTATTTCGCTGAGACGTTCCGGACCGATGTCTTCGCGCGGGAATGCGGTGATTGGACTTTCGTGCAGGACAACGAATCCCTCAGCGCACGAGCCGGCACCGTCCGCGGCCTGCATTTCCAGACCGAGCCGTACGCGCAGGGCAAGCTGGTGCGCTGCACTGCGGGCGCGCTGTTCGACGTGGCAGTGGACATCCGCGCCGGTTCGCCCACCTACGGACAGTGGGTGGCAAAAACACTGACGCCGGAAAACGGCAGGCAGCTCTGGATTCCGGCCGGGTTCGCCCACGGGTTCTGCTCGCTCGAACCGAACACCGTAATCGCCTACAAGGTGACGGGCTACTACAGCGCCGAGTGCGACAAGGGCTTGGCGTGGGACGATCCCGCCATTGGCATCGTGTGGCCCGACGTCGCGCATCCCGACACGCTTTCCTCCAAGGACCGGCAGCAGCCGCGCCTTTCCGAACTTCCCGCCTACTTCAGCTGGAGCGAATAATAATGCGCGTAATCGTGACCGGCGGGGCCGGCTTCATCGGCTCGGCCCTCGTACGCTATCTGATACTGGACAAGGGCTATGACGTCCTGACTATCGATGCCCTCACGTATGCTGGCTGCGAGGCCTCGCTAAAGGTTGTCGAGGGACGTAACAATCATCGCTTCCTGCAAGCCAACATCTGCGATCGCGCGGCGATGGAAATGGCGATCGCGGACTTCCGCCCCGACCGCATCATGCACCTGGCCGCCGAAAGCCACGTCGACCGCTCGATCACGGGCGCTGCCGACTTCATCCAGACCAACGTGGTGGGCACCTTCACCCTGCTGGAGGCCGCGCGCGGATACTGGAACGGGCTTGATGCCGATGCCAAGGCGGCCTTCCGTTTCCTCCACGTCTCGACCGACGAGGTCTACGGATCGCTTGGCGATGAAGGGCTGTTCGAGGAAACGACTCCCTACGATCCCAGCTCCCCTTATTCGGCCTCCAAGGCAGCGTCGGACCATCTGGCTAAGGCATGGGAACGCACGTACGGGATGCCCATCGTGGTGTCGAACTGCTCGAACAATTACGGTCCCTACCACTTCCCCGAAAAGCTTATCCCGCTCACTATTCTCAACGCGCTCGCCGGCAAGCCACTGCCCGTTTACGGCAAGGGCGACAACGTGCGCGACTGGCTGTATGTGGACGACCATGCCCGCGCGCTCGACATCATCATCGAGAAGGGCCGTGTGGGCGAAACCTACAACGTGGGCGGTCGCAACGAGCGCCGGAACATCGACGTGGTACGCCGCATCTGCGCCGTGCTTGACGAACTGTTGCCGGGCGACGCCCCGCGCGAGAACCTGATCGAGTTCGTCACCGACCGCCCGGGGCACGACGCGCGCTACGCCATAGACGCGACCAAGTTGGAAAACGAACTGGGCTGGCGCGCTGCCGAGAATTTCGACACGGGCATCGAGAAGACGGTGCGCTGGTATCTGGAAAACGAATGGTGGTGGGGCCCGCTGCGTGAGCGCTATGACGGGCAGAGGCTCGGCCTTTCCTTCGCGAAGGCGCCTGCGTGAGGATCGCCGTCACCGGCAAGTTGGGCCAGGTGGTCACCGCGCTGATCGAGCGCGGTAGCGCCGCTGGGCACGATGTCGTCGCACTGGGGCGGCCGGAGATTGACCTGGCCGACCCCGCATCGGTCGCCCGTGCTCTGGAATCGACAGCGCCCGACGTGGTGGTTTCGGCCGCTGCCTATACAGCGGTCGACAAGGCGGAGAGCGAGGCGGACCTAGCGCATGCCGTCAACGGTGCGGGCGCATGCGCGGTGGCACGCTCGGCCAAGGCGCTGGGCGTGCCGGTAATCCATCTTTCCACCGACTATGTATTCGATGGTAAGCTGGACCGGCCTTACCGGGAAAGCGACCCGACCGGCCCCACCGGCGTCTATGGCGCTTCCAAGCTGGCTGGTGAGCAGGCGGTGCTAAAGGAGCATGGCGGCAATGCCGCGATTCTTCGCGTGGCGTGGGTATACAGCCCATTCGGGACCAACTTCGTCAAGACGATGCTGCGCCTCGCAGGGGACCGGGATGAGGTGTCGGTGGTGGCAGACCAAGTGGGTAATCCCACCAGCGCACTCGACATTGCCGATGGTATTCTTTTGGTAGCCGCAAACCTCGTCGCCAGTGACGATCCGGCCCTGCGTGGCATGTTCCACATGACCGCGCGTGGAGAGGCGAGCTGGGCGGACTTCGCGGAGGCTATCTTCGCAGCCTCTGCCTCCATCGGTGGACCGTTCGCAACGGTGCGGCGGATCACCACCGCCGACTATCCCACGCCCGCCACGCGGCCCGCGAATTCGCGCCTCGACGGCACGCGGATCGCCGCTGTCCACGGCGTGTCTTTGCCCGACTGGCAAGGCGCACTTACCACCGTCGTCACACGCCTAAACGAAGGCTCCGCCTGATTGACGAGAATCCCCTGAAAGCAAGTAAACAAGGAACCGAGACGTGAAGGGCATCATTCTGGCCGGTGGCAGCGGCACGCGGCTTTATCCCATGACGCTGTCGACCTCGAAGCAGCTTATGCCGGTCTACGACAAGCCGATGATCTATTACCCCCTCAGCACGCTGATGCTGGCGGGTATCCGCGAAGTGCTGATCATCTCCACCCCGCGTGACCTGCCCGCGTTCCAAAGTCTGCTGGGTGATGGCTCGCAGTGGGGGATGACGTTCGAATATGCCGAGCAGCCCAGCCCGGACGGGCTGGCGCAGGCCTATGTGATCGGTGCCGATTTTATCGGCGGAGAACCCTCGGCGCTGATCCTGGGCGACAACATCTATCACGGCCATGGCCTGCCCGAACTGCTGTCCAGCGCATCCTCGCGCAAGACCGGCGCCAGCGTGTTCGCCTATCACGTCCACGATCCCGAGCGTTATGGCGTGGTCGCCTTCGACGAGACGATGAAGGCCGTCTCGATCGAGGAAAAGCCAGAACAGCCACAGTCCAACTGGGCGGTCACGGGCCTGTATTTCTACGATGCGCAGGTGGTGGAAATTGCTGCGAACCTCGAGCCCTCCCCGCGCGGAGAGCTCGAGATCACCGACGTCAACCGCGTCTATCTGGAGCGCGGTGAACTGTCGGTGGAGATCATGGGCCGCGGTTACGCATGGCTTGATACCGGCACCCCCGACAGCCTGCTCGACGCAGCCGAGTTCGTCCGCGTACTGGAAAAGCGCCAGGGCTTCAAGATCGCCAGCCCCGAGGAAATCGCCTTTCGCCAGGGCTTCATCGACGCAGCCGGAATGGATCGCGCGATTGGCAAGCTGGGTAAGTCTGATTACGGTCGATATCTGCGCGGGATCTTGGCTGAAACTTAAATCTAAGCGTTCGCGATAAAGGATGCCAGATAGATATCCATCTGGCATCCTTTCTAAACGTCTTAAAGCGCAGCTCTCGTATTACAACAGGGCGTCGCAGTTCCACTACGGCCGAGCCGGATGCGGTAGTTTGTTGAAAGTTCACCAGTACCAATAGGCGTGTCGCTCCATGATCGTCCCATATCCAATTAACGTAAGTGGTGTTCTCAGGCCACGTCGATCCAAGGCATGAGTTCGCCGACACGTTTGTCTGGATACCCGTTAGCAAGCTTGGTAAGCGCCTTTGTCAGCCAGAGGCTCAACGATTAGTACCGGTCCGAAAGATCAAAGAAACTAGCCGTTGTTATTCACCGGAGCGCGATATGAGGTTGGCGGAAGTGGCGTAAAGCACTGTTCTGAAGTAGGAAATTGGTTGTCGACACCATTCCTAATCAGGACAGAAAATGCCACAAGCCACACCCGCCAGCAGCGAGGTTAGCGCGCGCCGATTTTCGTTTCCAGCCATCGGGCGCAAGAAAGTGAGCGCGGCGTTCGACGGAGGCCGATTGACCTCGGACGGCGGAGTTCTGCTACTGGCGCAGGCGGAGCGCGAGATGCGGATTTGCGCACAGCTCGCCGGCTGCATTGCCGATCCGCGCGCCCCCTCTCGGGTGATCCATGCACTGGACGACATCCTGCGGGCACGGGTCCTGGCGATCTGCTGCGGCTACGAAGATGCCGACGACCTTGATGCTCTGCGCGATGATCCCGGCTTCCGCCTGGCGCTGGGCAAGCTGCCGGGGGCGGGCGCGGGCCTTGCCAGCCAACCGACCATGAGCCGCTGGGAAAACGCGCCGTCCACGCGCGAACTGGCGCACATGATGCAGGTCATGATTGGCATCTACTGCGCCAGCTATCCCAAGCCGCCCAAGGCGGTGACGTTGGATGTTGATGACACCTGCGATGTCGTTCATGGCTACCAGCAGCTGTCGTTCTGGAATGGTCATCACGGCGAGCGCTGCTTCCTGCCGATCCATGTCTACGACACTGCGACCGGCCGGCCGGTCGCGATGCTGCTGCGCACCGGCAAGACACCTTCGGGCGCGGAGGCCGCAGGGCATATTCGCCGCCTCGTCCGGCATATCCGTCGACACTGGCCGGAAACGCACATCACCATCCGCGGCGATGGGCACTATGGCCGCCCCGAGGTCATGGCCTTCTGCGAGGCGGCCGGCGTCGACTATGTGTTTGGTCTGCCGACCAACGCTGCGTTGCGCGCCGATCCGGTAATCGTCGCGGCCGCCGATGCCTGTGCGGTCAAGCGCGCCGAAGAAGGCCGGGTAATCCTGCGCCACTATGCAGAGACCCACTATGGCGCGAAAAGCTGGAAGTGCCAGCGCCGCGTCGCCGCCCGGATCGAGGCGAGCATGCTCGGCATGGACATCCGGTATGTCGTCACCTCCCTGGCAGGCGGCTCCGCCGAGCACATCTACGACACGCTCTACTGTGCTCGCGGCCAGGCCGAGAACCTCATCAAGATGCACAAGACCCAGCTTGCCAGCGACCGCACCTCGTGCCGCTCGGCCAATGCCAACCAGATGCGCCTCATCCTCCACACCGCCGCCTACTGGCTGATGTGGCGCATCCGACAAACCATCCCGAAAGCCGCGTCGCTGGCCACTGCAGAGTTCGCGACCTTGCGCCTGCGGCTCATAAAGGTCGCCGCCCGCGTCATCGAAACCGCCACGCGCATACGCGTCGCCTTCGCCTCAGCATGCCCTGACGCCAGCACGTTCCGCGCCGTCGCCGCCGGGGTCAGGCTCGCACCGACATAGCCAACGCGGCCGCGCCGCCGAGATGCCGATCCTGCCCTTCAACCCCGCAAACCTATCGAACACCCGCGGTGAAAAAGACGCAGCGAACCGGCTCGCCCCCTTCACTCTGCAAGCCCAAACTCAGCACCAGCGCTCACGGAAATAGAGATCCGGTGAATAGGACGGGCTAGGCTGTCCCGCCATCATCGCTTCCGCTCACAAGGATACCGCGTACGTCAAGGTCGACTGCAATCCGATGTCAATGATGGCGACGTGGGTTGCGCTGGAAGATGTCAGTGAAGGAACGGGCGAACTCGAATACTTTGTCGGCAGTCATCGTTCGCCTGACTATGTTTTCGGCTCTCTATCGAAGTGGATAGAAGCCGCGCCTTGCGAGCATAATGACTTCCTCGCCGCCCTTCACGCAAATGCCGAAACTTACGGCTATGCGCGTTCAAGATTCTTACCCAAGGCTGGCGATGTGCTCATCTGGCATGCAGATCTGGCGCATGGTGGAAGTGCGGTGACCAAACCCGGCCTCACCCGCCGCAGTCTAGTCACACACTATACGGCCGCCAGACATGCGCCTTACTACAGACGTTGGTCGAAGTTCCCCACCAACGAGTGTAACGGTGTAGAGTTTGTATCCAGCTACTCAGACGTCACCAGCGCCTGATTGAGGTAGCGCGCCGCCGCTTGTTAGTCCATCAGTGGCGGCAGCGTCGTCGTCATCTTGCATGAAGGTAAGGTTCTGTTCGCTTAGTGTAGGTCGAGCCAAGAAAACCGCTTCTTCATGTAAGCGCGCAGTTCAATATTGTTGTCGCCCCTGTTGGTCTGAGTTCTGAGCATCGATCTTTCATGCTGCCGGTATCTTGAAAGTATTTCGGGTATGTGAATGGCGATTTTTTTCTGTTCGATCATCCTGAGCCAGAGTTCGTAATCTTCCCAACCATGGCGAAGATTTTCGTACCCGTTCATAGCGAGCAGCGCGGATCGGCGAAACATTGCCATGGCATCAATGAAATTGCCGTGGATCAGCCCTTCCTTGATGAATACACCAGCGCCGATCACGTCCCTTCTGCCTTCGAATACTTCGATCAGGCTGTACGCCGCGTCTGCCTCAGGTCTAGCTTCTAAAGCCTGGACATGCTTTTCCACACAGCGTGGATAGACTATGTTGTCCGCATCAAGCATGAAGCAGTATTCTGATCTGCTGTAATTTATTCCGGTATTGCGGGTTATTGACAGTTTGGAATTTTTACTGTTTTTCAGGAGCGTCAAGCCTTTACGGCCGGTTTGCATTTTCATCCATTTTAAAACCGTTTCAACGGATTGATCTGTGCTACAGTCGTCCACCACGAGGATCATCACATCGTCAGTGGATTGCGCCGCTGCTGACTGCAGTGCCTGTTCGATGTGATGGGCGTAATTGTATAGGGGTATGATGATAGTCGTCTGGGATTGTCGGTTGCCGCGTTCAAACAGCACCTCGGCATCCTGAACCAGCATTCCCTCCGCTGATGCGGTATAGCTATTCTTCCTCACAACGCGCGCCCTGCAAACTGTTTCTGAAGACGAGCCATGAGCACTTGCCCGTTCTTGTGAAGCCTTTTGATTTCCATCTGCCCCTCCGATGTGCTCAGCAGCCACTCGATGCGGGCGGGCATTTCCTCGATGGCCGCTTCGATATAGTGTTCGCCCGGCTTCACGATGCCGATGTCTGCACATGGTTCCGTCAGGGGAATACAGCCTTGCGCGATACCTGATATCACCAGGCGATGCCATTCGAAATAATGGCTTTCCCCCTGATGGATGTTCAGCAGCAGCTTCGCATGCTGGGCGATCTGCGCAACATCGCGGCCGCCAATCATGTTGGGGTTTTCGGTGGTGACTGGTCCATTGAAGCGGGGTGCGTGCAGGAAGCAGTCGAAACCGGACAGTGCATGGCCCAGATCCGCCAACGCTCGCGCCCGGCGTTCGTTGAGGTAGCCCACAAAGAGAATGTCATAAGGCCGCTTGAGAATGTCGCGAGGGTAAGTCAGCGGCTTGATTGCACGCAACTGCGTCAATTGACGCGAAGGAGGCGCCTGCCCCAGATCGAAAACACCGCCCTTTGCCGGTAGCAAAGGCAGGAAACCCGCCTTGATGCCCAAACGTGATAAACCCCGCGCCGACAGAGGGTTGATGTCGAGTGCCTTGCGCGACTTGAGCATCTTGTCCAGCGCCAGCGAAAACCAGGATGTGTGCCACTGTTCGAGATTGACGTAGACAATTCTCCCGGCGACTTGTGGAGTAAACTCAACGCCTGGCCCATGAACACAATATTCGTGAGGCGCGACGACAATAATTTCCACGCTGCGGAGATCAATATTTCGATGATCATCGCGCAAAATAACTCTGTATCCTTGGGAATTTAGAACCTCAGATATGTATTTTGCGATATCGGTAAAGAAGAAATTTCCGTCTTTCCAGTGAAGGACGACCACTGGCCGGCCTGGTTCGAGTAAGTCGTAGATGGTATGGATGGGTTGGTCCGAGGCATCGGTCATGAAGGCATCGGCAGTGGCGGATTGGAAGGCCCGCCGGCCCTGCTGCATTCCGTAACGCAAGTAATGGACAAGAGGGTTTATTTCGCGGATATCGGGATTTTCTAGGCTATAGAATGAACCGGAGAAAAGTGGACCAGGTTGACGCAGCGCGTCGGCGGCGGATGCCCTTAGGAAGTCTTCTGCCAAGTCGCGCTCAGAGCCGGTCACCCCATACCGCTCAGCATACCAATTGGCGTCAAACAATCTGCTCGCCAAGATTTCGGGGATTGCGCTCAGATCCGGATCGATGTGCGCACAGGTTGAAAGCCGACCTCCTGCGTCACGCCCCTCGCCAATACCGTGGGCGAGGTAATGGTAAACCGGGTTTTGCCCGTCTAGTCGGACGTCGGGATAGCGGGACATGTAGTCCGCTCCGTCAAAGATGTTCTCGGCAGCCAAGCGCCTTAATACCCTGCGGCTCCATAACTCGTAAGGAAGCCAGCGACGCCACCCCTTTGGAGGCCGGGCCAAAGCCTTTGCCAATTCGTGCAGCCATGCTGCGCGGGCACGCTGCGTCAGGGCCTCAGTGTTTGCTTCTCGGTAGAGTTCCTTTAAGACGCTCAATTGGCGCGCCAGATCGGAGGCATCATTCTCCCGAAAGTTGGAAATGACGCTCGCCTGCCGTGATTGGGGCAGTATGCCGAATAGCCCTAACATTTTCCCGGCTACGAGATGCCGGCACCACATCGCAAAATTCAAGATAAGCCTTCCTGTCGAGCACCTAGGGCACGGTAGCTGTTAGCCGCTGATAGCTGAGACAGCCAAGCGAAAACCGGCGCGCCCAAAACAGACTCATCATGTGCGATGTCGATTAGTCCTTAGGATCGAAACCAAGTTGAAGAAGAGCAGGTCATTGCTAGTGTCGCGTTCCTTGTTCTGGCTGTCAGATGCCGAGTGGGCGGCGATCTAGTGCCCGCCTATAAACACTAAGATATTGAATTATTTCGCTTAAATGTTGAATCCGGGCTTTAAGAGCCCGGCGATGACGATTATGCTGTGGGCTCAAACCACTGAAATCATGGCATGATCAACACACGCAGGAGCCGACAATGCGCCAAAAACGCATATTCCAGAGCAGCCTATTCGATCTGTTTGCCGATCACCAGATCGGACGTGTGCTCAAGGCGATTTCAGGGTGGCTCGATGTGCAGACTGAGTTGCTGCCACTGCTGGCAGCAGATCTGGTGGGGCTGGCATCGAGGACACGGCGAGCCAGGGGCTACCGGGAGAATCGGTTCTGCGGTGCGCTGTGCTCAAGCAATATCGCCAGCTGAGTTACGAGGAACTGGCCTTCCATCTCGAGGTTTCATGTTCATTCCGCGCCTTTGCACAACTGCCCCTGGCATTGCGCCTTGGCTCGAGCATCGAGAGCGCAGCTTAGCGTCTTGAGGTTGAACACTATCTGTCCCTGATTGAGCGGGTCATCGACCAGACCCGGCGACGGGTCTTTGCCGGTGAGCGCGTCCCGACGGCCGACAAGCTGGTCAGCCTGCTTGAACCGCATGCCGAAATCATCGTCAAAGGCGGCCGCGACGTCCAATACGGCCACAAGCTCAACTTCTCCACCGGCAAGAGCGGCATGTCGCCATGTATGGCGAGCCACCGCGCTTATCAGCCGCCGATGGCGGCTTTGGCAATCGGGGTACGCGACGTCGCCTTCCACAAGAAGTGCAGTCTCAAAATCGAGGACATGGCCAAGAGTAAATGGGTTCATCTCCAATTGCGCAACTTCCGCGCCGGGATCGAGGCTGGCATCTCGTGCCTCAAGCCCGCTTCAAACAGACATAGTCAGGTTCGCGCCCCCAGACTGCTCCACCGGCCGCCGCCGGGCGATCTCACTTGCCTACTGGTCGGACAAAAGCGCCGATCTCGCCATAATCATGCCTCGGATACCAAAGCAGCGACTTGCTCAACTCGCAATACACTGTCGATAGCGATAGCAGCCGCCTCTGAAGTCAAACCAGACGACAAGAAACAGCCTGTTTATGGACAGACACTAAACTAGCCTCATCTGCCCAAGAGCCAACCCAGAACGCGCCGGATTGACGACCGGGGTGAGGGGGGGAATTTCGGGCATCCTTCCTTGCGCTTTCTTGTCATACCCGACATGGCATGGCACAAGGCCAAGAGGGCGTCAGGTAGGCAATTTCATGTTAGGGTTACTTCGTCTCCGCCAACAGAGGCGCGCAAATACGCATTCCATCAATGACTACCGGAAAATCGTGCGTAACAAACTTCGGCAGATACCACACAACCGTGCGCTGGCGTTAGCTCAAGCAATCGGAGCCGAAAGTATGGAGACCTTTGTAAGCCAAGGCGATGGTCACGTCGCGGTACTGCTCCATAACGGTCTGACTGACGGCATGGCGGTCTATGACTTGGGCTGCGGCTGCGGGCGCACTGCGCAAGCACTTCGGCGTTCAGGCTGGAAAGGCACATACATCGGGGCTGACGTGGTACCAGAACTGCTGCAAGAACTGGCGCGTCAGTGTCCGGATTATGCGACAGTCCTTAACACCACCCCCACCATCGCGGCGCCTGATGGCTCGCTCGACATTGTGTTCCATTGGTCAGTCTTCACTCATTTATTTCCGGCAGAAGCCTACCTTTACACCGCCGAAGCGTTTCGTGCGTTGAAGCCGGGCGGACGCATGGTTTTCTCGTTCCTCGAGATGGAGGATTCGGCGCATGACCGAGTGTGGCAAGCGAACCAGCGATTACTGCGTGAGGGCAAGGCAGCCGCGCAACTTGATGCCTTTCTGCATCGCGACTGGATCCGTCGCTTCGCGCGCGATTCCGGGTTTCTTGAGCCGAGCTTTACGGACGGCTCAGATGATACATATCACCCGCCGTTCTGGCAGGCGCTGGCGGTAATGGAAAAACCCGTCTGATCTCTTCAGACGCACCCGCTGCACCTGCGCCAGCGTGATGTCGTCGCGCCTCCGGTCGTAGAAGTAGGGAACCTCTGCACAGATAGGAATTTCGGCGTCGTTCGGCGTCAGTCGCGAGCATCGGCGCGGTGCGCTCTTTGTGGTGCGTGAAATAGGCCGAAATCATGGACTTTCTGCCCCACTTTCGTCCCTACACGACCGCTATTCGGGCTATTCCCCGTTCGGCGGGCGCAGTTGTCTGCGCGTCAGGCTAATTGCTCGTGCATTATGTAGATATTTGGCCAGGGAGAGCTGGCAGGTTAGCGCCCAGCCTCCGACGTGTTGCGCGGTTTCATCCTGTTGGCGAGGGAGTGATCGATAGGAGTCTCGTTCTGGACTCCATAAGGAAATCAGGAGATGGGCCGGATCGAGGTCATCACCCATACCGATCACCGCCTTAAATATTCGCCCGCCGCGCAAGCCGCGATCATGCGGGAGGCGGACGCGCTCGGATGCGACCGTGCACGAGGTGGCGAAGCGGCAAGATATAGCTGAGAGCCCGATCTACAGCTGGCGCACGGCGAGACGGCAGGCGGAGGAGGTCGCCAGCGAGCCACTGACCTTCAATTCATACGCTGCTGTGCCGTAGAGTGCTGTCTGCTACCTTTTCTGCAGCACCACCGCCAGCACGACCTGATCCGGTCCCCACGATGCCGGTGATGCTCCAAGTCTGACCGGCTCGTCGGAACAATGCGACGGCCCTGAAAATACGCTCAGGACGAGGCGAGATCAGGTAGCATCTCAAGCAGGCAGATCCGGTCCTGGCCTAACGACAGTCGCCGAAAACGCCGATTGGCGCCTCATCGCCTCGCTCATGCAGGGTAACGGCTCCTACGCGGCGGCAATGCCCGGCGATGTAAGCCCGCACGCGATCGGTCGCATACCGGTTTACCGGCTCGTTGCGCGGCCGAAGAGCCATGACCACTACGCCCGGTCGCCGGGCAAGGATGCGGTCGATCTCTCGATCGGTATCCAGATGACTGACGTTTCGCTCGATCTCGGAATTGAGATGCTGGGGAAAGACCAGTGGCGAGAGGAAGCGCTTGCCGGTCATGGCGTAAAGCCAGGACGGACCGTCGAAGACCAACATTCCCCCGCCCCCATCGTGCGCCTGGGCCAATTGGGAAAGCTGTGCCATTTCCTGGCGGGCCTGCCGGCTCAGATTGAAGTCCGTGAAGTCATACCAGAGGGCATAGACCGCAATGAAAGCGGCGAAACCGATGCGCCCGGCTCCGCCTCGGGCGAAAGCCAGCCCTGCGGCGACGCTGAGTGGAACCAATAGCGGCAATGCATAATGCGCAAAAAAGGAAAGCAGCGCCAGCAACCCGGCCGTTGCCGCCAGTAGCCAGCCAGCGAGAAATGCCAGCAGGGGCCTTTCGCTTCGAATTCCCACAAGGCCCCATAGAGACAGTAAGGCCACGGGACCTATCCGCACTGCAAGAGCATAGCTCAGGAAGGAGAGCTGCTCAGGCGGCCGGACCTGCTTGGTCAGCGAAGATGTGACCATTGCATGCCACCACTCATTGCCATGGCCGATAACCATGTAGACCGCGCCGATAGCGATCGTGGGAATGGCGCCCAGCAGCATCCAGCGCAGGATTGGCGCGATCATGGTCATGCGGCGACCATCGCGCCATAGCGCCGCGGCACACCACAGGCCCAGGAACGCGCTTTCGAAAATGGCGGTAGGCTTGACTGCGATAGCCAGCCCGCAGAGCGACATGGCGACATCGATGCGTGAAATCGCCCGGCCCGAATGCAGTTGCATCGCCCCTCGCCAGACCAGCAGGGCCGCCGTGGCGATCAGCAGATTGTAGAACACCGGCGCTTGCCCGCCGAAACCGTTGAACGGGCCCAAGAGGACGAGATAAGCCAGTCCGCCCAGCAGCGCCCCCTGGGGCCGGGTACAATCCAGAAGCAGCCGACAGATAACCCACGCGGTTGCCGCTGCAAAAGCGGCCGCGCCCCATTGATAGGCAAGCACCGGATCGGGAAAGAAGGCGAAAAGCCAGTAGAGCAGGAAAAGCCCGAGGGGCTTGCGGTCCCAGACATCGACATAGGGGAGCGCCCCGCCATGCATCCGTTGCCCGACCAGCAGATAGAACTGCTCATCCACCCCAAGATTGGGATTGCCGAAAGTCGAACATCGCAGGGCCAGCGCCACCGCGGAAAGCAGCACCGCAATCCAGATTAGGCGCTTTACCGATGTGGCGCCGCCTGCCTCTAACGCCATGGTACGTGCGATCCCCTTGCCACCGTGCAGCCTTGGCAGATCATGAAAGGTCCGCCGAAAAGCAAGAGTGGAAGCGCGCTATTCGAGACCCGGCGGGCACATAAAGTCAATATTAACTAAATTTTTGGGTTCAACGGGCTAGTGTCGCGCTGTTACGACAACCTGCAAAGGTGCGAGATCGGCGGGGCCAGGCGCATCTTTTGGATTGTGCTTTTCGATCTGGAAGCCAACCATTGCAATGCGGGTATCCGGGGGGATCAGAATTGCTCAGAGTTGAACGCGAACTGGCCGATCCGTCCACGCAGGACGATGTTTCACCTCCGGATGGACCGCCGACATCGGAGCTTTCCGAAGGGGGCGAACGGTCCAGGACGATCGTTCGTCTGTTGCTGGCCAGCGCACTCATGCTCTTTCTCGAGTTGGCGCTGATCCGCTGGCTCGGCGCGAACGTCGTCCACCTCTCCTACTTCTCGAACTTCATTCTGCTGGGTTCCTTCCTCGGAATTGGCGCGGGATTCCTGATCAGCCGCAAGAGCTGGTCGATCTGGCCGGCCTCGATGCCGCTCCTCAGTATCCTCGTTGCCGGCGTCCTGAGATTCCCCGTCACGATCGAGCGCAGCGGGTCGGAAATCATCTATTTCACGTCGCTCGAAGTGAACGGACCGCCGGCTTGGCTGGCATTGCCGGTCATCTTCTTGCTGGTTGCCGTGGTCCTGGCGGGCCCCGCCGAAGTGGTAGGCCGCTGCTTCGGAAAGTTGCCGCCGCTCACCGCCTACCGCTATGACCTCATCGGCTCCCTTATCGGGATCGCGACATTCACCGGCCTGAGCTTCATGCACGCGCCCTCGGTTGCCTGGGGCGCAATTGCGTTTGTCATTTACCTCCTGCTCGCAAGTCCATCGCGCCGTCTGGTGACCTGCGCCTGGGCGCTCGTCCTGGTGGGCAAACTGCTGATGGAGACGATGAATCCATCGGTGAGCTGGTCGCCTTACTACAAGGTCATTACGGAGCCCGTCGGCCCGAAAGAGCAGGGCATGCTGCTCATCGGCGTGAACGGCGTGCCGCATCAGCTCATGGCACCCGCGAAATGGAAGCTCGAACAAGGCGAGAGGATCTATGAGACGCCGTACCTGCGCCTTCCCGCCAATCCCCTCAAGGATGTGCTGATCGTTGGTGCCGGTTCGGGATCTGACGTCTCTATCGCTCTTACCGAAGGAGCGGGCCACATCGATGCAGTCGATATCGACCCTCGCATCATGGAAATCGGCGCCGAGCTCAATCCGGACCGGCCATACTCGACCAAACGGGTGGTGCGCCACATCAACGACGGCCGCGCTTTCCTCGAGAGCACGGACCGCAAGTACGACCTGATCCTATTCGCCCTGCCCGACTCCTTGACCCTGGTCAGCGGCGCTTCGCAGATCCGGCTTGAATCCTTCCTTTTCACCGAGGAGGCAATGGCGTCCGTGCGCAGGCACCTCAAGCCTGGCGGCAGCTTCGCCATGTACAACTATTACCGCGAGCCGTGGCTGATCGACAGGCTTGCCGGGACCGTGGCCAAGGCCTTCGGCCATGCGCCGTGTGTCGACACATTCTCCGGCGCACAGGCCGTCATCGCCGTCGGCGTCAACCCGGCCAACCAGAGCTGCGCCGGTATCTGGGCGCCTGCTTCGCCCGACAAGGTGATCAAGCCGGCGACCGACGACGCGCCGTTCCTCTACTTCAAGGGCGGAGCATTCCCGCAGCTCTACACGGTCACGCTCATCTGCATCCTGCTGGCATCGATTGCCGCTGTGCGCGTGCTGGGCGGCCCCCTGCGGCCGATGCGCCCTTATGCCGACCTGTTTTTCATGGGCGCCGCATTCCTGTTGCTGGAAACCAAGAACGTCGCGACCTTCGCCCTGCTTTTCGGGACGACATGGTTCGTCAATGCCCTGGTCTTTGCCGGTGTTCTGGTCATTGTCCTGGCCGCGGTTGAGACGACGCGCAGGTTCCGCACGCCGCCGCTGCCGATTGTCTACGGTGGCATCGCGGCATCGCTTGCGCTGGCCTGGGCGATCCGCCCCGACTGGCTGCTCCCCCTGCCCTTCCTGCCGCGCCTGTTGGCTGCGACGGTCCTGGCATTCCTTCCGATCTATCTGGCCAACGTGGCTTTTGCGAAGCGGTTCCAGAGCTCATCGGACTCGCAGTCGGCCTTTGCGATCAACCTGCTTGGCTCGATCGTCGGCGGTTGCCTTGAGTACTCGGCACTTGTGCTTGGCTACAACAACCTGCTGATCGTGACCGGCCTGCTCTATCTGGCGGCATTCCTGCTGATCCCCAAGGCACGCCAGACGAGCGGTTAGTCCACCGGGCATCCTGAAAATTCGATGCTGACCTGCGAATGATCGACGTATCGGTTCGATGGATCTACGCCATCGCCGTCTGACGATCATCTGATAATCCCAAAGGCGTGAGCGCTTGCTTCTCAAACACCTTTCGAACCGGGCCCGAAGCTGGAACGCACTCCCATGGAAAGGGCCTGCCAACCATGGCGCCGAGGGCAGCCATGCATTCAGTCTCTATCAGAAGCTGCTCCTGCTCGCTGGCTTTCTGGTTCTGATATTACTGCGCTTGCCACAAGTCTGGCAATTTGGCCGGTTCTTCTACGAAGAAGGCACTATATTCTTCAGCTATGCGTGGCATCGCCCCGCTTCCGAGGCGCTATGGCGGTCATTCGCCGGCTATACGAACCTGGCTGCCAATGCCTCCACTGTGCTGGCGGTCAACCTGGTCCGGTCGGGCACGATTGCCCTCGAACACGCACCCTACGTGACAATGGGCATCGCTACGCTGTTCCAGCTTATCCCGGCGGCTCTGATCCTTACGGGAAAAGGCACATGGCTGGACACCAGATCGGCCGTGATCGCCTCCTTGCTGATTGTCGCGATCAGTCCGATGACCGAAGAGGTCTTCGCCAACGTATTGCATATCCAGTTCCATCTGGCTCTATGCGCAGGCCTCATCCTGGCGCTCGATGTCCCGATTCATCGACGCGCTCGCATCCTGTACGGCGTCCTGCTCTTTCTGGCCCCGTTATGCGGGCCGGGCGCAATCATCCTCTTGCCTCTCTTTTGCCTTCGCACCCTTATCGACAAGGATGCCGGCCGCGCGATGCAGACCATCGTTCTGGGCACTGCAGCCGCGATCCAACTCCTGTTCTTCTACACGGCCAGTCCCTTGCGCGGAGACTTGCTCGATCCGGTCAGCCTGTTGGATCTGCTGTTCATCAGGCTCGGCGTAATGCCCCTGCTGTCTGCCCCGATCGCGAACCTCTATGGGGTTCAGATCTTTGCGGACTCGCGCGATCACGGTCTCATCTGGCTTGGCACCGCCGTCATCGCTTTCGCGTATTTCGCCGCTCTGCTGGCGTTCGCATCGCGCAGCCGGAAAGATCCTGCAATCTGGTTGATCTCGTCCGGGCTTCTGGTCGCATCTGTGGCATTTGGAGCAGGCATGCTCCCTCTTCCGCCGGGCGTCGTCTACTTGTCGACGGCAGCGCAGCGCTACAATTTCGTACCGCTGACGCTGATTGGCATGGGCCTGGTCGCCATGTCCACGCGGGCGAACGCCCCGCTTGCATGGGTCATTCGCGGCCTGACGTTCCTGTTCCTGGCATCGGGCGCACTTACTTATGCTGCGCCTATCGATGACATGGCACATGGTCCGAACTGGGGGGACGAAGTTGCCAGATGGCGCGCAAACAACCAGTACCGCCCCAAGGTCTGGCCTTCGACGTGGGAAGTCGATCTCTCGTCAGGTCACCGCCCCTGCCCTGCCAGAGCGGACGATTCAGGCGACCTGCCCTATTGCGAAGGGGCATGGACGAAGAAAGTCCTGGAGGACAGCCGCGCCCGCTGATCCTATACGGCCGCGACCAGACGGGTCATGATCTTGCGCAGGCGATAGAGGCAGTACAACACGACCCCTGCCCCAGCGAGAAGCATGACCCAGCGCCAAACGTCCAACCCTGCATCTTCCAGACGCAAGCCTTCCTTGCCGAGCGCGCCCAGCGCGACATAGCCGGCAAGCGAGGGCAGCGAAGCCAAAGTGCCGGCGAGAAAGTCGCGCTGGCTGATCCGGGTCAAGCCCAGGCCGTAGCTCGTCAGGGCAAAGGGCATGACAGGCGAAATCCTCAGCAGCGTAACCATGCGCCAACCTTCACAGGTCATGGCATGGTCCAATCGTGAGAAGGAAGCGTGGCGCTGCAGGATCGGCGTGATCCAGCGTCGCAGTGCGGTCCGGCTGAGCGCAAAGGCGATCCATCCGCCCAGCATCGTGCTGACCGCTGAGATTGCCAGCCCCGGCCCGAAACCCAAAAGCGCCCCTGCCATTGCCGCAATTATGGATGCGGGCAGGATACCGCAGGCCGCGACCAGCGTCTGCCCCAAGGCGAAGGCCCACCAGTTTCCTGCCATGAAGATCTGGAGATGGGCCGACCATTCATGAACGATCAGGCGTGCGGCCAGCAATTCCCGCTGAAACCTGAATGCCAGTAGGCACGCGCCTGACGGCACGAGCGCAGCAACGCCGGCCGCTTTGTGCAGCGGGCGTTGACTGAACTCAGTTCCTGGCAGCAAGTTCAAGGCGCAGGCCTTGCGAATTGTCCTGATCGCGAATTTGCAGCCTTGCCGCTTCGTCGAAGAAGATCTGCGGCTTCGCAATTTTCCAGCGCGACAGGCGATAGGAAACCGCCGTCTTGAGGACCTGAAGCCCATAGACGCAACTGCGTTTGAAATTGATGCTCGAGGCCTCGTCGAAGTAGCGGGTGGGGCAGGAAATCTCCCCGGTGCGGAAGCCGAACCAGGCGGTCTGGGCAAGCATCTGGTTATCGAAGACGAAGTCGTCCGAACATGCCTCCAGCGGCAGCTTTTCCAGCACCTCACGGCTCCAGGCACGATATCCGGTGTGATATTCGGAAAGCTTCTGCCCGAGGAGCAGGTTCTCGACCAATGTAAGCGCGCGATTGGCGATATACTTGTAAAGCGGCATGCCTCCTGCAAGCGCGCCTTTGCCGAGGATGCGGGAAGCCAGCACGACGTCGTAGTGTCCAGAGGCAATCATGCTCGCCATCGGCAGCACGAGCTTGGGCGAGTACTGATAGTCCGGGTGCACCATCACGACGATATCGGCCCCGCGCTCGAGCGCGGCACGGTAGCAGGTCTTCTGGTTTCCGCCGTAGCCCGTGTTCTTCGCATGGACGATAGTATGGATGCCCAGCGAGCGGGCAATGGCCGAAGTTTCGTCTGAACTGGCATCGTCCGTAAGGATGACATCGTCGACGACGTCAGCAGGAATCTCGCGAAACGTGCGCAACAAGGTGAGCGCGGCGTTGTAAGCCGGCAGGACTACGGCAATTCGCTTTCCGTCGATCATGGTCCGCAGGATTTGCAGATAATGGTAAAGGAAGACTTATTTCCGATACCGGAACCAGCAAAGAGCAAGTACCGTGTGCAATCGACCTGGCACGCGATGCAGTGCCGGTGAGCAATAGCTGGCATCGGGAACTGCGAACGATTGTAGCGCCCTTCTGGCCGGGCCAAAGGGCCATCAAGTCCCTTGCAGGCTTCGAAAACACAAACTAAGCCCATGATAAGTGCAGAATTTTTGGGCCTTGTCTTCATGATCCACAATACCGGTTCCAGTGCAGCGAACCTCGATGCGCATCCTTATACCGAACCGCGCGATATTTCGTCTCTGGACGAATGCTACTTCTATCATACGATGGATGTACCGGGACATGGTACGGTCAAGGGAGAGTGGGATCTTCGCGGGGTCCTGGACGACTACCTCGGTCATTTCGATTTCTCGGGCAAACGCGTCCTGGACGTAGGCGCCGCGTCTGGAATCCTGAGTTTTCACATGGAAAGCAAGGGAGCCGAGGTCGTCTCATTCGATCTTTCGGAAGACTTCGACTGGGATATCGTACCCTTTGCCGAGAATGACCGCGATGCAGCCAGGGCCGACCGGCGCAAGCATCTTCGCAAGATCAACAACAGCTATTGGCTGTGCCACGGTGCATACGGCTCGAAAGCGCGGATGGTGAACGGCGTGGTGTACGACATGCCCGCCGCGATCGGTCCGGTCGACGTGGCAGTCTTCGGGAGCATTCTTCTCCATCTGCGCGACCCATTCCTGGCATTGGAGAATGCGGCCCGCCTGACGCGAGAAACCATGATCGTCTCTGACCTATCGCCGTTCGGACGCTTCGCTAGCCGCTTCAAGCGCAATCCACGCTTCATGCCGAACAGTGCAGAGCCGGACGGAATTACCGATGGCTGGTTCCGGCTTCCTCCGTTGTTGGTGCAGGAGTACCTGGCCATCCTCGGATTCAAGGACTCCACGCTTACCTGGAACAAGTTCAAGTACGGCAATCGCATCCGGCCGATCTACACAATCGTCGCGCGGCGCTGACCTATCGGATCGCCGGGGCGTGTCGCCACCGGCCAGTGAGAAGGCGATCCCGTCTCGGCACTCGCCAGGCATCGACAGGCCCGGCGAGATAGGGCCTGCTTGAGAAGATAGACCGGTTACTCGCGCAGGAAGAGCGCAGGGGCCGGACAACATCGGCCGCGCGTTCTATACGTCGATCCCGTCCGCTGCTTCACAATAGTCACTTCGTCGCAGACAGGGAACGGGTCGTCGACCCACACGCAAACGCTGATAGGTGGATATACCACTCATTCAGGCTTATGAATGGTTAACTTCATTAAACCATTGTAATTACTCAATTGAAACGACGAGCAAAAAATAATAAAAGAGTCGTCTCATCAGAACATTCAATGCAAGAGTCTGGCAAGCCTAGCCAGTATTTCAACTCGCATTAGCTTTCGAGATACCAGTAGCCACTTGATAGGATCATGAACTCGCATTCGTTGCGAGCCAGTCCTGCGTGGCTGAAACTGCACAAATCGGGCGGGGATGTGTTATGGCCAGTTCGCAATCAGGACCCAAGGGTATCCTCCCTAGACGCGACTACTCGCAAGCCATCAAGGAAGCCCGCTTCAGTTCGCTCCGCAAGGACCCACGCGTTCGTGTGCGCAGTGAACATGAACTCGAGGCGATGAAATCCCATCTCGACGAGCTCTACGCAGATACGGACGCGGTCACGAGTTTCGTCGATGCCGGCGGACAGGTATTCGATTGCATTCCGATCAGTGAACAACCTTCCTTGCGGGAAGGCGGCGGAACGCCTGCCACGCCCCCATCGCTTGCAGAAGCGATAGGCCTTGCAGAAGACGAACCTGTATCGCCTGTCGAAGATTCGGAACCGGACCTCGATCGTTTCGGCAATCCAATGAAATGCCCTGCAGGCTTCGTGCCGGTGCGTCGAGTGACCCTCGAAGAGATGGCACGGTTCGAAACCCTGGCAGAGTTCTTCAGCAAAACCGGCGCCAAGCCGCTGTCTCCGCCAAGCGCGCCGGCTGCGAACAGTTCGCTGAACCATCGCTACGCCTATGCTCACCAGACGCTGGATAACCTGGGCGGTCATTCATTCCTGAATGTCCGCGCCCCGTCAGTGACAGGCGATCAGATCTTCTCCTTGTGTCAGCATTGGTACTCGGCAGGGGCCGGCGCAGCCCACCAAACCGTAGAGGTCGGGTGGCAGGTCTATCCGGCCAAGTACGGACACAGCCAGCCCGTGCTTTTCATCTACTGGACCGCGGACAACTATGGGCCCAGCGGCGCTTACAATCTGGACAAGGCTGGTTTCGTACAAACCAATTCCGACTGGACGATCGGCGGCACACTTTCGCCCGTAGGCAGCGGTGGCGGCCAGCAATACGAGATCGAGATCGCTTTCTACCTGAACGGCGGCAACTGGTGGCTGTATCTGGGCGGACTCAGTGCCCAGCATGCAGTGGGCTACTATCCTGCCAGCCTGTTCAACGGCGGGGCCATGGCAAGCAATGCCACCAAGGCACTGTTCGGCGGAGAGACGGTATGCGGCGCGGCCGGTCCTTGGCCGGAAATGGGTTCGGGAGCATTCTCGGGAGCAATCTATCCGCACGCTGCCTGGCAAAGGGCTGTCTTCGTTATGCCCAAATCCGGCGGCGCGCAGTGGGCAAGCCTCACCGGCCAATCGCCTTCGCCCGGCTGTTACGACCAGTTCATCGGAAGCTATACCGCGCCCTGGAATATCACGCTGTTCTACGGCGGCCCGGGTGGCGGAAATTGCTGAAATTGGGAGGCAATCATCATGGCACGGCAACCCGTCAGCGGTACGGCACCGAGTGAAAACATAGTCGCTACAGAAATCGACAAGGAGTTGGTCGCCCGCCAGCGCATCCCGCTCACTGCAGATACGCTTGGCGCTCTCGACGAGAAGCAAGAAAAGCTTTTCCTCGAAATCCGTGAATCCAACATCACGCATCTGTTCAAGGGAATGGGCGAAGTCAGGCAGAGCCTCGACATACTCAGGACCGAACTCAAGATCCGCATGGCACCGCCCCAATTGCTCGCGACGGTGATCCAGCCCGACGGCAGTCCGGCCAACCGCATTCAGGTGGAATTCGACCCTGCCAGCGTCGGGCGCCGGGGACAGCCCGTCACCGTGATGACGGGCGAGGATGGCGCCTTCACCATGCCCTTGCCCAGTGCGCTTCCACTTGCCGACAACGGCTCCCTCGAGCTCGTTTTGCATGGTGCCAACAGCGCCGTTCGCGCCAGCATCCCCTTCAAGCAGATTGCTTCCAACGGCCTTGCAGGGACGATCGCGCTCGACCAGTTTCTGCCTCCGCTTCCAGTCAGCATCTTGGCCTCGCTGCAATCGCTGGCACCGCCGCCGCCGACCGATGCCGCCGAACCACCGCCAGACAATACCCCGGTGCTGCCGGTACTGGCGATGGGGGACTGCGATGAATGCCTGCTGCAATTCGGCGCGAACAAGTCGATCGACAAGTTCCCCTATGGCGTCTTCTTCCGCCTCGTCGAACCACGAGCCAGCGTTTCCAGCGCGGTTCGGCGCTTTTCCCTCGGCGATCGCAAGTTCGGCTACCTTCCTTATTATGTGACAGGAGCGACAAGTACCGAACAGGTCAGTTACGTCGATCGGGTTCCGGTAGAGCAACCGCTCAGCATTGACGGTTTCCGCGACAGGCTCGTGGGAGTGAAGCCCAACGGCCTCATCTCAACTGACGAGACTGTGCCCATGGCCGGCACTCTGGGCCTTGGCTATGTCCTGCACATGTCGCAGCGGTGGACCTTTCAAGGACTTGCGCTTGGAGATCTGGTCTATTCCCTCCCGCTTGCCCCTGGCGAGCAGCAGCAGGTCGCCATCTTCGAACGGCGGGACACATCAGCTGTCTTCGAAAGCGAATTCTTCGATGAATCGCAGGCGCTTCTGCAAAGCGCAACCGCAGACACCTCGACGACAGCGACCTTCGCCTCGGCATTCAACGAGGTCATCAATGGCCGCAGTTCCTTCCGAACCGACAGCGACACATCGAGTGTCGGAGGCAGCTTCTTCGGGCTTATCAGTGGCGGCTCCGGGAGCAGTTCTTCGAGCGGAACGACCAGCAGTTCCCTATCCGGCCAACGCAACACTACTCAGAATGCTGCCCAGGCCACCCATTCCAGCGCCCAGTCTTCGGCGGCAGCGCGCCGGTCTGCATCCCGCACAGGCATGCGAATTGCGTCTGCCAGCGAACGCCAGTCGGTGACGACCAAGACGATCACCAACCACAACCATACGCGCGCCCTGACCATGCAATATTGGGAAGTCCTGCGCCTTTACGATGTGACCACAGCCATCGACGGCCTCACAATGACTGTGCTGATACCGCTTCAGGTCGTGCGATTCCTGCCGCCGAACGTTCCGCTCACGATCACGAGCCCCTTCCAGCTCGACACGCGTGCCGAAGTCCTGCTGCGCTACAAGTCGATCTGCAAGCACGCTGACGTCCTGGAACGTTGGCTCCCGCGCAAGTATCATCAGGGCATGAAGCTGCTAACGCAGTTCGCTGCAGATCCGACTGCGGAAGTAGAAGCTGCGGGCGGGGTCGCCTCGGACGTCATCAAGTTCACGATCCAGGGCAGCTTCCTCGAAGCGGACCTTATATCCATTTATGCCGTCACCAACCGCGGCACCCGCGTCGGCCCCGTCCAGCTCAACAATACGGCACCCACGCCTCCCGCTGATAGATTCGCTTCGCGCGAAGAATTCGTGTCCTGGCTCAAGATTCAGCGCCAACATTCTGCCCATGTCTTCACAGGTGCGCTGGCGCTGCCTCCATCGATGAACCGCAGCACAATCATCGGCTTCGAGATCACGCGCCGTTTCCGCTCGGCAAGCTACACGCTCATTTCCAAAGAACAGCAGGAGCTCAATGCCCTGCAGGCCCTCTTCGGCGGGCAGGCCAGTTGGATCGAACAGGCGATTGAGTCAGCCTTCAGCCAGGGATCGGCCCGTACGGCGCGCCAGACGATTACGCTCGATGCAGCCGCCCTTGAAAGGGAAGTCGGTGGTCCAAATGTAAGCAGTTTCCGTGCCCATGTCGTGGAACTGGACCAGAACGGCAATGAAGTCGGCCCGGGAGAGAACTACGCGCAGAACAGCATGGGCGGGGTCGAACTGCCCAATGCGCCCTACCCTGTTCCGGCGCTGCAATTGGCGCCCGTCCTGCGGTTCAAGGAAATCCTCGAGATCGAGGAAATGACCCAGCATGTCGTGCGCAACACCATGCGCTACTCACGCGCGGTCTGGTCTTCGCTGACCGCGGAAGAGCGGGCAGTCTTGCTCGAAGGCTACACAATCGGAGTTCCGGTCGGCGGAATCCAGGACCCAAGCCAGATGGTTCCCTTGCTTAATTGCGTCGAGAACAGGGTGCTGGGCTTCTTCGGCAATTCGATGATCATGCCCTTCTTCATCCCCCAAGTCCTTGCCCATGCAGGCAGTGACGGGCAGCCGCTCGATCCGGCCGAAATACAGGAATCCCTGCTCGCCTATCAACAGGCAACGTTCAAGCCGCCGCACTCGACTATTGCATTGCCGACCAAGGGCGTACTTGGCGAAGCTGTCCTGGGCCGCTGCTCGTCGGCCGAGAAGATCGATATCACCCGGTTCTGGAACTGGCAGGATTCGCCTTCGGACACAGCCCCGACAATCTCTCCGGTCGAATTGCCCACCGGCTCGGCAGCCCTCACGGCGGGAGCAGTTGCGCCCAATTCGCTTACCAACCTGCCCTCGCTCATCAACAACGTCCTTACCGCCCCCACGCCGGACACGGCTCTGCTCCAGTCGCTTGGTGCGAACGCCGCTGCGCAGAAGGATTTCGACAGCGCCTTGACCAATGCCGGACAACTTGCCGGTCTGATCACCAATGCCCAGAATGTTTCCAACGATGCCCGGGCAGATGCGCTCAAGACGAGCAAGGAATTGCAGGCCCAGGTCATTGCCACGGCCGGGAACATCGTTGGCGGAATCTACGGAGGCAATCCAACCGCCGGTTCGGATGCTGCCGCAGCGCTGAATGGCGGCCAGCAGTCAGGCGCAAAGAAGCCAGCGGCGGGCGACGGCAAAACCCCGAGCGGATCCACCGACGGTAAGTCGGACACGCCATCGCCAAGCCCGGCAAACGGCCAGGCCGGTGGAAGCGGAGGACAGCAGGGAGGCGGAAACCAGGGTGGCAACGCAGGTGGCGGTGGAGCTGACCCCGCACCTGCCCCTGTCCCCGGACCGCAATGACAGCGCGGCGCACGTCTTGAAGGGAACACTGTCATGGCTAACACATCAACTGCCACAAGCGAGAATATGCCCGCTCTTCCGCCCATGATGCCGGACGCCGTGCCCGGAGATCCGATTTCGGCGAACGATCTGGCGGAAGCCGGCGTCGGAGCAGGTCCCGTGGGATCGGCCGGAGAAGGCCCGTCTTCCGGACCTGCCAGCAATGCCGAGCCTGAGCCAACGCCAACGCCAACGCCAACGCCGACACCGACGCCAACTCCGTCGAGCAGCGGTAGCGCCGAACCTGGCGGTGATGCGGCCGACGAAACGACAGGAACCGCGGCATTCGCATCCATCGCAGGCGATACGCTGATCGACCTGCTCAAGAACGCGACATCTCCGGAAGCGCTGGAAGCGCAGAACATCATTCTGCGCCGCATCGCGCTGCAGGGCGATGTCATTCCTTCCCGTGTACCGCCGCCTCGCAACATCACGGAGATTGGCGGCTACCTGAACCTGCTCACTAACCTGAACGAACTGGACATGCGCTCGCAGGTCCTTGCCGGGATCCTCGGGGTAGCTGGTCCCAATCCTCCGTTAAGCGATGCCGGCATCGCTACGTTCCTCAGCTTTACGCCGGTAATCAACGATCGTCCGACAGGACCTTTCCAGGCCAGCCTCCCCGTTACCGTGCTGATCCGCAGCGACTTTGCGGGCCTCATAAAGGCGGCGATGGCTAGGCTGCACGAGCGCGGAGCGACATTGTCGATGCTGGCCGGACCTTATGCGCTGCCGCCTGCAGAAAGTCCGCTGACGACGATCATCGATCCGCTGGATTATGTCGGTCGTACATTGCGATTGGCTGGAGCTCTTGCCCTGACCGATCCGGCGACCGACCCACTCGCCCTCGTTCGCGAAAGCGGTTCAAGCGCCCCGTATAAATTGGCTGCACGCAGTGACGGTACGGGTTCGATCGAAGTTGCGGCAACAGATTACGAAGCTCTGCAGACCGGCCCTACCGGCATCGCCTCCGTCACGGTCACTGCAGGCCGGTTCGTCATTCTGGAGGAATTGCTCTCCGATACCGGTTTCGAACCTGGTGGACCGGCAATTACCGACCCCGAGAAGGCAAAACCGACCGAGTGGGCAAAATGGCGCAATCTGGCTGGCCTCGAACCGGGAATGACGCTTGGGGAGGAATTGCGCCTGCTTCATAGCCAAACCGAAATTCTCGGAAGTGCTCTGGCCGCAAAGGTGAACTGGCGCTGGAATGGAACCGAGTTCGCTCCCTGACTGCTCGTGCATTCGAGAGATAGATATCGGCGCGCCGGACTTACTTCGCTCAACGCAAAGCTCCGTCTATATCGCGACCAAACGCCCAATTGCAGGAGCTTCCAGATAGAAGTTGCGAATTGAACTCATTCGGTGCAATTTGCCGCCCGCAACATTCAAAATTTCCCTGCGGAGGCTAT
>NZ_CP009296.1 GCF_000767465.1 Novosphingobium pentaromativorans US6-1
ATGAGCAAGGCAGCTGTCAAACCGGCGAAGAAGAGCTTTGCCGACTTCGATATGGACGCGATGGACTTTTCGGCCGTCCCCGCGAATACCGAGTTCAAGGCAGCTGGACGGTTTCAGCGCCTTCCGCTCGATGACATTGATCCAGACCCCACGCAGGTTCGCCGGGAGTTCGACCAGGCCGAGATTGATGCACTGGCCGCAACCATCAAGGACCGCGGCTTGCTGCAACCCATCGTTGTCGCGCCAACATCGAACGGTCGCTACATCATCCGCTACGGAGAGCGGCGCTATCGCGCGTGCCGCCAGCTTGGTTTCGACCAGATCGACACCGTTCTGGATCAGGCGGACGCCGAGCGCGATATTGGCCTCGACCAGTTTCTTGAGAACGAGCAACGCCAAGCCCTAAGTCTGGCTGAGCGCGTCAGTTTCATCGCGAGCCGCGTCAGTGACACGCTCTCGACAAAGGATCTAGCCGCGCGCATCGCCAAGCCGCATTCGGAAGTGAAGCGGCTCTACTCGCTGCGCACCTTGCCCGAGGACATTCTTGCCGCGTTGAAGAATTGTTCTCCGCGTGCCGCCGTCGCGATCAAACACGCGATCGAGCTGGACGAGCAGGCCACGCGCAATTTCGTGGCAGCAAACGAAAATCCGACAGCCGCCGCCTGTGAGCAGTTTCTTGCTACGCTCCAAGGCAGCCCCGAGGAAGAGACCGCGCAGGCCGGTGCCGCTAAAGCGATCGACGATCCAGCGTCGCCCCAAGAATCGCGCGCCTTGGTGGCAGCTGCTACCAGTGCGACGGACGATCGTCGGGAGCGGCCTGAACTGGACGCTCACGACGACGAGCGGGAAGGGGAGGGGGCCGTGCTTGCCGATCCTTCCGATCACAAGCCGCGCGCCCCCCGTCAGCCGAAAGAGGCTACCGACGCACCGGCTATCATCATTCAGGGCCGTCGCGGGATTGTTCTAAGTGGCCAGGTCACGGTTCGGTTCGACGGCGAGGCCGCGCCCCAAACCTTCGACTTCTGATAGCTTTTACCGTCCACGTTCTCTCAGCATCGAGGCGACGTGGAATTTAGAGCGGTGGCAGTTGCCACCGCTTTTTGTTTGTGGGGTAGGTATCTACTGTATGGCAGGATAAGCCTTGCGGCGGCTAATGTTAACCGATACGCTCAATCCTATCGGATCGCGCTTCACGGTTGGGAGATACCTACCCCACATGGAAAAGACGCTGGGCTTCAAGATCGAGGCAACCAAGCTCGCAAAGATTGACGCGCTTGCGCAGACGAGGGGAGGGCGCGGCCCCTTCATGCGTCAACTGGTTGACGCCGTGCTCCGGCAGTCCGGGGCGGCCAGCGAGGCCGCACCTCTTGTTGACCGCGAGGCCGCTGGCGAGCATCGCCTTTATCTTCGGCCGACCGAAACCGAACTGGCCGTGATCCGCCATCGCGCAAAAGAGCGCCGCATGACCCCGGCGACCTGGGCCATGGCTCTTGTGCGGCGACACATCGGCATTGCCGCGCCTGTCGATCGCGAATTGCGCGAAGAGCTGTTGAATTGCCGTCAGGCGTTGCAGCGCATTGGGCGCAACGTGAATCAGATCGCCCGAGCCGCTAACAAGATGGCGCTGGCGGACAATGCAGCGGAGATCGCCGGCGAGCTGCAAAAGGTCAACGACCTGCGCGCGGCGATCGGCGCGGCCGTCGAAGGTATCGGCGCCGCTACGAAAGCTGACCTGTCCTATTGGGAGGTTTCCAGTGAGCGACTTTGATAGCAGCTTTGAGGCGGGACAGCTTGCCGCGCTGTTCAAACCAAAGCTGACCAGCGACCCGAACAGGCGCGGGGCCGATATGTTGCTGCGCTCGCTGAGTTCGAGGCGGGCAGGCCAGGGCGGGAGCACGCGGGCGCGGCTTGCTCGCGTTGTCAGCCGTGCCCCGGAGGTCATGGTCAAGGTTACGGGCAGGCCGAAGGGCAAGAACCACGCGGCTGCGCATTTCGACTATATCGGCCGGAAAGGCGATGTGCCGCTTGAAACGCGTGATGGCGACATACTGACTGACAAGGAAGCTCGGGCGGAGCTGGCGCGCGATTGGGGCGATCCTGTCTATTGGCGTGACAATTCTACCGTAGCCGCCGTGAGCATGGTTTTTTCGATGCCGGCAGGGACAGACCCCGACAAGGTTCTTTCAGCGGTGCGCGAGGTCGCGCGCAGCGAGATCGGGCATGAGTGGGATTACGTCCTGGCGCTGCATACGGACACACCGCGGCCCCACGTGCATGTGACGGTTGCCGCGCGCGGCGACACAGGGCAACGCTTCAACCCGCGACCTCAAACGCTGCATCATTACCGGGAGCGCTTTGCAGAGGAATTGCGGGCGAGGGGGGTTACTGCCGAGGCAACGCCTCGCGCAGCGCGTGGTGTCGGCCGAGCCGGTCAGAGCATGGCCCTGAATCGGATGAGGCAGCGCTACATGGCCGGCACCGCACCTGCGCCGTTTGCCAATCAGAAGATCACTGCGGCCGCGCGAGACCAGCTGGCGGGGCGGTCAACCGCTCCGGATTTCGTGGTGCGCGGGCGGCAGGCATGGAATGAGACGCAACACCGCTATCTAGCTGCCGCCAAGCGGCTTGAGACAAGCAGCGATCCAGCTGACCGCCAGCTTGCCGACCAGGTGCGGCAATTTGTGGGGGCAGGGCGAACGCCTACAATTCATGAGCGATCGGTAGCCGCGATGGAGCGGAAGCGGCAGAGCGAACGATCTAGGAACCGCGATCGTTCGCGGGAAGGGCCAGGACGATAGTTATTGGCCGTGCTTGGTCCAACCAACGCTGTTTGCACGTTCCAAAGCGACCAATGCGTCTGATACCGCCTTCTGTGCGACTAGAAGATAACCTTCGGCAATGCTGGGCCATGTTAGCTCATCGAACGGATTTGTGACGTTGCCGTTGAAATAGTCGAGAGCTTCATGAGCGCGTGCAGCCGCCTCGATTACCTTGCCGGTATGTTTCTTTGCCCTGTCAGATTTCTTCATCGTGCCTCATGAGGGGGCGTTTGCGGGCATGGTGCAGAAGATCGACGCCACCTTGCAGCGCGCCGACGCGCTGGTGACGGCAGCCAGGGACGGAGCAACGCCGCGTCACGTTGTTGACCGGATCGTAGCGGCAGGCGGTGACGCCCGCGCCGAGGACCGGCGGACGATCGCGACCGCAGCCGCAGAGCTGAAGGATGCAACTCGGGCGCTTCAGGGCGTCACCGCATCGGCGCGGCGGGGCTACGAGCAGAACCGCTGGTTGATGTGGACGGCGATCGGCGGAGTGGTGCTCGGCATGGTGCTTTGGGCGGCGTTCGCCGGCGTCGTCGCGCGTGCCGTGCCGGCGAGCTGGCAATGGCCGGAAAAGATGGCGGCGCGAGCGCTCGACCTGTCAATGTGGGAAGGCGGGCAGCGGATGATGCAGGCCGCCTCGCCCACCGCGTTCCGCGCGATCATAGCGGCCGACAGGATGGTGTTGGCCAATCGCGAAACGATCGAAGGGTGCAGCAAGGCCGCAGCCCGAACGCGCGAGACGGTGCGATGCACAATCAAAGTTGGTGCTAGCCTTGAGGAGCAGCAGGATAGCGACCGCTAGTTCCTATTCACTGCAACTCGATTTTGGCATGATTGCTGGCTCACTTTTTACTGATTTGCCCTGCTGGTTGCGCGAGCCGGCGCGCCAAGCTGCGACTATCAAATAGATACCTGCGGCAATCATCGGCACGGTGAGCCACTGACCCATATGAAGCCCTGTTCTGGCTGTGAAGCCGACAAGCTGGGCATCCGGCTCCCGGAAGAATTCGACAATGAAGCGAGCGAGCCCATAGCCAAGAAGGAACACGCCGACGAGCATGCCAGGGCGACGTCGGGCGTTGGTAAACCAGAAAAGGCACGCGAGCACGGCAAACAAGACCAGTCCTTCCAGCCCGGCTTCGTAGAGCTGGCTCGGGTGACGCGCGAGGCCATCGCGACTTCCGGGGAACACAATCGCCCAAGGCACATCGGTGGGCTTTCCCCAAAGCTCACCATTCACGAAATTAGCGAGGCGGCCGAAGAACAGGCCGATCGGCACGGTGCAGGCGACATAATCATGGACCCGCAGCCATTCGAGGCCGTGTCGTCGCGCGAACAGGATCAGCGCGAGCGAGACGCCAGCTGCACCCCCGTGGAACGACATGCCGCCGTCCCACAGCTTGAGGATTTGCAGGGGGTCGAAGATCATCTCAGGACCGTAAAAGATCACATAGCCGAGACGGCCACCGAGGATAACGCCCAACGTCGCGTAGAACACGAGATCGTCGGCTTGTGCGCGGTTCATCGGGGCCGCTGGTTGGGCCAGCAGCCGCAGCAGATACCACCACCCGGCAATGATGCCGGCGATATAGGCCAGCGAGTACCAGCGGATGTCGAGCGGGCCTATGGAGATGGCTATCGGGCTCAATCCGAGGCTGGCGAATGCGATATGGCTATCCAAGGATTGTATCCTGCCTGCGAGAAGCGGCGCTCGAGCGCGCCATGGGTTATTCCGGTGCGATTGAAGCGCCGGCATCCTTGAGCGCCGCAAACCCGCCGGGGACGTGGGCGACATTCTCCACGCCCATCTCCTTGAGTGATTTTGCGGCCAGCGCCGAGCGGGCGCCGGACCCACAATAGAGCACCAACCGCGATCCACTGGCGAGTTTGGCATTGTGGGTGGGGCTTTCAGGATCGACCTGGAATTCCAGAAGGCCACGCGGGACATGCACCGCACCAGCCACCAGCCCCGATTTTGCGACTTCCCCTGGCTCGCGGATGTCAACGAACTGGACCTTGGGATTGCCGACAAGTTTGGCTGCATCGTCAGGCGCGATAGTTTCGACAATCGCATTCGCTTCGGAAACCAGTTGTTTCGAGGTGCGTGTTGGCATCGACTTTCTCCTGTAAATGAACCTGTATCGGATGGCTCAGCCCTGCTCGGACTTGCCGCCTATCTGGCGCAGCATTTCCGGCAAATCTGTCGGGCAATCACCGCAAAGCTTGTTTGCCGGAACGGCAACGTCGATCTTCTTTGGGTAGGGAAGATCGAGAGCGGCCATGATCGCGACGAATTCCTGAACGGTCTTGCCCGCAAGGCGCGGGTTCCGTTCACGCTCCTGCGCCACTGTCGTGATGTGGCGATGATTGTAGTCGTGAGCCGGGTAGATCAGACCATCGCCCGGCAGCGTGAAAATCTTCTGCGTGACGGAGTGATAAAGGGTGGCGGCGTCACCGTTTTGGAAGTCGGTGCGGCCACAGCCGTCGATTAGCAGGGCGTCGCCGGTGAAGGCGCGAAGACCATCGGGCTGCTCAACCAGGTAGGTATGGTGGGCGTCGGTGTGCCCCGGCGTAAACAGCGGCTGAAGCTTGAGCGCGCCGACAGTCAAAGGCTGGTCCTCGGCGACCCCCACGTCAGCACAGGGAAGGCCGTCCATGGCGGGGTACGCGATCTTGGAGCCGGTAAGGCTGCGCAGATAGCAGGCCGATGTGACGTGGTCCGCATGCACATGCGTCTCCAACGTATAAGCCAGTTCGAGATCCAGTTCCTGAAGCGCGGCAAGGTCGCGTTCGATCGTTTCGAGGACAGGATCGATCAGGACGGCTTTGCGCGTCTCCGGGCAACCGAGGAGGTAGGTGTAGGTCGAGGACTCCGGCTCGAACAACTGACGAAAGATCATGATCGGTCTCCAATGGTGTCTAGCCGCCGATCCCGCCCAGGCTGCGGAACAGCATGTAGGCGGCCACGGCCAGCAGGACGAAAGCGAAGATGCGGGTGAGCAAGCCCTTATGATCGGCGAGCCGGATGGCGGTTTGCATGCCGGCGACGCCGCCAGCGACCCCGCCAGCGATGAAGAAGCCGGCCACGCGCCAATCCACGAGTCCTGACAGGGCATAGTTGAGGGCTGTCGCCGATCCGAACGTTCCCACCGAAAACAGCGACGATCCGACCGCGTTGAGGATGGGCATGCCGCTGCCGAGCATGATGCCGGGCACAATCAGGAAGCCGCCGCCGATGCCGAAGAACCCTGACAGGAGGCCGGCGAGAAGGCCGATCGCCACGAGCCGCACAGCGATGGGGCGCGTGATCCGCACGCCCGGGTCGCCGCCGCCGGATTTGCCGCGCAGCATGGAAACCCCCACCACGATCATCACGCCTGCGAACAGCACCAGGAGATGCTGACCCGCCACCATCTTGCCCAGGGTGGAGCCGATCAGGGCGCCTATGACGCCCGATGCCCCGAAGACGAGGGCGCAGGGCCACTTCACGGTTCCGGCCCGGGCGTGCTGGATCAGGTTGGCGAAGGCATTGGCGGCCACCGCCAGCGCGCTCGTGCCGATCGCGACGTGCGGGTCCTTCATGCCCACGACATACAGCAGCAACGGCAGGGCAAGGATCGAGCCGCCGCCGCCGATCACCCCGAGGGTAAAGCCGACGACGACACCGGATATGAGCGTGAGGATGTCGACCGGCGTCATGGGTTTGCCCCGGGCCTGGCTGCGCGATAACGTTCCTTAAGGGCGAAGACGCCCATGCCCGCCAGCATCGCCACGACGAACACCAGCGCCGCCGGCGCTCCGAGGCTCAGGGCGACCAGGGCCGGACCAGGGCAGTAGCCGACGAGGCCCCATCCGACGCCGAACAAAGCCGCGCCCGAGAGAAGCTTCTTGTCCAGGGACCGGGACGATGGCCCATTGAACGCCGGTGCGAAAAGCGGAGCATCGCGCCTTCGGCCGAGTGCAAATCCCAACGCTGAAACCATGACGGCCGAGGCCAGCACCAAGGCAAGGCTCGGGTCCCACGACGGCGCGGCGACATCAAGAAACGCCAGAACCTTGCTGGGGGCTATCATGGCGGAGACGATCAGGCCGAAGCCGAAAATGAGCCCCGAGGCGAGCGCGATGAGCAGCTTCCTCATTGCTCAGAGTCCGATGACGTGTCGGGCGACGTACACAGTCGCGGCCGCTGTGATGAGGAAGACGCCTGTCGCGGCGAGCGAGCGGGGCGAGAGCCTCGCTATTCCGCAGACGCCATGCCCGCTGGTGCAACCACTCCCGAGCCGAGTCCCAAATCCCACCAGAAGGCCGGCTGCGATCACGACGGCGACTGGGGCCGGCGACGTGAGGTCCGGTAGCAGGCCGCCCGCCGCCCGGTAGAGCAAGGGCGCGGCGAGCAGGCCGACCAGGAATGTTGCGCGCCAGGCCATCTCGCCGCGGACAGGCGCAAGCACCCCGCCGACGATGCCGCTGATTCCAGCGATGCGCCCATTGGCGATCCACAGGAAGGAAGCCGAGAGGCCGATTAGCGCGCCGCCCACGATGGCCGAGAATGGGGTGAAACCCTCCATCGTCAGGATTCTCTGCTCTCAGCTTCGTCACCGGCGCAAAAGAGTGCGTAGAGTTCCGTCAGGATCGGCAGCACGCGCTCGGACGTGATGCGGTAGAATATCGTCGTTTTCTCCCGCCGTGTTCCGACCAGGCCTTCGTCGCGCAGCGTGGCCAGATGGCGGGACAAATTCGACTGTGTCAGTCCGAGGCGTTCGCCCAGATCGGTTACCGACAACTCCCCGCCGAGCAGGCTGCACAGGATCATCAGACGGTGCCGGCTCGCAAGCGAACGGAGGAACGCTTCCGCTTCGCCGGCCTTTTCCTCCAGAAGCTCCGGAGACATTTTAACGAGGGAAGGTGGCACAGTTGCTCCAAACATCTTATATGTAGCATATATGATGGAGTGGTGTTCGATCAAGCGCCAGCTAGGAGGTTCCCCCCGTGAGCTACTATTTCGCCAAGCCATCGAGGCTCCTTCGAAGCGCCGGAGTGCGAGGTAACCCCATGCTGATCGACCAGGCTGTCCGTATCGCTTCCGAGCTGCGCTGCACGCTGGGACAGATTTAGATGCTCGATCGACGTTCGCTGTTGGCTGGCGGAGCGGCATTGTTCGCAACCACCGCTTGCTCGCGCTCCACGCCGGGCCTCGGCGGGGGAGGTGCAAACCCGCTTCCGATGCCGCCGCTGTTGGACGCACGGCCTGGCCGCTCATTCGCGCTACGGGTCCAGTCCGGAACGACTTCATTTTATCCAGGCCGGCCGAGTGACACGCTCGGGTATAATGGCAGCTATCTCGGACCGACGATCAGGGTGCGCCGTGGCGACGACGTGGCGGCTGTCGTGACCAACGGGCTCAACGCGGACACGACTGTGCATTGGCACGGGCTTCTGATCCCCGGAGAGCTGGATGGCGGCCCCCATCAGATCATCGCGCCGGGCGCGACCTGGCGGCCCACGCTCCCGATCCGGCAGCCCGCAGCGACCCTCCTTTATCACTCACACGTCCATGGGTTGACGGCCGAGCAAGTCTATTCGGGCCTGGCTGGGGCGTTGCTGGTAACCGACGACGAAGAGCAGGGCCTGGGGCTCCCGTCAGAATATGGCGTGGACGATCTGCCCCTGCTCATCCAGGATCGCCAGTTCGAAAATGGTCGCCTTGTCATGCCAGGCGGCATGATGGTCGCCATGCAGGGCCGGCGCGGCGACACGATCCTTGTGAACGGCGCGGTGAATCCGCTGGCGGCGGTGCCAAATCGGTTGGTTCGCCTGCGGCTCGTCAACGCATCGAACGCGCGGATTTATGAGCTGTCGTTTTCCGATCGGCGGAGCTTTCACTGGATCGGAACCGAAGGGGGGCTGCTCGAACACGCAGTGGCATTGGAAGCCATAACCTTGGCGCCGGGCCAACGTGCCGAGCTTCTCGTGGACTTCACGGACGGTAGGTCCGCCTCGCTGGTGACGGCGGCTGATACCAACAGCTCGATGATGGGCGGCATGGGTATGATGGGGCGTGGCGCCCGAAGGACCGATGCCGCGGCACCAGCGACCGTGCTGCGGTTTGAACCACGGCCGTTGGGACAGGCTCGTGCCAGCGGCGTCGTGCCGACCCTTCTGGCATCACGAACTGGGCCCGACGCCAGCAAGGCGGTGCGCCGTCGCCGTCTGAGCCTCAACATGGGCATGGGCGGCATGATGGGCTCAGGAAGCGGCGGTGGCGGCCTTACGATCAATGGCAAGCCATTCGACATGAATCGCATCGATGAGACGGTGAAGCTAGGCTCCACCGAAATATGGGAGGTGTCTGGCGAAATGATGCGCCACCCGATCCATATTCACGGCGTCCACTTTGATGTTCTCACCCGCGGTGGCGGGCAGCCCGATGTTCTCGACCAGGGGCCGCGCGACACGGTCCTCGTCAAGGAACCGGTGGAGCTTCTCATCCGATTTGATCAGCCGGCCAAGAGCGCTCCCTTCATGTATCACTGCCATATCCTTGAACATGAGGATAATGGAATGATGGGCCAGTTCAGTGTTGCGTAGGCGTAGGCTCCCACTTCTGGAGAGTTTATGCAGCGCCTACCGTCCAACAGGAGAGCAAGGTTGCCAAAAAGAGCTTTCGCCACATTTCTGCTCGCGGCAACGATGCTGACCGGCGGCACCTCGCTAGCTGCACAGGATAATCTGGTTTATCCCGTAATACCGGGATTTGGCGGGATCGTGGCCGTGCCCAGTGCTGCCGAGCGGCCCGATCCCAAGCTTCGCTACCGCGTCTTGTTCAATGTCACCAAGGCCGCAAGCTCTCCCGACAAAGTGAATCCCAGCCTTGAGAAGGTCGCGCGCTTCGTGAACCTGCTAGGCGCGGACAAGGTCCATCCGGCTGGTGACATCGCCGTCATCATTCATGGTCCCGCGACCCCGCTCGTCCTGCAGAACGCGCCATATGCGGCGCGTATGAAGGTAGCGGCCAACCCGAACGCTGCGCTGATTGCCGCTCTCCAGAAAGCCGGTGTTTCAATCCGCGTTTGCAGTCAGGCCATGGTCGGAAATGAGATCATGCCGAACCAAGTGGCTTCGGGCGTTGAGATCGATGATTCGGCGCTTACAACCTTGGCGAATCTACAAATCCGGGGTTACGCGCTCATCCCGGATTGAAAGGTGCGATACCCCCTGGCCTCTGTGCATTATTCGGACACAGATTCACGGTAGCGACGACGACCGCCTCGGTTTCCGGCGTCGTTCAATCGGGATGGCCGTCGCGCCGGAGTATATTCGTGAACCGCACCGGCAACATCCTGCGATCCCCATTACAAAAAGGCCGGCACGATGGCCGGCCATAGTTTTAGGAGAGGATGCCTGAAAGGCCCCATGATGCTGCACCTGCGAGCAACCGTGTGCAAGTGCAAATCTCGCAGGCGGCGCTGACAAAGGCGGGTGTGGGGGCCTGTCAGGCGGCGAGCTTATCCTTCACCGTCTTCGCAGGCGCAAAGGTGAGTTTTCGGGCGGCCTTGATCGTAATGGTTTCGCCGGTCGCGGGATTGCGGCCTTCGCGCTCGGGCGTGTCCTTCACCTTGAACTTGCCAAAGCCGGGAAACGACACGTCTTCGCCCTGTACCGCAGCTTCGACGACGACGGCGAGGAGGGTGTCGATAAATTTGCGGGCGTCAGCCTTGGTGATGCCGTGCTCGTCGGCCAGCCTGGCCGCGAGATCGATATTGGCCATGTCTTGTTCCTCTTGTTGGGTGGAAAGGGGTGACGAACCTATCGATGCCGGGCCGAGCCGTCACCGGCGCAGTTCCTCGATCCCGAGTTCCTGCCACATCCACGCGAAATCGTAGGTCGCCATCGGGTCGTCGGGATCGAGCTGTCGTCCGCTGAGATTTTCGAGATGCTTGAGCCATACAGCGAGCTGGTCGCGCCCCGCCTTGCTGCGGGCGCACTGGCGCGGCGTCTTGTCGCCGAGCATTGGGACGGACTCATTGAGGAGGGTCCGGTACTGACGATCGAGCATGCCATGCACGAGCGGGGTGGCGACCTCGACGGGAATGTCCGGCGCCGGCTCAGAGGAGGTTCGTCCCTCCTGCCGCGCCGCCATCGCCTGTTCGACCGTCTCGATCTCGGTCAGTGGTGCCCCCACCATGTCACCAAGAGTCTGCGTGATAAGCGCGACCCCTCGTTCCGCACGCTCGGCCGAGGTGACGGAAAGGTTCAGAGCGCGACCCTTGAGCTCCAGATTCCCGAGGACCGGCGTACCGTCCTCCATCGTCACGCCCCATGCCATCCGGCCGGTGCCTTTCTTGCCCGGTGTTGGTTTCGTCCCGAGCCAGTTCCAGAAATGGGCTGTTTCCCGTTGCAGCGCCGGGACGGTATCGAGTCGCTCCGCGACAAGAGCCTGCGTCGTGCCACGCGCGAAGGGGAAGCGGACACGGTGAAAAACCACCTCCTCGCCATCGGCATTATGCAGCGTGGGAATGGTGGCAGGCTCGAGCATCCTGGGCAGGATGTCGAACAGCCAGACCATCGAGATGAGCGGCGCCAGGTCGCGCAGCTGATCATCGCCGATCATAAGGCTCTGTTGCAAACATTTGGGACCGCCGAACGACACCGCGCCTTTTTTGGGATCAGGCAACATCGGCGAAATGCTGATTGAGCATGTCCATGGCCTCGGTCATGGCCGAGGGACCAATGCCAAATGATCTTTCGATCAGGCGCACCTCTCCTTTGAACCCCGGCTGCAGGCACCACGGCCGGGCCTGCCCTTTGCGTAGGGCGCGCATGACCTCGAAGCCCTTGATTGTAGCGTAGGCCGTGGGCATCGATTTGAAACCGCGCACAGGCTTGATCAGCATCTTGAGCTTGCCATGGTCGGCCTCGAGCACATTGTTCAGGTATTTCACCTGCCGGTGTTCGGTTTCCGGGGCGAGCTTCCCTTCTCGTTTCAGCTCGGCGATCGCGGCGCCGTAGCTGGGTGCCTTGTCGGTGTTGAGTTTCGTCGGCTTTTCCCAGTCCTTCAGGCCACGAAGAGCCTTGCCTAGAAAGCGCTTCGCGGCTTTGGCGCTGCGGGTCGACGACAGGTAGAAGTCGATCGTGTCGCCCCGTTTGTCGACCGCCCGGTAGAGGTAGGTCCATTTACCCCGGACCTTGACGTAAGTCTCATCGAGACGCCAGCTCGGATCAAAGCCGCGCCGCCAGAACCAGCGCAACCGCTTCTCCATCTCCGGCGCGTAGCGCTGCACCCAGCGATAGATGGTCGTGTGATCGACATTGATGCCACGCTCGGCTAGCATTTCCTCGAGATCACGGTAGCTGATGCCGTACCGGCAATACCAGCGTACCGCCCACAGGATGACCTCGCCGGTAAAATGCCGCCCTTTGAAATCGTTCATCGCAACCGACCTTGAAAGCCCTCGAACCAAACCATGGCGACCGCGTCAGAATTTGCAACAGAGCCCGCGGACGGCCGCCTCGCCGCGCAGGCGGAAACAGCGGCTCAATCAAACACCACTCCGCATCCCACAAATCACTTGGATAACGCAGCCCAGCACGGCTATGCTGACGCCGAGTGATCTTGGTCCACATGATTGAATCCTGTAAGTTTTTGGCGAAACCACAGAATCAACCCTGTGCCAGCGCGTCAAGCGCAACCGGCTGATATCACTCAACTACTTTTGAAGACGGGCTCTCAGTGGCAATCAACAGGCAGAGCATGGAGATAAGTTCCTTCGACATCACTGGCGTCAAGCTTCTGGTTCCCCGCCATATTGGGGACGAGCGTGGGTATTTCGCCGAAACTTTCCGGGCGGATGTTTTTGCGCGCGAATGCGGCGACTGGATTTTCGTGCAGGATAACGAGTCCCGCAGTGCAAGATCCGGCACGATCCGGGGGCTCCATTTCCAAAGCGAGCCACATACGCAGGGCAAGCTGGTGCGCTGCACCGCAGGTGCCCTGTTCGACGTAGCAGTGGACATTCGCCAGGGCTCGCCGACCTATGGGCAGTGGGTGGGAGAGACGCTGACGCCCGAGAACGGCAAGCAGTTATGGGTTCCGCCGGGGTTTGCCCACGGGTTCTGCTCGCTCGAGCCGGACACGGTGATTTGCTACAAGGTCACCGGCTACTACAGCGCCGAGTGCGACAAGGGCCTCGCGTGGGATGATCCTGCCATCGGCATCGTTTGGCCCGATGTCGCCGATCCCGACACGCTTTCCGCCAAGGACCGCCAGCAGCCGCGCCTTGCCGATCTTCCCGCCTATTTCAGCTGGAGCGAATAAACTCATGCGCGTAATCGTGACCGGCGGGGCTGGCTTCATCGGCTCGGCCCTCGTCCGCTATCTGGTGCTCGACAAGGGCTATGACGTCCTGACCATCGATGCCCTGACCTATGCCGGCTGCGAGGCTTCGCTCAAGGTTGTCGAGGGTCGCAACAACCATCGTTTTCTGAAGGCCAACATCTGCGACCGCGCGGCAATGAACGCCGCGATCGCGGACTTCCGTCCTGATCGCATCATGCACCTGGCCGCCGAAAGCCACGTCGATCGTTCGATCACAGGCGCCGCCGACTTTATCCAGACCAACGTAGTGGGCACCTTCTCCCTGCTGGAGGCCGCGCGCGGCTACTGGAACGGGCTTGACGCCGATGCCAAGGCGGCTTTCCGTTTCCTCCACGTCTCGACCGACGAGGTCTACGGATCGCTGGGTGATGAGGGGCTGTTCGAGGAAACCACCCCCTACGATCCCAGTTCACCCTATTCGGCCTCCAAGGCCGCGTCGGACCATCTGGCGAAGGCGTGGGAACGCACTTACGGGATGCCCATCGTGGTGTCGAACTGCTCGAACAACTACGGACCCTACCACTTCCCCGAAAAGCTCATCCCGCTCACCATCCTCAATGCGCTCGCCGGCAAGCCGCTTCCCGTCTACGGCAAGGGCGACAATGTGCGCGACTGGCTGTTCGTGGATGACCATGCCCGCGCGCTCGACATCATCATCGAAAAGGGCCGGGTGGGCGAAACTTACAACGTGGGCGGCCGCAACGAGCGCCGGAACATCGACGTGGTACGCCGCATCTGTGCCGTGCTCGACAAACTGGTGCCGGGTGATGCTCCGCGCGAGAACCTGATCGAGTTCGTCACCGACCGTCCGGGTCACGATGCGCGCTACGCCATTGACGCCACCAAGCTGGAGAACGAGCTGGGCTGGCGCGCTGCCGAGAACTTCGACACCGGCATCGAGAAGACGGTGCGCTGGTATCTGGAAAACGAATGGTGGTGGGGCCCGCTTCGCGAGCGCTACGACGGGCAGAGGCTTGGCCTTTCCGCCGCAAAGGCGCCTGCATGAGGATCGCCGTAACCGGCAAGTCGGGCCAGGTGGTCACCGCGCTGATCGAGCGCGGCGCCGCCGCTGGGCACGATGTCATCGCGCTGGGTAGGCCGGAGATGGACTTGTCCGACCCCGCATCCGTTGCCAGCGCATTGGAAGCGGCAGCGCCTGACGTGGTGGTCTCGGCCGCCGCCTATACCGCGGTTGACAAGGCCGAGAGCGAGGCGGACTTGGCCCACGCCGTCAACGGTACGGGCGCAGGCGCAGTGGCGCGCGCTGCCAAGGCGCTGGGCGTGCCGGTGATCCATGTCTCCACCGACTACGTGTTCGACGGCAGGCTGGACCGGCCTTACCGCGAAGGCGACCCGACCGGCCCCACTGGCGTCTATGGCGCATCCAAGCTGGCCGGCGAGCAGGCGGTGCTGGCCGAGTACGGCGACAACGCGGCGATCCTGCGCGTGGCTTGGGTGTACAGCCCGTTCGGCGCCAACTTCGTCAAGACGATGCTGCGCGTTGCGGGGGACCGGGACGAGGTGTCGGTGGTGGCGGACCAGGTGGGCAATCCCACCAGCGCTCTCGACATTGCCGATGGTATCCTTCTGGTAGCCGCGAACCTCGTCGCCAGTGATGATCCGGCCCTGCGCGGCGTGTTCCACATGACCGCGCGCGGAGAAGCGAGCTGGGCGGACTTCGCGCGGGCCATCTTCGCCGCTTCTGCCTCCGTCGGCGGCCCGTCCGCCACGGTGCGACGGATCACCACCGCCGACTATCCAACGCCCGCCACGCGGCCCGCAAATTCGCGCCTCGACTGCACGCGGATCGCCACAGTCCATGGCGTGACCCTGCCCGAATGGCAGGGCGCGCTGACCACCGTCGTTGCGCGCCTGCAAAGCGCATCCTCCTGACAAGCACACGCTGACTGCAAGCAGACAAGGAACCAAGACGTGAAGGGCATCATTCTGGCCGGCGGCAGTGGCACGCGGCTTTATCCCATGACGCTGTCCACTTCGAAGCAGCTCATGCCGGTCTATGACAAGCCGATGATCTATTACCCCCTCAGCACGCTGATGCTGGCGGGTATCCGCGAAGTGCTGATCATCTCCACCCCGCGCGACCTCCCCGCGTTCCGAAGTCTGCTGGGCGACGGATCGCAGTGGGGCATGACGTTCGAATATGCTGAGCAGCCCAGTCCCGACGGACTCGCGCAGGCCTACGTGATCGGCGCCGACTTCATCGGGGGAGAACCTTCGGCGCTGATCCTGGGCGACAACATCTATCACGGTCACGGCCTGCCCGAACTGTTGGCCAGCGCCTCCTCGCGCAAGAACGGCGCCAGCGTGTTCGCCTATCACGTCCACGATCCCGAGCGTTATGGCGTAGTTGCCTTCGACGAAGCGATGAAGGCCGTCTCGATCGAGGAGAAGCCGGAACATCCGCAGTCCAACTGGGCAGTGACGGGCTTGTACTTCTACGACGCGCAGGTCGTTGACATCGCCGCGAACCTCAAGCCCTCTCCGCGTGGAGAGCTTGAGATCACAGACGTCAACCGCGTCTATCTGGAACGTGGTGAACTGTCGGTGGAGATCATGGGCCGTGGGTATGCGTGGCTCGACACTGGCACCCCTGATAGCCTGCTCGACGCAGCTGAATTCGTTCGCGTGCTGGAAAAACGCCAAGGCTTCAAGATCGCCAGCCCCGAGGAAATCGCCTTTCGCCAAGGCTTCATCGACGCGATAGGGATGGAACAGGCCATCGGCAAGCTAGGTAAATCCGACTACGGTCGATATCTGCGAGGGATACTCAACGAGAACTGAACGCAAGTAACAGTTAGATCATACGTAAGATGCCAATGGATCTTCTATTTGCACTGGTCTACGATGACGGGGTATCGTCGAGGGGACAAAGGAAGGATAGATGAATCTTATCGACAATGCTGCTCGTGTCATGATGGCAGTACAGGGTAGTTCGCATTGGGAACGCCTTGATGTCGAAGTACAGGATCGTGCCAAGGAGAGCATTCGGGCCATCCTGAAGGAGCTGGACGCCTCGAAAAACTGCTGGCTGATGTCGGCATGGCGTGATTCACTGGCTTTCGCGATGAGCGGAGGCAGCGATGGCGGGACAGCCTGGTTTCTTTGATCTTTCGGACCGGTATGAAGCGCTGAGCGCGGCAGGAGACCCGCTTGAGCGCTTGGCTTCTGTCGTCGACTTCGAGGTTTTCCGCGGTCCGCTGGTCGCCGCGCTGCGACGGAGCGTTCGTGGCAAGGGCGGCAGGCCGCCGTTCGATCCGGTCCTCATGTTCAAGATCTTGGTACTGCAGGCGTTGTACTCGCTCTCTGACGAGGCGACCGAGTTCCAGATCAAGGATCGCCTGTCGTTTCAGCGCTTCCTGGGCCTCGGCCTCGACGGCACCGTGCCTGACGCGACGACAGTGTGGCTGTTCCGGGAGCGCTTGGTGCAGGCCAAGGCGATCGACAAACTTTTCGTTCGCTTCGATGCCGCGCTCAAGGATCGGGGCTATCTCGCCATGGGTGGGCAGATCATCGACGCCACGGTGGTTCCGGCGCCAAAGCAGCGCAACACCGAGGCCGAGAAGGCAGCGATCAAGGAGGGGCGCGTCCCGAAGAGTGGAAGCCAGCGAAGGCGCGGCAAAAGGACCGCGATGCGCGTTGGTCGATCAAATACAGCAAAGCCAAAGTTCGGGAGGGTGCCGATCCCAAGGCGGCCAAACCGGTTGATCTTGCCATCCCGATGTTCGGCTACAAGAACCACATCGGCATCGACCGGGCCCACGGGTTGATCCGCACATGGGGCACCAGCGCCGCCAACGCCCATGATGGGGCACGGCTGCCGGACCTGATCAGCACGGGCAATACCGGCTCGGGCGTTTGGGCGGATACGGCCTACCGGTCGAAGAAGAACGAGGCGTTCCTGGCCGCTGGCATGTTCAAGAGCCATATCCACCAGAGGCGCAAGCCAAGGCGGTCGCTGCCCGAGCGGATCGCCAAGGCCAACACCCGGCGATCCAGGATACGTGCCCAGGTCGAGCATGTGTTCGCCGGCCAGAAGCACCGCATGGGGTTGGTCGTGCGCACCATCGGCATCGCCCGCGCCACCATCAAGATCGGCATGGCCAACCTCGTCTATAACTTCCAGCGTCTCGCCTGGCTTGAGGGGCATCCTGCGCCAGCATGACGCAAAAACCACCACCTGCAGTCGGTTCCTACACGGAAATCAGCGGATCAACCCCCGAAACCGCGGCTCACCATCCACTCGCGCGCCTTCACCTCGCCATCATGCCAAAATCAGACGGTTCTTCGAGGTGTCCAGTTAACGGTTTCACAAAGCCAAAACTTACCAAACATTCAAATGGTAATCACATTGGGTATATAGCTTCAGGCAAAGGGATCTCCTCGCGTGGTAGGCAAGCAAACGCAGTTTATTCGGGATTTTACCAATGCGGCCCTGCGGTTCGATTGCGACAAAGTCATTGATCACGATTATGCCGCATTCTACGCTCGTATCTTCACCGATATCGACGCCTCTGCACCCAGATTGCTGGAAATCGGGGCAGGCGGCTATGGCGATCCGCAGGCTGGGGGCGCCTCAGGGCGGGTCTGGAGCGAGCTTCTCTCAGACTGGTCCATCGTCATTATCGATCTAGAGCCGAAAGCTTTCGCATGGCCTGAACGCACAACCTTTCTTCAAGCCGACCAGACGGACACGGCCAGCCTTAAGAGAATAGGTGAAGAGCATGGGCCGTTCGATGTCATCATTGATGATGGCAGCCATAGGAATGCAGATATCCGCACTTCCCTGTGGAGCCTATTCCCATATCTGAAGGAAGGCGGGCATTATGTAATTGAGGACACCCAAACTAGCTACATTCCTAGCTACGGAGGCGACATGAAGCGCAACTCCGCCACTACAGCCAATCTGGTTCGCGACCTGTTCGATTACGCAAATGCACCTGAATTGCCCAGCAGCAGGAAAGTGCCAGCCATTTTTCGCGACACGGTGGAAGAAGTCTACTTCCGGCACAACATTGTCGACATCCGCAAGCGAACGGCCGTGCGCCGTTCAAATCTGTCAGAACAAGGACTTGCGTCGATGCTGGCCGAAGCGGAAGCCGTGCTTGATCCTCAGGTCCATGGCCCCGGGTACTGGCTACGACGTTCTCGCTATCTGGCAAGACTTGGCCAAATCTTGCCAGCAAGGCAGCTTTTAGAGGCCGGACGCGATCAATGGCCGCAAGACCGTGAAATCAACACCGCCTTGGCATGGCTTCAACATCTCGAGAGGGGCGACGGAGCCTGAACGGCTCTCATCGCGCAGCCGATCTGAGTTACTGCAACTTAAGCCAGGGATGGCGACGCGTCATGTCCTTGTGCAGGTCGAGCACGTTGCTCGACTTTTGCTCAGTGCGCGTTACCGATGAGTAGTGATGACGATAGCGAGCGGTGATTTCAGGGATATGAAGAACAATGCTGTCACCCTCAAGCATGCGCAGCCAGAGATCGTAATCTTCCCAACCATATCGAATTTTCTCGAAACCGTTGAGCGCGAGCAGTGTCGATCGGCGATACATGGCCATTAAGTCAATAAAATTGCCGTGAATAAGCCCTTCTTTGGCAAATACGCCGGCGCCGAATAGCTCACGATCACCTTCAAATACCTCAATTAGACTGTAGGCCGCATCAACGTTCGGGCGGCTTTCGATCGCAGCTAGGTGCTTTTCAAGACAGCGCGGGTACAGTAGATTGTCGGCATCAAGAAGGAAACAGAATTCCGACTGAGCTACAGTGATGCCGTTGTTGCGAGCGATGGATGCGCCGACATTCTCATTATTGCTGAGCAGCAGCATGCCCATGCCGGTGTGTTGATTATGGCGCATCCACTCAGCTGCAACATCCAACGAATTATCGGTACTGCAATCATTAACAACGATAATGGCTACGTCGCGTGTAGTCTGCGCAGCGACGGAGTCCAATGTTTCAGCAATATGGCGTTCATAATTGTATAGCGCGATGACAACCGACACGCGTTGATCGAGAGAACCGCTCTGGTGAACCGTTGTTGTCTGTTGTGTAATCACGACAGGTGCCCCGCCATTTCCTTGCTGAGACTTGCCATCAGTTTCTGGCCGTTCTCGTGAATACGCTCAATCTCGCGTCGCCCTTGTGGTGTATTAAGCAGCCAGGCAATGCGCTCAGGCATTTCCTCCAGCGTGGCTTCAATATAGTGCTCACCCGGCTCAACAATGCCGATCTGGGCGCACGGCTCAGTCAACGGTACGCAGCCCTGTGCAATTGCTGACACGACAAGTCGATGCCACTCGAAGTAGTGGCTCTCGCCCTGGTGAATGTTGAGCAGGAGCTTGGCATTTTGGGCGATTTGGGCCAAGTCTCGGCTACCAATCATGTTCGGGCTGTCGGACGTGATGGGGCCGGTGAACCGCGGCGCATGCAAAAAACAATCGTAGTCCGAAAGTACGTGGCCAAGCTGCGCGAGTGAGCGAGCCCGACGCTTATTTAGATAACCTACGAACAGGATATCATAGGGTCGTTCGATAAACCTGCGCGGATAAGTTAGTGGCTTGATTGCGCGCAATTCGGTAAGCTGCTTTGAGGGAGGCTCTTGTCCGAAGTCGAACACGCCACCTTGGCGAGGAAGCAACGGCAGGAAGCCTGCCTTGATACCCAATCGCGACAGACCTCGCGCCGATAACGGATTGATGTCAAGGGCCTTACGCGAGGTCAACATCTTGTCCAGCGAGAGCGAAAACCACGAGGTGTGCCACTGCTCAAGATTCACATGGAGCACACGCGAGGCGATATCCGAAGTAAATTCTGTGCCAGGACCGTGGACGCAATATTCGTGCGGCGCAACAACGATGATCTCGACATCATCAATTGCAAGATCGCGATGATCATCAAGCAGGCGCACATTAAAACCGGCACCAGCAAGCACCTCAGCCACATATTGGGCAATGTCGGTGAAAAAGAAGTTACCATCTTTCCAGTAAAGGACGATGACAGGCTTGCCAGGCTCAAGAAAGTCTCGGAAGGTATAAATAGTCTGGTCAGTGGCCTGTGTCATAAAGACATCGGCCGCTGTCGATTGGAAAGCACGCCGACCCTCCCGCATGCCATAGCGGACGTAATGCACCAGAGGGTTGATGATGCGGGTATCAGCATGCTCAAGGCTGTAGAATGCACCTGAGAACAGAGGGCTGGGCTGCCGTAGCGGATCCTGCGCTGAAGTCCGTAAATAGTCTTCTACGAGTTGTTGATCAGAGCCAATGACGCCGTACTGTGCAGAATACCATTCAGGGTCGAACAAACCGCTGGCGATAATTGCCGGAATGGCGTCTAAATCAGGTTCGGTTTGCGGCGCGGACAGCAGAGCGATACCGCCGTCCCGCCCCTCGTTCATGCCGTGTGCCAGGTAGTGGTGGATAGGATTAATCCCTTCCGCACCGACATCTGGGTAGCGGAACAGGTAATTAGCCGTATCGAAGATGTTTTTGCGCAGCAGGCGACGTTCCAACTTGCGCTGCCAAGCCCAGAACGGCAACCAGCGGTCCCAGCCACGCGGTGCCGCCGAAAGTTCTACTGCTGTTCGATAAAGCCATAAAGCTTTTGCTCGCTCTGCAAGTGCAGTGGCGTGGGCATCGCGGTAGAGGGCCTCAACAACCGCAAGCTGCTCTGCCAGCTTCCCTGCACTGCGCTGTTCGGAACCTGCTTCAGGCCTTGATTTGGCGCGTTGCTGCGGTGCAGGAGGGAGCAGCCCGGATGCACGTTTGCCCGACAGTCGCCGGCTCCATTTAACGAGATTCAAAGTGCGTCTTCCTGTGGATCCAAATGCGGAAAAGCCTTAGCTTACCAGCGCAACCTTTAGCGAAGCTATCACATCAAAGCCAAGCTAAATTCGCAGTTGCCACAAAGAGGAAGCAATATGTGAGGCATCGACGAATGTTGCAGCCGCAACCACGCCAACATACTGAAAATAAGTAATAATTTAGATCGCCTTCCCTGCAGCAGGGATCTGCATCAAGGCTTATAGCATCACTCTTGGAGCAACCGCATGACTCGCCCCATCGAATCCTAAAATACAGATACGGCACGGCTCAAGCCGGTTTGGAGTTGAAGGCTAGCCTCGGGTCCGTGCATCATCTATTACAACATCTAAGCTCGCCGGCAGACCTTCGGTGAAGGCTTATCGACGGAACGAGCAATCAGATCATAAGAGGCATGCCATGATCTGGCAATCAAGCGGTCGGTGAACGACGCCGGATTAGCTCAACTAAGCCGCCAAACTGTTCAAGAAGGCGGGATCAATTCACCAGGACGTGACATAGTGCAGTTTTTCGATGGTAATATCAGTTAAACGAAGCTGGCTTTACTCCAGCAGCATTCTCACCTTAGTCACAGGGCTACCGATAGGATTCTCTTGGGAGAGAGTGCGGGCAGTCACACCTTTGGGTTGGGAGATTGGTATTCCGAAATGTGCCAAAACTCCCCATGAAAAAAATCTGAACCATTATCAAGAAACGGCGGAGTGCGGACTAAGCAAGAAGAACTGGACATTGGTGGTACAAGCAGAAGGAGGAACACTGGGCCTAAGCTGCGTCGGCCCCAATGATCAGTCCTTCCTAATTAATGCGCCCAAAAGCCCAGTTACAATAAGATGGATACCGCATAATACGGATGCAGGAAAAGGTTGGACGGTTAATCTCAAGGTTAACACGGCCTCAAAACTGGCTTGTTCCAACCAATATACATTCTTTGGCTTCATGAACGACATTGAGCACGGAGGCGGGCCACTTCCCAACCTTACAAGACTTCGGTCGTCCCATGAACTTTCCTATGAGCAGTTCGCCGAAAATGGTGGGGAAGCCCGCTTGACGCTTGGCGCCCAAATCTTTTGGAACGGTAAAGCACATATTTTAGAAGTGCTACCTGCAAGGATTGGCTACAAGACCAATCCCGGATTTCCACCTGGAGTTATTCAAAAAATAAATACAAATAAATTTGAATATGTTATTATAGATGATTCATGGAGCACCCACGTTTATCCAAATGGACGCACACAAAATATAAATTTAAATTGGACCACTTTGTTCTCGAAAGCGATCCAGCTGGGACTATTTACAAAGCCAAATGGAGAGACCGCAACTCAGGCAGTTTACGTCGCAGTCGAAACGCATAATCAGGCGATTGGCAATCTCTATCAAAGTAAGTTTACTGTATCATCCGATTAAAAATCGGCAGTTTACCCTTAGGCTTCCTCCAACAACTGGACGCCTCGAAAAACTGCTGGCTGATGTCGGCATGGCGTGATTCACTGGCTTTCGCGATGAGCGGAGGCAGCGATGGCGGGACAGCCTGGTTTCTTTGATCTTTCGGACCGGTATGAAGCGCTGAGCGCGGCAGGAGACCCGCTTGAGCGCTTGGCTTCTGTCGTCGACTTCGAGGTTTTCCGCGGTCCGCTGGTCGCCGCGCTGCGACGGAGCGTTCGTGGCAAGGGCGGCAGGCCGCCGTTCGATCCGGTCCTCATGTTCAAGATCTTGGTACTGCAGGCGTTGTACTCGCTCTCTGACGAGGCGACCGAGTTCCAGATCAAGGATCGCCTGTCGTTTCAGCGCTTCCTGGGCCTCGGCCTCGACGGCACCGTGCCTGACGCGACGACAGTGTGGCTGTTCCGGGAGCGCTTGGTGCAGGCCAAGGCGATCGACAAACTTTTCGTTCGCTTCGATGCCGCGCTCAAGGATCGGGGCTATCTCGCCATGGGTGGGCAGATCATCGACGCCACGGTGGTTCCGGCGCCAAAGCAGCGCAACACCGAGGCCGAGAAGGCAGCGATCAAGGAGGGGCGCGTCCCCGAAGAGTGGAAGCCAGCGAAGGCGCGGCAAAAGGACCGCGATGCGCGTTGGTCGATCAAATACAGCAAAGCCAAAGTTCGGGAGGGTGCCGATCCCAAGGCGGCCAAACCGGTTGATCTTGCCATCCCGATGTTCGGCTACAAGAACCACATCGGCATCGACCGGGCCCACGGGTTGATCCGCACATGGGGCACCAGCGCCGCCAACGCCCATGATGGGGCACGGCTGCCGGACCTGATCAGCACGGGGGCTCTGTTGCAAATTCTGACGCGGTCGCCATGGTTTGGTTCGAGGGCTTTCAAGGTCGGTTGCGATGAACGATTTCAAAGGGCGGCATTTTACCGGCGAGGTCATCCTGTGGGCGGTACGCTGGTATTGCCGGTACGGCATCAGCTACCGTGATCTCGAGGAAATGCTAGCCGAGCGTGGCATCAATGTCGATCACACGACCATCTATCGCTGGGTGCAGCGCTACGCGCCGGAGATGGAGAAGCGGTTGCGCTGGTTCTGGCGGCGCGGCTTTGATCCGAGCTGGCGTCTCGATGAGACTTACGTCAAGGTCCGGGGTAAATGGACCTACCTCTACCGGGCGGTCGACAAACGGGGCGACACGATCGACTTCTACCTGTCGTCGACCCGCAGCGCCAAAGCCGCGAAGCGCTTTCTAGGCAAGGCTCTTCGTGGCCTGAAGGACTGGGAAAAGCCGACGAAACTCAACACCGACAAGGCACCCAGCTACGGCGCCGCGATCGCCGAGCTGAAACGAGAAGGGAAGCTCGCCCCGGAAACCGAACACCGGCAGGTGAAATACCTGAACAATGTGCTCGAGGCCGACCATGGCAAGCTCAAGATGCTGATCAAGCCTGTGCGCGGTTTCAAATCGATGCCCACGGCCTACGCTACAATCAAGGGCTTCGAGGTCATGCGCGCCCTACGCAAAGGGCAGGCCCGGCCGTGGTGCCTGCAGCCGGGGTTCAAAGGAGAGGTGCGCCTGATCGAAAGATCATTTGGCATTGGTCCCTCGGCCATGACCGAGGCCATGGACATGCTCAATCAGCATTTCGCCGATGTTGCCTGATCCCAAAAAAGGCGCGGTGTCGTTCGGCGGTCCCAAATGTTTGCAACAGAGCCACAACTGGTATCTTTCACCCGAGAACTATCAGGCCGCGCTGGCCATGATCATCTCAGCCCATCACGAATTACCCTTCGCGCGGCATTGGGGCGCTGGCACCAGTTCGTCGTCCGATGGCCAGTTCTTCCGGTCGGGGCGGAGCCGTTCAGGGGCGGCGGACGTCAATGCCAAATATGGCGCCGAACCTGGCGTGAAAATCTATTCTCACCTTTCCGATCACTTCGCATCATTCGGATCACGGATCATGTCCGCGACGGCAGGTGAAGCGCCTTACGTGCTCGACGGGCTTGTCCTGGGCGCCGGCAACCTTCCGTTGCATGAGCACTATACCGATACCGGCGGCGCCACCGATCATGTTTTCGCACTCTGCCACCTACTCGGGTTCCGCTTCGCGCCCCGGCTGCGCGATATTGGCGACCGCAAGCTGGGTTCGATCGCTGCGCCATCGACATACAAGGGCATCGAAAATCTGATGGGCCGCACCATCAAAACGGCAGCGATCGAGGCCGATTGGGATGACATCGTCAGGATTGTCGCCTCAATCAAGGATGGCACGGTGGCGCCGTCAGTAATCTTGCGAAAACTTGCCGCCTACAAACGCCAGAACAGGCTGGATTTTGCATTGGCTGAACTGGGCCGTATCGAGCGCACTTTGTTCACGCTCGATTGGCTTGAACAACCGGAACTGCGACGTGCCTGTCAGGCCGGTCTCAACAAAGGCGAGGCGAGGCACACGCTTGCCGCCGCCATCTATACCAACCGGCAGGGTCGGTTCACCGATCGCTCGCTGGAAAATCAGGAATTTCGCGCATCTGGGCTGAACCTGCTGATTGCGGCGATTTCCTACTGGAACACGGTCTATCTCGACCGGGCCGCCCAGCACCTCAACGCTGTCGGCACGACGTTCGATGCGGCACTGCTTGCGCACCTTTCTCCGATGGGCTGGGCGCACATCAGTCTGACCGGCGATTACCTCTGGGAGCAGGCCAGGCGACTTCCAGCAGGTGAATTCCACCCACTCAACGAGCCAATGGCGCGGTTGAAGCGTGTAGCGTAGCCCATGTTCCGCTTATGTCCGAGAAATCGTTGTCTGGCGAACAAACCTTGAGGTGACGCCTACTTGCCGTGCTTGGTCCAACCAACGCTGTTTGCACGTTCCAAAGCGACCAAGGCGTCTGATACCGCCTTCTGCGCGACTAGAAGATAACCTTCGGCAATGCTGGGCCATGTTAGCTCATCGAACGGATTTGTGACGTTGCCGCTGAAATAGTCGAGAGCTTCATGGGCGCGTGCAGCCGCCTCGATTACCTTGGCGGTATGTTTCTTTGCCCTGTCAGATTTCTTCATCGTGCCTCATGAAGCCATAGCCCATCAAGAGATCGCAAGCGGTGGCAGCTGCCACCGCTCTACCTTCCGTCAGTTTTGAGCCTGTCACGATCTACGGACAGCTGGGGTAGGACCGGATACTTTAAGGCTTCACGCTCCCGCGCCCGACCTTCATCTATCCCGTATGATGTGCCAATCATCAAACCTACGAAGAACACGGGGATCAAGAGCAGAAGCATCGAGCCGAAGCGTGTTCTACGGCGAGAGCTTTGGATCGCGAGCGCATCACGTTGCAGCTTGAGAGCTGTTATGATCGTCTCGGTAGCAAGGGTGATTTCATGGGCGTCGTCGCCCACATTTGTAAGCAATTGCTCAACGTCCGTCAGAGGGCGTTCCACCTGTTTACCCACTTCGCTTAGATCAGACCAAGCGAGGTTTCTGGAATGAATCACGCGAAGCAAGGTTTCAATGTGACGATCGAGATCGGACACGCCTCTCGATGGCACCGGATCAGACCGGGGAATGTTCATCGTGCGGTTTCCTGTTTCCAAAAGGCATGTGCCATGCACTTAGCGCGAGCGGGACGGCTTCCGCTCCTGCTGGCGAAGCGTCAAATCCTCGCGCGCTATGCGGGTAGCCTCGTTCTGGCGCTGTTGCTCGAAACGGGCCGCAGGAATCGGTCCGCCGTTCTCAATCCGCTTGGCCACCGTTTCCTTCGCGTTCTCGATGTAGCGCGCCTGATCCTCCTTTTTGGGAAAGCGCGTTTTAGCTTCGATTGAGGCCGCCAGGACGTGCGACTGCGCGGCCTTGAATTGCGGATCGGTCGCATTCTCGCGGTGGGAGTTACGGCGGAATTGCTCGGCCGCTGCGCGAGACTCGGTAGGGTCTTGCTTTGCCATGCTCGCTCTTTTCGTAGGGTCTTGAGCTTCGCGCGCCTTGTCACGCGCCGCCAGTCTTTCTCCCTCAAGCTTCAGCTGGGGAGAAGGCTCGAAGTCTTTGACGGCGACACCGGCGCGGGCGGCTTCCAGATAGACCGCCTTCTTGAAATCATCGCTGCCATGAACACGGATCGACTGCCAGCCATTATGCTTCGCAATGGCGACCGCATCGCCAATCGCATGGTCCTTGTTGATCCGAATGCCATCTTGTCCCTTGATCGACATATCGGGCTTTTCATCGCGGCCGCTCCGAAACAGATCGTCGCCTACGCGCAGATATTTGCGTTCGATCTGCGCCGGAAGGGCCAAGGTTGTATCCTCGACCTTCTTGTCTTGGTTCGCCGTCTTCGACGGAGCGTCGGCGCGGGAGGGCGCAGGCTCTGATTTTTCCGCCTTCGACCGTTCGCCCTCAACAATATTCAGCGCCTTGTCGGCCGGGGCCGATGGTGCCGCTTCGCGCTTTACCGTCCGAGGCCAAGCCTCAACATCGGCCAGCGCGGCGCGCTCGCGGGGCTCCAATTCAGCGGCAGGCGCCCCGCGTTTTACGGCGCTATGATAGTCCCTAATAGCAGGGCTTAAGTATTGCCCCACCGGCGTTGAGCCATCGTTCTGCCAGTCCGTGGATGCTAGCCAAGCAGTTTTGCCACCTTTCTGCATCGTCAGCGAATGATCGCCATTGTCCGCCTTGACGTAAGCCTGCATCGCATCGGGAAGAGTAGCGAACGACTGTTTGCTGTTCCCCGGTCCGCCGCGAACTTCGAAAGGGCGTGGCTCAGATGCACCGCGCTGGCTTGTGTCATCATCGGCCATATTCTTCTCCTTCACTTAGAACTAGATCCCGGCGCTGGCCTTCCCACTCCTCTTTTGTCGGGTCGGGACCAATAATGTCGTCGAAGTCGATTTCATCGAAAGCCATGCTGCCGTCCTTCACTGTCAGGTTCGGCATGTCGCGATCGAGGGCGAGAACGTCTTCGGGAATGTCCTGCACCTGGTCATCGGCCAGTGCGGAATAATCGTTGAAAGCCGCCAGCTCTTCATCGCTCAGATCATCGATGGTCGCGATCGGGGCGATCGGCTTGGGCAGCGCCGGCACTTTCGGCGCAGGCGTCAAGCGCGAGCGGAACACGGCATCCTTGAAGTAGCGAATTTTCTTCCCGCGAATGACGGGGATACCGCCCCGGATGACGAGAATATCGTCTTCGGGCAGCTGCATCAGCTCTTGAGGGAGCATCAGTGCGCGCCGCTGTTCGGAGATTGTCTTGCTTCGATTGGCGAGCAATCCATGTATCGTCAGGGACCGGCTTTCCGCATCCTGACCGAGATAACCGAGGCGTTCGGACAGTTCCTTTGCGACCCGCAGTTCCTTGGGCGTGAAGGCAATTTCGACCCCGCAGTTTGATACGATTTCGTCCGCGCCATGCTCCCCATAGACATTTCGCAGCTGGGAGCGTGACTGGATGACGGGAAGCAGACGAAGCCCATAGCCGCGCACATAGGAGAACGCATTTGCAATGACCTGGGCGCGGCCGAGCCGCGCAAATTCGTCCAGAATGAGCAGCACGGACAGCTTTTCGCTATCGTCGGGCAGTTGCCGCGTGTTGAGGTCGATCAGCTGTTGGAAAAACAGATTGTAGAGCGGCGCGACCCTATCGAGTTCATCCGGCGAAACGCCGAGATAGATCGAGGTCGGGATGCGGCGAAGGTCCGTCAGGGAAAAGTCGCTTTCGGCAGTCGCGCGATCGACAATCGGATTGATCCAGAGATTGAGCTTGGAGGTGACGGTCTGGATAATGCCGGTGAATGTGTTGTCAGCGCTGGACGTAAAATCGCTCAACGCAGCGCGGCACCCTTCCGATAGCGCACCATCGCCGGCTTCCTTGGCGAAGAATGCCTTCATCCCTGGCATCGTGATGGTCCGGTAGATCTCGCCAAACGAGAAGGGACGTTCAGGCTTGGCCGCGATCCACGATGCAATGCCGACAAATGCCGTGCGGGCTGATTCCGTCCAGAACGCCTCGCCCTTTTCCGGAGGCACGAAGAGCATCGTGGCGATCTTCTGCAATTCGACCAGAACCTCAATCGGGTCGGACCTGTTGATGTAGCTGAGCGGGTTGTAGCGGGCCGTGCGGCCTTCCCTGTCCGTAGGGTTGAACAGGACAACCTTTTGGCCGCCTTTGCGGCGGAAACCCGCCGTGATTTCGTAGTTCTCACGCTTAATATCGAGCACGACAACCGAATCCGGCCATTGCAACAGATTGGGAATGACGATGCCGACGCCCTTGCCCGATCCGGTAGGGGCTTCGAGCAATACATGCTCCATCTTACCCACCATGAGAAAGCCGTTGCGGAAAAAGCCATTGCGGAAGCGGCCGAGCACAATGCCCTTTTTCGCGCGAAGGCCCGCCTTGCGGATTTCACCTTCGCGCGCGAAACGAGCTTCACCGTGAAGGTTCTTTTTCGGCCGCAGGACGATCGCCATGAGCAACACCGGCAACGGCACGCCTATGACCGCGCCTCGCCAAAGCGCTTCGGTCACGACAGGATCATGCCGGTAATACCAGAAGAAGCCGGGGAGCGTGAGCGGATCATAAGCCGCGGCGGGCATCTTAAGGAAGAACCACGCCACCGTGCCGGTCAGCAGGCCGATCAGCAGGAGCGTGATCGGAAGGAGGACGAGGGCCAGTGCGAGCCTGTTAGAGCCTGTTTTCTGGATCAAAATATATCTCCGTCACGCGAAAGCGGCCTTCGACCTTCTTGGTCTGCACGACCACATCAACCAGCAGCTTGAGCAGGCTGCGAATGTCGTCACGGGCCAGATCGGCGCCGCCCTCGCTTTCCTTGACCAGCAATGTCAGCTGTTCGAACGCGAGTTCGGCCGAGTCCGCATGGATCGTCGTGATCGAGCCGGGATGGCCTGAGTTGACGTTGCGGAGATAGAAGAACGCGGTGCCGTCGCGCAGCTCCTGCAACAGTATCCGGTCAGGCCGCATACGCAGGGCCGATTCCAGAAGATCCTTTGCAGAGATTTTCGCGGTGCCCTGCTTGTCCTTCGCGTAGAGCATGTGGACCACGTTGCGATGCGGAACGACCAATTCGCGCGTGTCTTCGATCGTCAGCAGCCGCTCATGCGGCGGAATGAGCTGGATCAGCCCTTTAGAGAGCGTCGTCTTTCCCGAGCCGGTAGCGCCCGAAATCAGGATATTCTTGCGGCCTTGGACCGCCTTTTGGAAAAATTCGACGTGCTTTCCTGCGTCGAGCAGATCGCGCAATTCAACATCGAGCGGCGAGACTTGCCTAGTTGCGATCTTTGTCTCGCTAAACAGCCCACCGCGCTCGAAGTCCTCCATCGTCAACGTCACCGATGACGGTTTGCGGATGGTGATGGACACGGTGCCGGCAGGGACAGCAGGCGGCACAACCAGCTGCACGCGCTCACCGCTGGGGAGGATTGTGGAGCAGATCGGCGTGGACTGGCTTATGTCCTGATGCGTGAAAGCCGCCGCTGCCCGCGCGAGCGCGAGCAGCGACTTTTCATTGAGGTCAGGCAATGTCTCCCAGGACCATCCATTGCGCGTTTCAATCGCCGCTTCGCCAGCCTTGTTAATCACCAGCTCCGTTACGTCCTCACGCGCAAGAAGAGGACGCAGCGGCAGCAGGGCGTTTTCGAGGACAGCCGTATTGCTCACTGGCCGCGCCTCAGCCGCAGGCCGTAGATGTTGGAGAAATCGAAGTCGCGAGCGACCATAATCCCCACTTCCGCGCCCTGATTGATGCGAAGCACCGGCTGAATCTGCATCGTGTCCCGCAAGATCGTGTCCGACGCTTGGCTGGGAACCCGCGTGACATTATCGGCGTCGGAGACTTCCGAGGCGGCGATCGAGGCGGCATCGTTGAGCGAGCTGAACAACAGCGCGGCCCCGAAGCGTTCCCAAAAGAAGTTCTTCACGCCGCCTGCCATACCTGAACGGCCAAGCGCGTCGCTGGCGGGCGAACCTACGTCGATCGCCACGCCGCGAGGCGTAACCGCGCGGTTCCATACCGCAAAGAGACGATATTTGCCGCGCTGGACGCCGGTTTGATATTCGCCCAAGACGCGCGTTCCCTTTTCCAGCAGGACGACGCGGCCGTTGTCCGAATAAATGTCGCGGGGAATGATGCAGCTGACATATCCGGGCTGACTGGAATCCATCGCCGTTTGCAGCACGCACGGAATGAACGACCCTGCGAGGATCAGCATATCGCGGTTGCCAATGTCGCGGCCTGACACCCGATCAATTTGCGAGGTTTGGCGCATGTTTTCGAGATTTGTCCGGCGCGATCCACCTTGCCCATCACCATCGGCCGACGCACCAATCAACTGCGCGCCCTGTGCTCCTGTGCCGCCGCCCATGGGCAGGCCGGTGGCAGCTGCCACCGCTCCACCGACCCCGCCGCCGTTTTCGCCACCATAAGCCATGATCCCGGCGCGGCGTTGGGCCTCAGCGATGACTTGCCCCTCAGACTTTTGGGGGCGGCCATTCGCGCCGCCCGTGCGGGGCGCTTGGCTTCCATCAAGCGCCGGCACTTCCGTCATGGGCACCGGCGCGTTCGGATCATTTGGCGCATCGGCAAGCGTGGGCGCTATGATCGACTTGGGATCGTAGTTGGCGAGCTGCCTTTCATCCGGCTTTTCCGCTTTCTCGGCCTTTTCGGTTGGATCGCTCCGCATCGCGTCGATTGTGCTGAAACCGAGAACGATCGCGCCGCAGGCAACCGCCGCGAGAACGACCGCCTTTTTGGGGTCGATCGACCTGTTCGGCAGAGCGGCAATCTTCGCCTGGCGCTCGCTTTGCCGCTCAATATCTTCGGGATCGGGCACCGGCTCAGACGCGAGGGGCCGGTTTTCGACCGTCTCGCCCTGCGAGATGATGTTGTCGCCATGCGGCGCGTTGTCATGATCGTTCGCAGCCATTTTATTGAACCCCCGTGGTTCGCTCGACTAGGCCAGAGGCCGTGTCAGTTTTGGGATCGCGCCCGTAATAGTCGGTTTTCTGATTGTGGATGCAGAGCACTTCGAGGCCCCGGCGCAGCCGGATTGTCCTGTAAACCCCGTGCAGCACCACATATTCATCGCGCACATCGAAGGAGGCGATGGCTTCCGATCCATCAGGATTGACGACGAAGAACGCCGGCAATTCACGCTGGTTGGGGAAGCGCATCACGGTGAACTGTCCATTGTCAGACACTTCGGAGGGCTGGATGGCCGTCGATCCTTGCATGATGTAATCGGCGTTGCGTGTGCCTTCCAGCACGCCAATATCGAGCGCGGACTTCACCGCGCCGCGTTCCAAGGCTTTCAGCTGGGCCAGCTGGGCCATTGCGGCTTGCGCCTGCGCCTCGGCCGCTTCCTGTTCAGGATAGCGGAAAACGACCGTATAGAAGCCGCTGCCGCGCTGCGTTGGCGACAGAGCGAAGCGGTAGCTGCGCGGGCCGTAGCGTGAACGGGTTATGACTGTCAGGTTCGTGCGACCCGCGCGCTCGCGCGGTTTGATGAAAAGCGAATTGGCAGCCGGTGCGACTTCCCAAGACACGGTATCGCCCAACGCCACATGCTCGACTACTTCATCCTTGGCGAAGACGATTTCCGTGGCGATGCGGAATACACCCGGAATCTCATAGACTTGCCGATCATTGTAGTTCGCTTCACGAACCCGGTGATCGAGCACCGTCGCATGAGGCGTTTCTTCGGCCATCGCCGGCGACGCAGCTAGCGCGATCGCGAGCGCAAACGGGGCGCTCCACTTCAACACGGTCATTGGGGCACCTCCACGTCAGCGCGATAGCTCTCGACCTGATAGCCAAGCGGATTCTTGAAGCGGTCCACTTCCTTGCTCGGCGTGCCATCGACCTTGTATTTGATGGTCGCGACGGCATCGGTTTTGGTCGAGTTCGAGCCGGTCACAGATTCCTTAGTGAAATAGACCTGCGCGACGTTGCCGCCCAGGAACGACACCCGCTTGATTTCGACAAAAACATCAGTGCGGTTCGCAAGGATGTTTTGCGGACTTTGGGGATTGTCGGTCTTGTAGAAGCGTGACCACCGATCCTGTTCGGGCCGCGCCGACATGACCATGACCGCATCGAAATATTCTTCGCGAGCGGCCGCTATCCAGCCTTCGCGATAGCGGACATAGGTAGCGAGGAAATACTTACGGACCGCCTCGTCATAGGTGATCGTCGCGTCACCGTGGAGCTTGGCGGCGATCGACGCCTCGCCCGTGTTACGGTCCACCGTGATAACATATGGCTCGACCGTTTTTAGAGGCGTCAGGGCTGCAACGGCCACAACGCCAGCAGTCGCCAGGGCGCCAGCAACGCCAGCGACGACCCACGCCAGCTTTTTGGAGCGCTCGGCCGCCGCAAGCTTGTCACGTTCCCAGCTTGCAGCCTCTTCAAAATAGGCTTTCAGCTCGTCCTTTGGAATACCAACTGCCATCGTAACACCTCAGCAATTCGAGTAGATCGGGCCGCGCAGCGAGGCGCTTAGACGCGGCACTTCGACCGCCCGCGATGCGTCCGACTGTTCATTGCCCGGAGTGGAGGGGTCTGCCGGGGCCGCGTCCGGCGTTGCCGGTGCACCCTGATTGAACACGTCCACATTTGCCGGCGCGGTTCGCTGTGCGGCCTGATCCGGGATTGTGGGGAGGGTAAGCCCATGCGGATTTGCAGGCCGCATCGGCCCCTCACATTTGGCTGGCTTTTTGACGGGCTGACCTGCGCAGGCCGCCAGCGCCAGGCAGATTCCGAGTCCAAGCAACTTGCGCATATTCGTTCCCTCAAGCTCTGGTGATTGTGTTTCGGTTGCGCCAACGGCGAACCGCCGACGAGAAGCCCCGCCCCATGCTGGCCCCCATGGCGCGGGCATCGCTGGCCGCGTGCCCTGCGCCCGTTGCAACTGCCCCGCCACCCTTCGTCACCGCGTTGCCGAACTGCGTCACCATTGCAGCCGCGCCGCCGCCAAGTGAGGCAGCTATTCCGGGGATTTGGATGAAGAAAAAGCAGGCGAGAATGTAGAACGCGATGATCCGGATACAGGTGCTCCAGATGTTGTCAAAATCGCCATCGAATGTTGCTGTTGCCGATTCAGCGACATTGGCCACAACGAGCACAAGAAGCATCGCAAATAGCGACAACATCAGAAAGTTGAGGACGCTGCCGAGCCATGAGAAGAAGTAGCTTCTGGTGGAATCAAACAGCAGCGCTGCTACGAAGATCGGCCCGACCACCGCCAGACAGGCGAGCGCAAACAGCGCATAGAGCACGATCACAAAGCCGACAGCCAGTGCGAACAGAGCCGCGATCGCTGTCAAAAGAATGATGATAGTGGCACCGATACACAGCATAATTGCGGCCGCAGCGCCGGGAATATCAGTCAGTGAGGCGTGTTCCTCTGCGTATTTCTCGGTCGCATCCTGCATCGCGAGCAGTGCATCATCGACCCGCGCCCACATCCCATCGAAAGACCCACCAACGCCGTCCGGTGAGCCGCCTACGATCGAGGCAAACTCATGCGGCAGGCCGGTCACGATCATCTGTGCGAGCGATGCTCCATAGAGGTTTGTCACAGCATAATAGAGCGCGGCCAGCATAAGCGAGCGATAGACATATTCGCGGAAGGGGTATTGCACGGCCCCGCGCATAATCGCGTAGCCTAGCAGGATTATGTAAATGATCATGCCAGTGCGGAGCGGTCCAGCGATCCACCCAACAAACCCAGCATAGTTGGACACAACTACCGAATTGAGTTCGTTGGTGAAGCCCTGATAGGCATTCGTAAATAGATCGTATTCCACCAGACCGCTCCGATTAGATATAATTCAAGCTGTTATTACAGCCTTACATTCCAGCTGCCTTCCGTGCTCGCGCACGCTGCTCATCACGTTTCCGCGACCTTTCAATGGAGGCGATTTTGTTCTTTATGCCTCCGCAATTGCGAGCCACTGGCATGGGGAGGTCCGACTGTTTGAGTTCGCTGTTCACGATCTTGTCGCACTCAGCGACGATCACCGGAATCTGATCTTCATGAGTTTTGAGCCAATCAACGTCATGATAGGTCATTAAAATCTCGGGAAATGTGGGCGCGCGTTCGCAGCCGGCGAGCAAGCCGGCTGCGCTGATCGCAAGAAGGACCATTTTCTTCATGGTCAAATTCCAGCTGCCGCCCGCGCTCGCGCACGCTGCTCATCGCGTTTGCGCGACCTGTCCGCAAAAGCTTCGGCCGTGTGCGCCGCGGCCTCCGCTCTGCGCGCTCGCTCCAACGCTTCGACGCGGAGCTGGTCGTTCATCATCGACGCGCTTTCGAGCTGGATGCGCGCTTGAAGGTCAGCAACTTCCTTGGCTGTTGATGCGGTCGCAAGTCGATTGCGCAGCTCTTCCAGACCCTCACCGCGCGATGTGGCCGCTTCGCCCATGCCTTCGGCCATGGCCTTGTCCATCGCGATCGAGCGAGCTGTCTGATAGCGAACGTCAGTCTGATCGCCATTCGCGGATACGCCGAGACGTTCGAGCATGTCCTGATAGATCGCATCAGATCGCCCGCCGTAGCTGCCGCCGCCGCCAAAATCGCCGCGCGCCATGCGTTCGAGCGAGTTCACATCAACGCCCAGGGTGCGAAGTGAATCTGTCTTAAGCTGGTTGGCGATCGAGGAAACATCGGTCAGCTGGTTCAACCCTTGGTAGAGCTGCTGCGCTTCCGCAATCTGCTGGCGACCTTGCTCGATCATCTGCATGGTCTTCTGGATTTGTTCGATATGCTTGAGCACCGACGTGCTATCGAACACAGGGATACCCTGCGCACTGGCTGGCGTCGCGGCCGCAAGGCTCCCGATCGACACAGCCGCCAAGATAAGCTGCTTCATAGTCTCACTCCTTTCAGCTTGGGCGCCGGCGCCGGTGAAATTCCGGCAACCAGAGCTTCGGATCATTGCCCAGTTCGGCAATCACTTCGCGGGCCACGCCCGTTGTTTCAGCGCGGCCCGACAGCACGGCCAGTTCATCGTCCATGCCAATGAGATCCAGGCCGACCACAACGGAGTCATGGCCCTGCTTCACGAGGAATTTGCGGCTTTCCGGCGACAGCTCTTCGCGCACCAGCTTAAATTCCGCCTCCGAGAGCGAGAAGCCTTCGATGTAATCCCGGCGCTGGCCGAACGGATTGGGCAGGAAGATTTTCGTCGCGACCTGCTCCAAGATCGAATGGCTGATCGTGGACCGCAGCGCGTCCGCAGGCGACTGTGTTGCAAAGACGAGGAACGCATTGCGCTTGCGGTATGTCTTGAGGCCATCCTGCGCGAATGCCGTGAACGCCGGATCGGCCAGCGCCTTCCAAAATTCGTCAATCGCAATAACCATGCGCTCGCCTGTCAGGAGCGCGTCTATCCGCTCGAACAGGTAGAGCATGACCGGCGTGCGGATTTCCGCGTTTTCGAGGAAGTCGGTCATATCGAAGCCCACGAAACGGGCTTCGAGAGACATGGAATCTTCCTCATTATCGAAAACCCAGCCAAGGTTCCCCTCGGAGGTCCACTTGACTAGGCGCGCGCCGACGCCGCCCGAGTCCGACATGCCGAGCATGGTCCGCAGCGCCGACAGCGAGCGTTGCTCGCGTGGCAGCTTCATCACGGCTTCGATGCCATCGTCGATCAGGTGCGATTCCTGCACCGTGATCGGCGCCCCCTCTTGCTTCACCAGCTGGCGGATGAAGCGACCGAGGAACGCGCGATGGGAAGCCGTATTGTCGAGCGCCTTGAGCGGAGCGAAGCCCGTAGGTTCCCCGTTGCGCAGCGCGAGATAGGTGCCGCCGCTGGCTCGGACAAAAATTTCCGCGCCTTGATCCTTGTCGATGAAGATATGGCGCGCGTTGAACTTTTCGAGCTGCGCCATCAGGAAGTTGACCAGCACCGTCTTACCGCCGCCCGATGGACCAATGACCATCGAATGGCCCAGGTCTGCCGAATGGAAATTGAAGTAATAGGGGCTGCGAGCGCTTGTCTTGAGCAAGGCGACCGCAGGCCCCCAATGATTGCCGTCCTCGTGCCCTGCAGGGAACGTATGGAAGGGCGAGAACGCCGAGAAATTATATGACGTGATCGGCGCGGGGCGCGCCCTCCACGCGAAGTTGCCGACCAGCTGCGACCAATAGGCAGCTTCCAGCGCCGCGCTTTCGCGGGCGGCGACCATGCCCGTATCGGCCAGCGCCGCGCGCGCGATCGACATGTTATCGCGCAGCTTCTTCAAATCTTCCGCGAACACCGTCAGCGTGAAATGATGGTCCCCCAGCACAAAGCGGTTCGATTGCAAATCGTCGGCCGCGTCGATCAGCTCATCCATCTGGCTGATCGCCTTGTCACCGGCGTTCGCCATTTGGGTCTGGCGAAGCCGAAACCGTTCTGTTGCCGCTGTGCGCGACAGGAACGTGAACGACTGCGTTATGGCGAGGCTGAAATCGACCGAAAGCAGCGATTCAAACTGGCGCGGCGTTGTCGATGACGGATACTCGCGAATGCCGAAAATGCCGCCGAACATCGAATGATCGGCGTCGCGGACCTCAAATGTCTCAGCGCCGATGATGGCGCGGCTCGCATAGAGCGCCGAGCCGAGACGGCCACGGACCAGAGGACAGCGCCGATAGCGCCCGGTCATCACCTGGTTCAATATTTCCAGCGGTTCGGAGAACAGGAGACCCCGGTGCTCATAGATGCCGACACGGCGCGGACGAACGCGCAGCAGTAGCTTTTCCAGATCGCGCACCTTGTCTTCCAGCAGCTCTAGAGCTTCCGCGATATTGGCGTTCTTGTCCTCCTGCTTCTTGCGCAGGAAATCCATCAGCTTGTCGGTCGCGTTTGCTGTTGGGCGGATCACGACCGTCATGAAGAAGCGGTTGCGGAACATGCGTTCGGCCGTCATCCGCTCATAGTATTTTTGATCGAGCTTCGCGGCGAAATGCGAGCGGAACGTGCCGCCTGGATAGTCGCGCACGCGCATCCGCAACATGTGCGTCCAGATCGAAAGCCGCTCGTCATGGATATTGCGCCAGACCCCGTTGAGGCGCGTGTGCCAATCATTCAGATCGCGCACGTCCGAAGTCTCAAAGGGCCGTCCATCCAGTTCGAGCATGAGCATCAGATCGCCGTTATCGAGGGCGACCACATGCTCATTGACATGCCGCGAATACGGCAAGAATTTCTCGGGCATTTCCTCCCGTTTGGCCTTGTCAAAAGGCACCTTCTCCGCGAGCGCGCTCTTACCGAACACCACGACCAAATCCCTTTCGCTTGATTCCGTAGAGCGGCAGCGGCGTGTAGCTCGATCCACCCCAAAAGACGCGGTTCCGGTTCGCCGCTTTGGTCCGGCCCCACAGGAAGATCAGCCGGAATGCGTTCACGTCATGCCGAACGATAAGCCGCGCCATCGCATAAAGCGCGACGGCGGCCGCGCCGCCGTAGAGAGGATTGCCCGAACCAACTAACGTGATTGCGCCCGCCATGATGATGAGCGCGCCCGCTTCAATGGGAACACCCGCCCACAAAGCGGGGCGGGTGACGGCCAAGAACAGCGGGTCTTTTGTCATTTCTTCCTGACCGTCCATCCCCGATCACCCCGTAATCGTGTCGACGATCCAAGGCGCGGAGAACACGATCACCACGCCAACTACGACCGTGACGAGCATCTGCACCGACGCGCGGCCGAGGAACCACAGAAGGCCAACGACGATGATCGCGATGATCGCAAGCGTGCGGAGCAAACCGTTGCTCAGCAGGCCGAGAATGTTGTCGGCCAGGCCTTCAAAGTTTGCCTGCGCAAAAGCCGGCTCCGCTACGAGCAGGCTTGCCAGCAGCGACAGGGGCAGCGCGCGCGCCATGAGCGGCGAGGGCTTGAGACGCGCGAGCAGCGCATCGAGCCGGGATTCAGCCTTGATCTTCCAGATACGAAACATTCGATAACTCCTATCTTCGCCTTACGAACCAATCCGCGCGTGTTGGGCGCGGCCGAAAACATCCCACGCAGGCGGTGCAGGCGGTGGAGCCGCCTCCATGTTCTCCGCTGCGATTTCCGCCAGCTCCACCGGCACACGACCGGCGCCAGTGTCGCTCATGGCGGCGCTGGCGGGCTGATCGCCCACGATGACAGTCGGGATTGCGGTCGCAGGCCGACCGCTGACGCGGCGACCTGCGTTCTCCACGCGGGCGACATAGCCGTTGCGGAAACCTCTCGATTGAGAGCCTGTGTTATACATGCTGAGTGCGACCCGAAGGGCCTCTTGCGGGGTGCGCCCCGTCTTGGCCGAACGGAAATTGGACAGGAGCACCCGGCCTGCCGCTTCGATATTGGAGCACTGCTTGAAAACAGTGTCCCACGTTAGGCCGAGCCATCCCATGTTGCGTGAATTGATTTGGCCGAGGCCGAGATCCACGCTGTAGCCGCGAGCCACATAGGAGCGCGCGGTTGCGATGGCCTCAGCCTCATTACGCGGACGGCGAGGCTGACTGGCCACGCCGTTGACGTTGATCGCAAAAACATAGTTCGAAGATTCCGCATCCACGATCGCGGCGATCGTATGCGGCGCTACCGCTGGGGCGCATTGCGCCGCCAGCGAAAGAACGGCCCCGGTTTCGAGGAACACGTTCCCGCTCCCGGTCAGTTGCGCGGCTGATAGTAGGTCTGTTGCCGCCCGTCAGTCCAAGTGACCGTCAAGCGACCAGGCCTCCCATCATCCGGCTTCTTGTATTTGGTCTTGGCGATGCCCCCGCCCGTGCATGTCGGGAAGCTGCCGCCGAGAGCCAGCACGCGCCACAGTTTCGTTATCGGTGGAACACAGGCTGGATATTGCGTCGGACCACCCGGGTTGGAGATGCACAGCACAACCTCACATGCCCAAGTATTATCCGACGCTACAGCGGGGGTCGATTGCACCGCAGCCCCCACCAAGGCGGTCGCGAGCGCGAAATTAAAAGCTTTCATCGCTTTCTCCCTCGTCATCGAGATTTATGCACATATCACGATGAGGGGGAAAGGGAAGCCTAAAACGCCAATTTGTTGCTGCATTGTTTGTCGGGAACCAATCGGATATGGTCATCCTCATATCCGTAATCGAGCACGACATGCCGCACAGCGCTTGACAGTCGCTTGTAGGTTTTAAGCGTTGGTTGCTCGAATAGGCAGACATTCAGCCACTTATCGCCACGCCACGATACTTTGACATTGATGATCCATTCACTCGACGGCAGTTGCGCAATTTCGACCGCTTGGATCATTCCCCCAGCAGGGCGGCGGGTGGTTAGTTCGCGCTCAAGGATCGGATCATACTGCCAATCGTCGCTATGCGGCATCGTGATTTATTCCCTTTTACCGATTAGGATATGTCTATCCTCGCTTTGACGGCGAGGGCAACCCGGCTTGTCGTCTCTTGCCGCGCAACCACATTACAGCCATTAAGCGTGTCAACACGCTTATTCCGGCACCACACCAACCTCTTGTGTTCTAGACCTATGGCGCGCCCGAAAAGACAGGAAGACCCTCTTCTCCCGGTTCCTTTGCCCCGGCGTCGGCCGAGCCGCGCCAACACGCGAAATCTCGCAGCATCGGTGAAACCCGAGCTGGCGGCCGAGATCAAGAACCTCGCTGAGCGCGAACAAACGTCCGTTGCTGCCCTGGTCGAAGAGGCGACGATCAATCTCTTGAAGGCACGCGGGATCGAATATCCCGACTATCTGCGCCACTACCGCAAATTGGCGTGACGAGCGCGTTATAAGCGTGCGCGCACGCTTATTCTTGCCAACCCCTTAAACTTGAGCCAGTTATGACGCGCTGATTCCGCCTTGGAGTCGGCGATTCATCTGTTGCGTGCGGGGTGGCTCCCCGAGGCGACAGGACAACAAAAAACCCTCGCTTGGCTGAGCGAGGGCTGTTTGTGCCACCGAAGTGAGCGCTTCTAACTTGGCTCTCTTTATCGGTGGTGCTGCGGCGAAAGTCAATCTCGAAAGCGTGCTTTCGGGAGCGATGGTGCTTGGCCTCGCGGGACCGACGAAGGGAGGTCCGCATGACCACTTCCATAGGCGCCGTGCTGCGTAGCACCGGCCTCGCCACGATCGACCGCGCCTTGCTTGCGCGTGCCGAAAAACCGCGCGTCAAAGTCTGGGCCGGCAGCATCGCCGTAGGCCACGAAAAGCGGGCCAAGGCTTACACACCGATCCGCAATGCTCGCCAGATGCGCGAGATGATCGAAGCCGCAAAGCTCTACGAGCGGCAAACGCTCGCGCAGCGGCGGACAACCACACCGCGCATTCGCAACGGAGCTATCGGACAGGCCGGCATCCAGATCATCGAGTTCCTGGCCCGCGTCATCGACTATAGCACTGGCGCGCTGTTCCCCAGTCTTCACACGATCATGGATGGAACCGGCCTCAGCAAGAATTGCGTCGTTCAGGCGCTTTCGCGTCTCAAAGACGCGCGAATTATCGACTGGTTCAGGCGCTACGAGCCGGTTCCCGACCACGAAGCGCAAGGCGCTGGCCCGCGCATCAAGCAGGCCACGAACGCCTATCGCTTCCTCTTCCCCGCCTTCCTCTCGAAAATCTTCGCTGCTCGCCGCCGTCGCGGCGTCGCGGCCGATCCAGCCCCCGCTTGCGAACAATATCGCCAGATCGAGGCGGCGCGCGACATGGAGCGCATGAGGGATCAGCTGCCCCTATGGGAGCTAACCCGCGAAGAGCGGGACAAGCGCGAGCTGGCGGACATTCTCGCCAGCCTGGGCCAAGCGATTGAGGCGAAAGAACGTGAGTCATCCGCAAGTGAAGATAACCGGCGGAGATATTTATATTGAATGGCCCTAGTCGGGCCATGCGCGATATTGGCATGTATCCCGACCGTTTGCCCGCCATCGTGAAATGTGTATAAATCCCAATGTCGGGATACCGTTGACGAAAGAAGTTCGATGCAGATGGACGTCGAAGCACGCGCACGTCAGATCGTAGCGGATATGGGCGGCCACTGGCGCGGCTCATATGGCATGGTTTGCTGTCCAGCCCACAACGACCGCAATCCGTCGCTCCAAGTCACCCCCGGCAAGAAGGCCGTCCTATTCAAATGTTGGGCCGGTTGCAGTCAGGAAGCCGTCTGGTCCGCGCTCAACAGCCGCAAAATCAATCGCCACACGAGCGGTGAAACGGTCGATCGCGCGCCCGAACCCTCGCGCCGGAAGCTCGCCCTCCAACTATGGGATTCCGCCGTGCCGATCGCAGGCACCGCGGCTGAACGCTATCTGCGTTCGCGCGCAATCGACCCGACCGGCCTCAAGCTCCGCTTCGCTCCGCGCTGCATCGTTGGTCCGCCCGACGCCCGCGAAGAGCATCCTGCCCTTCTCGTGCCGTTCGAGGCCGACGAAGGCATAATCGCCGTGCAGCGGATCTTGCTCGATCCAGCAACCGGCGAGAAACGCTACCATGCGGCGCTGCGCGAGGCGAAATTGACGCTCGGCCTGGTCCGACACGCCGCCATGCGGATCGGCGGCCAGCCAACCGGCGATGTTCTGCGCCTCGCGGAAGGCTTCGAGGAAGCCGTTTCCGTCACCCAGCTTAGTGACGGGAAATTCAAGGTGTGGGGCGCTGGCGGCATTCGCCGCTATGGCCTGATCGCGATCCCCGAACGCATCCGCAAAATCGTCATCTACTCGCAACACGGCCAGGAAGCCGCACAGGCCATAGAGGACGCGCGCGACCACCTCACTGCCAACGACCGCGAACTGAAAATCATCCTCCCGCCAGCCCCGGCGCCGATGGACTGGAACGACATTCTTCAGGAGAGAGCCAGGTGCTGATCCGAGGTTTCAAAAAATGGCCGCGAAATCAGCAAATCGCGTTGCCCATTCTCTCTGTTTTCGCGTTCGGCGCGCTGTTCAATCAAATGCAGGCGAGGAATAGCGAGCCGGTTTCAATCCATGTCGAGAACCCGCGCATTATCGACGGCGATACGCTCGAAACGCTCGATAAAAAGCGGGTGCGGTTGTCGGGAATTGATGCGCCGGATGAGGACGGCAAGGGCAATGTGCCCAAGATCGCAGCGCAGCTCTATTTGGAAGAGCTGGTGAAGCAAAATGGCGGCATGGATTGCACGAGCGATTTTCAGGACGAAAAGTTGACGATCGAGCCGATATGCAACACGCGGCGGACGAGCTGGGGCGGGTCTAACCTGTCGTGCCGGTTTCGGTCGAATGGGGCATCTGTTTCGGCAACGATGGTACGCCATGGATATGCCGTTGATTACAGGCAACATTCAGGGCTGGCCTATGCCCGTTTCATGAAAGACGCTGCCGATGAGCGACGAGGCCTTTGGGGTGTCGATTACGAGGCGATGAGGAATCTGGCGATCGAGAGGGGCCAGCTGCCGAACAAGTGCAAATGATCGGAGCCGGGAACCTGCCCTATTCCACCACACGGCTGCGCCGCGCGGCTCCACGGAGCCAGCAAAGCCGTCTCCGCCCATTCGGGTGACGGTCAGGGCTATAAGGGAAGATCAGCATGAATGATGCGACGCGAACGACGATGCAGGCCGCGCCCAGGCACAGTGCATCGCCGCGCATCGAGGCAATCGCGGCATGGCTGATCGCCGCGCTCATTCTCGCAGGCGGCGGGATCGTCGCACGCCTGATTGTCGATTATCCGCAGTTCCTGCCGAACAGCTATATCGGCTTCCTGATCTACCGGGCCGGTCCCGCCGCCACCTTGCTATGGGCCTGCGCCGGCGCGACCATCACCGTCAGTGCAGCGCCGAGGCGTCCCGTTCTCCTGATCGCTCTGGTTGGCTCGATCGCCGCGTGCTTCGCGCTCTCCGGGCTTTGATCTCTAACCCCATGCCTTGCGTTGATAATTCCGGCATTAACCCTGGAACACCACCATCCATTATCCAATCAGGCTCACAGCGTTTTCATGAGCAGGTCCCCTCACGATTATCATAGACGCTTGCGGGCGGTTGATGAGCGCGCCGCAGCTCTCCGCGCTGAATCAGAACGCTGGCAAGCCTTCTGGAATGAAGCTGGCGGAGATCAGATCGATCCTCCCATTGTCGCAAAGCCCCCACGCCGCCGCTGGTTCTCCTTCTTAAAGCGACCGCAATAGTTTGAGCGGCCCAGGGCCGCGCTCCGTCAGTGGTGGCAGCTGCCACCGGGGGAACACCAAGGGCACCCGCCCTTTCGTTCCCGAAGCATAATCGACAGGACCGGGTTGCCCGACAAGTTCGGCCAGTTCCGGCGCGCTCGCGCGCGCCGGGGCCTCCCTAGTCGCGCCGCCCGCACCACTCCCATCGATTTTGCTCCCCCCTCCCCATCCCGCGCTTCGCCAGCGGGTCAGAGCCGCAGGCCGCAGGCAGCGGCTTCGCCTAAAGGAGTGAAAAATGACCATCCAGACCATCCAACTGAACAAGCTGGCGCTTTCCGACCTCAACGTGCGGAAGGTGAAGCCCAAGGAAATCGAAGCCCTCGCCGCCGACATTCAGGCGCGGGGCGTGCTGCAAAACCTGATCGGCTATGATGAAGACGGCAAAATCAGGATTTGCGCCGGAGGGCGGCGCTATCGGGCCTTGAAGCTGTTGCAGAAGGCAAAGGCCATCCCCGGCACTTTCGAGGTTCCCGTTGAAATCCGCAGCAAGGACGAGGCGCTGGAAATCTCGCTTGCCGAGAACGCGCAGCGCGAGGACATGCACCCCGCCGATGCCATCGCAGCCTATCGGGCGATCATCGACAGCGGCAAGGACGTTGACGATGTTGCAGCATCGTTCGGCGTCTCCCCGGCCTATGTCCGCCGCGTGTTGAAGCTGGCGGCGCTGCACCCGACCATTCTCAAAGCCTTCCAGAAAGACGAAATCGGCATGGGCGCGGCGCAGGCTTTCGCGCTGACCGACGATCAGGACCGCCAGCTTGAGGTTTTCAAGCGCACCGGCGACAACGCCCACCAAATCCGCGCCATGCTCACCCAGGAGAAGGTTGCCGATACCGACAAGCATTTTCGCATTGTAGGCGAGGAAGCCTATTGCGCCGCAGGCGGCACCTTCACCACCGATCTTTTCGGAGAACGTCGCTATTGCGATGATGCGGGCCTTGTCATGGACCTTGTGCAAGATCGGCTCGACGCCATCGCCAAGGCGGCGCGCGAAGATGGCTGGCGCGATGCAGAAGGGCAGCTCTACCGGCCTGATTCCTACTGGATGCGCGGCCATCTGGAACCCGCTGGCGAGCGCGATCCGACCGAGGAAGAAACCGCGCAGCTGGTCGAGATCGAGGCGGCAATCGCCAAGCGGGAAAGCGAGGTGGACGAGGACGATCACGACTATGACGACGAGTTGCGCGCCCTGACCCGCAAACAGGACGCTATCGTATCGGCTTGCCGCGTTTTCACCGCCGAGCAGAAGGCCGAGCACTCGCTTATCGTCTTCATCGGCCATGACGGTATCGAACAGGTCGCGCTCACCCGCACCGCCAAGGGCACCGCCGCCGATGGCCCCAAGCCTCCTCGCCCCGACTACTCGCAGAAAGTCATGGATCAGCTGGGCGGCATCCGCACGATGGCGGTTCGGGAAGCCCTTGCCAGCGACCCGGAGCTGGCGCTGGACGTGCTCTTAACGGGCCTCTTGGGGCAGGTTCGCGGCAACGCTTATTCGTGGCAACAAGCCGCCGAAATCACCGCCGAGAAGAACCGCTTCCATGTTGACGATGCGGTCATGGGCCATTCCACGATTGCCGACATTGACGAGATCGCAAGGGCCGATCTTGACCGCTTGGCCGAAACACCCACGCTGGACGACATGCGCCAGATGGACAGCGAAGCGAAATTGCGGCTGCTGGCCTACTGCGTTGCCTCGCAGATCACGAGCCTTTCGTTCCACAGCGACCGCGACCGCCAGCTGGCGCAGATCGTCGGAGCCGCGCAGATCAACATGGCCGACAAGTGGGAACCTAATCAGGTATTCTATGACCAGCTTAGCAAGGCCACGCTCTTGAAGCTGCTGGCCGAAGGTTGCGGCAACGACGCTGTAGAGAATTGCCAGACCATGAAGCGCTCTGACCTTGCCGTGACGGTCAACGAGCGCCTTGCGGGGCGGCGCATCCTGCCCCCCGCCCTTCGACCCTCTGCCTTGCCCGATGCCGCCGATAGCGAAAGCCAAGCGGCATGACGGCACGGGGAGCGCGCTTCACTCCCGCGCTCCCCGCAAACTTGGGGGCGGTGGCAGCTGCCACCGCCCGGCCTTTGCGATTAGCGAATGCGCCTGTTGAGGAAGAAAATCCCGATGGGTGCGACGAACAGCACAAAATCATGCAAGCCGCCGCCAAAATGAGCGGCCAGGGCCGCGCGCTTAGTAGTCTGTCAGCTGCCACATAGGATCGAGCGGCCCAGGGCCGCGCTCCGTCAGTGGTGGCAGCTGCCACCGGGGGAACACCAAGGGCACCCGCCCTTTCGTTCCCGAAGCATAATCGACAGGACCGGGTTGCCCGACAAGTTCGGCCAGTTCCGGCGCGCTCGCGCGCGCCGGGGCCTCCCTAGTCGCGCCGCCCGCACCACTCCCATCGATTTTGCTCCCCCCTCCCCATCCCGCGCTTCGCCAGCGGGTCAGAGCCGCAGGCCGCAGGCAGCGGCTTCGCCTAAAGGAGTGAGGAAAATGGCTAAGGAAACGAACCGGATCGACATTTATCAGGCCGTCACCGACGACATTCTTGCGATGCTCGAAGCGGGCACCAAGCCTTGGGTGAAGCCGTGGAGCGGTGGGCCGACCATTCCGCTCCGGCACAATGGGGTCGCCTATCGTGGGATCAACGTCCTCAGCCTTTGGGCCAGCGCCATGCGTCAGGGCTTCGCCTCCCCCTATTGGCTGACCTTCAAACAGGCATTGGAGCTTGGCGGCAATGTCCGGAAGGGCAGCAAGGGGACCACCGTTGTCTATGCTAACAAGCTTGTCGTGAAGGACTCCGAGACGGACGACGAGCGCGCCATTCCGTTTCTGAAACGATACACGGTTTTCAATGCCGATCAGGTCGAGGGACTGGACGGCAAATATCCCGCGCCCGCCCCGATCATTACCAATCCCGAAACCCGCGACGTTGAGCTTGAAGTGATGTTCTCTCGCATCGACGCAACCGTTCGCATCGGCGGATCGCAAGCCTATTACCACACCCGCGACGACTATATCCAAATGCCTGCTTTTGAAGCGTTCCATTCCGCCGACGACTACTATGCCACGCTTGCGCACGAGGCCGTGCATCATGCAGGGCATGAAAGCCGCCTCAACCGGAAAACCCTGATTTCAACGAGCCGCGCCGACTATGCGAGGGACGAGCTCGTAGCCGAGCTGGGCGCATCCTTCATCGGCGCGATTGTCGGTTTCAAGGTCGAGGAACGCGAAGACCATGCCGCGTATATCGAGCACTGGTTGACCGCGCTCCGCAACGACAAGCGCGCGATTTTCGAGGCTGCCCGTGAGGCTCAGAACGCCGCCGACTACCTGTTGGCGATGATGACCGACCAAGCGGATTGAATGACCCGCCCTGCTAAATGCACGAGACGCCGCGCAAGCGCGGCGTCCCATTTCAGGAAAGTGAAATATGGGGGCTACTCAATGTGGTTTATATACAAATCCCGACATGTTAACTATGGGCGGGAGCAGGTCGTTTTTAGGTGCAAAATGGAAAATATCATCGACACCTACAGGAATCGCATCAAGGCGATGGGGTATGAGCCGCGTCGGCAGGAAGAGATTCCTGACGTGATGGCAGCTTATTGCGAAGCAATCGCAAATTGCAAGATTGAAGGACTTGAATTGGTTTCGGATGACCACTCTTTTTGTTTGCTGTTGGTCGAAACCCAAATTCCCGTCGATGTGGCGATTGGTCTGGCGCAGGACTACAACCGTGATGTTCTGTCCCGCCAGAAACTCGCTGCATGACAGGTGAGCGACCCTTACACCTGGCGTAACAGCGACGTTCTTCGGAACAAGCTGGGAATCCGCGACGATAATATCCTCAAGGAGCGAGAAGCTTTCTTCTCGGTTGTCCGACATGGCGAGCTGGTTGTGCAGCGCGCCGCGCCGGCGACGAACGCGCGCGAGTATCGCGAACTGCACAATCATCTGTTTCAGGACGTATATGATTGGGCGGGGCGCTTTCGGACTGTGGACATAAGCAAACCCGGCAGCACTTTTGCCCGAGCGCACTTCATTGCCCGCAGCATGGAGCACGAATTTAAGCAGCTGCCCGACCTCCAAACCCTCAAGTCGATGGATCGTGATCGCTTTGCGGATACCATGGGGCGGCATATTTCCGAATTAAATGCCGTTCATCCGTTCCGTGAGGGCAATGGTCGCACCATGCGGCTGCACTTGCAGCTACATTCCCTTGCGGCCGAGAAATTCGTCTCGATCCAGGCAATGGGGCCGAAGGACTGGATGGAGGCGAGCCGCGACAGCTTCCATACTGGAAATCACGCCTCCCTCGCCAAAGTCATCCGTGATGCCATGCCCCTCGAACAGAACCGCGTCGAGCCAGCGCGTGGGCCAGCGGGCATCGCGTTTCCACCCTCGATGGAATCTCTCATGCCAGTTGGCGAACGACGCGCAATGAGTATCGAGCAGGCCAAGGATCAAATCAGCCGTTACCTACCTACTGCGCAAACCGTTGCGTCGCGGCAGCATGAGCAGCTTAATCGGATCGCGGAAACGTCCGCTGACATGCGCCAGCTGGCCGCGCGTTCAGCGCAGGAGCTTGCCTTTTTCCGCGATCCCAAAGGGCCGATGCACCACCTTCAGCTGATTGAGCAACGCCGCTATCATCAGATCGAAGTCAATTGGTCCGAGGGTATGGACCCGCTGCAAAGAGTCCGCGCCATCAGCGCGGGCGCCGCAGATTTCCTTTCGAAAATGACCGACCGCGACATTCAGGCCGCCGATCGCGCGCTACGTCTGCAAGTCATGCCTCCCGGCGTCAGTCAGGTTGATCTACGCCTTGCCGCGCAATTCGAGAAAAACTCGCCTGAGCAGAACCGCGCCGATGCCAGGTTCGCGCAATTCCAGCTCGCCATTGATAAGCGCGTCGCGACAGCTACCGAGCGCGGCGCATCGAAGGAACAGCTGGCGCAGATCGTCGAAAGCGCAAAGGCCCATGTCGCCGCAACATTGCGCGAAGGCAAATCACCGACGCCGACCGCCGAGAAATCAAAGGACCGCGAGCGCTGAAAATGAGCGGCCAGGGCCGCGCGCTTCGTAGTCTGTCAGCTGCCACATAGGATCGAGCGGCCCAGGGCCGCGCTCCGTCAGTGGTGGCAGCTGCCACCGGGGGAACACCAAGGGCACCCGCCCTTTCGTTCCCGAAGCATAATCGACAGGACCGGGTTGCCCGACAAGTTCGGCCAGTTCCGGCGCGCTCGCGCGCGCCGGGGCCTCCCTAGTCGCGCCGCCCGCACCACTCCCATCGATTTTGCTCCCCCCTCCCCATCCCGCGCTTCGCCAGCGGGTCAGAGCCGCAGGCCGCAGGCAGCGGCTTCGCCTAAAGGAGTGAGGAAAATGGAAGCGACAACTGACCAGATCGCCACCGTTGCGGCGCTGAACGACATTGCGCGGCGAACGATGGGCGTGACTTGTCGCACCGTGATTACGCAAGGCATCGCGGCGCTGGACGAGAATACGCAGTCCGACATTCTCAAGATGATCGAGGGCTTTGAGGATTTCACACCCGACAACGATCCTCACGGCGAGCATGACGCCGGTTTCCTTTATCGCGATGTGATCGGCCAATGGCATACCCGCTGGACTGACGACAGCACGCGCCCAGCCCTCTCGGTCATGTGGAAGTTCGACTTGTATGAGGGTTATCCTGTCAAGGGCAATTCCTTCGGCGTTGTTGGCGATTTGGCGTGCAGGGTTCCAAGGTTCAGACATGCGCAATCCGCGCATAGACTTGTATCCGGTCGAGAGCTGAGCCTCTTACCACAATCCGTATTCACAACCTTGGATCGAGCAACGGTGGGCGCGGACCAAACTATTACTGGGCGTTTTTCAGGCGCCATCAATCTTCACGGTCACACGCTCAACCAATCCGCAGGGCTTATCGAGCCTGTTGCAACTGAGGCATCAAGCCACGCGGAGCTCGGCGCCGTGCGGGACCAGACCGGTTTCCACAAAACGCCAAAGTGCAATCAACAATTTTCGTGCCAAGGCGACTACGCCGACCTTGGCCGCACGCTTTCCTTTTCCTTTGAACCTTTCGCGATACCACAGCGTCAATTCACTGCTTGGCTGATAGCGAAGCCAGCCCCACGCAAGTTCGACCATCAGGCAGCGTGCTCCTCGGTTTCCGGCCTTGCTGATGCCTTGGTCGCGATCCACACTTCCACTGGAATACGGACTGGGTGCCAAGCCGAGAAACGAGGCGAGGTGTCTTCGACTGGTAAACTGTCGGCAAAAAACCTCAGAGACCAACATGGTCGCGCCGTTCGCGCCGATGCCACGCAACTGCTCAAGCCGCGCAGCTTTGTCCGGGCATGGGAAGCTGGAATTTTCAGCAGAAAGCGCTTCGGCGCGGGCAGTTTCGATCTGTTTGACCTGCGTATTCAGCAATGCCAGGCGTTCAAAGCAGCGCGTGATCTGCTGTCGCAAGTTCGGAGGCAATGCGCGTCCGTCGCCGGTCCGCATGTTGTCCAACTGGGTAGCCCAGTCGCCACCTTTCAATGCTTGCACATGCGCTATCCCGTGAAGAGCCAGCAGCGCCCTGATGCGGGCAATAATCTTGGTCCTCTCGCGGATCAGGTCGCCCCTTTCCCGCATAAGGCGTCTGGCATCCTCCTCTTCGGGGGTGGGTACGGTGACGATCCGACAGACGCTGTGATCCCCTGCGAGATAGGCTTTGAGAATGCCGATCATCGCTTCCGCGTCAATTCTGTCGGTCTTAGCCCGTTTGCCGCGCCGCGAAACCAGGAAACTGGCTGGGTCCAAGACATAGGTGTCAATGTTGCGAGCACGAAGCAGCCGAGCAAGCCAGAACCCGTCATAGCCGATCTCGAAGCAAAGCCGAATGGCAACGGGAGCGGCGCTCTTTGTGCCAGCACGATCCTCGAGTTTCCGCAGATGCCTGCAAAGTGCTTCACCATCTCCCGCCGGAAGCGTCGACAGCGAAACTTTTGCAGTTCCCGGCGACAAAGATGCAACAAGCCAAGAACGCTTGCTGAGTTCAACGCTTACATAGATCGGCGCTGTGTCGGCGCTTTCGGCGAATACAGGAATCATGGCGGTCTCTCCGATGGTCGTGGATCAACGGTCTATCGGCCAGCGCAGGCCGGTATCCATAGGATCTATTACGACCGCGATCTTGAATTTGGCAGCGCCGAACCATGGAATCCCGATGCCACAACCCGCGTGCTCACCATTCTCCTAACCAGCGAATATTGAGGGAGGCCACCATGACCAAATCGCCCCCCGTGATCGAGCTTAGCTGGCGTGATGAGAATTACGGTTCCGTCTGCGCTGTCGCCGCCTTCCGCAACTATGCGGGCACACTGGATTGGAGCGACCGCACCCACCAGCGGTTTCGCGGATGCCTGAAACGCGCAGGCTTCGCCTTCCACGATGGCCGGTGCAGCTACATCGCCACCAGCGGCACCCGCGAGGATCGGCAGCGCGCCCTTTGTGACGAGCTGGCCCGCGCAGGCTTCCAGATCGACAGCGGCGACGTGAGGGCAGAGGCATGAACCGCGAACGCCGCAAGCAGATCGCCGCCGCCCGCGTGCTGATCGACAAGGGCAAGGCCCTGTTGGATGAGGCGCGCGACATGCTCGAAACCGTCAAGGATGACGAGCAGGCCGCCCGCGAAAATCTGCCACCCAGTCTTGAGGACAGCGAACGCGCGCAGGCGATGGACGCCGCAGTTTCCGAACTGGAAAGCGCGATTTCAGCCCTTGAAGACTTCGACGCCGACGAGATCGGCACGCAACTCGACACCGCCAGCGAATAGGAAGGATTGACCATGCAACCCATGCGCCACCTAGATCGAGACACGCGCCGCGCCCGCCTTCTGGCGGCGCGCACGCGCCCCGTCGGCGGCATCAACCGGCGCGGCATCTTCACCGGCCATTGGGACGGTGGCGATGTTGTGCGCCAGTTTCGCGGCGATAACGGATCGTGGATCGGCCTTGCCGCCTACAAGGCGAAGGAAGAGCCGGAGCCGCAGCCATGAAAATCAGCAACACGGCGAGCGCCGTTCGCGTCACCCTCTCCCCCACCGAGATCAGCGATTTGCAATTTGTGATCGAGGCGGCCGAGCGCGCGGGGCATTATATGCCCGCGCGCGTCCTCAACATCATGGCGGCGCTGACGCGCAGCGCCGACGATGTTCGGATGAAACAGGCCATGAAGCGGGCGGAAAAAGATCGCGTGACGCGGATCGAGCAGGACCGACGCGCGCGCGAACGCCAATTCATGCTAGGCGACCGATACAGCGTCATGGCGAGCCGCGCCGACTACGCCGATGCGTCTTCTGATCCGGACGCGCGCCAATGGGTTGACCTGGTGTTTCATGAAATCATGCAGAGGCCGCTTCCCGATCAATACGAACTCCGGCGCGACGTGTGGCGTGTCCACGTTGTCCAACTGGACGGCGGCACGCTCGGCGCTGTTGTAGGCGGCGATTGCACTCAAACCGCCGACCCCGCCGAAATTACTTCCGTAGCGGAACAGCTGATCGCCCGCTTCGAGGCCAGAGCTTGACGCGCGTGGAGCGGTGGCAGCTGCCACCGCTCCAGAGAGATCTAGAATCTGGCGATGAGAGGCAGCAGCGCCGCCGCTTGGCTTCCCAGGACCGGCACCCAATAATTCGCGGCGCGGTAATCAGGGCCGTGATCGACCGCCATCACCCCAAAGACATATCCGATCATTGGCAGCGTCCACAGCAGACGCCCGCCCAGGTCCACGCCCATCAGCACCAGCGCAACGCCAAGCACAGCCCAAAGCGGAATCAGTCGTTCCATGATTTCGCGATGACGGATTATTCGCCATGCACTTTCCCGGTCATCGGCGCTAACCTGCGATACGAGGCCCATAGCTTCCCCTTTTCATCAACGGTCGCCGGCGATCATCCAACGGCTTCACGAAAATGTGAAGCGCGTTTCGCGCGCATTCTCGCCAATCCGTTGTATAGCCCCCATCGAGCGAGGGCGAGGGACTGTGACAGCGGCCCTTCGCAAATCCTCTCGCTCAAAGGAGGTGATGTGATTTGACAGCATATGAAGCAGCTCAATTGACGATCGCAGCCGTCGCGCTCGTGATCGCAATTGTGAAGCTGGGGAAGTCCGATAAGGGCTGATCTAGCGGGGCGGGTGGTCTGACAGGGCCGCCCGCCCTAAATGTTTGAACCCGCCGTGTGACAGCACGGCGGGTTCAGGTAGGTGCGTGAAATGAATCAGCACACGAAGCATTGCCTATATAGCCCTTTTCCCTTGCCAATCCAATAACCGACGCGCGCGCGAGGTGTTCCCCGTCTGTTCCCTTTGGCGCATAAGCGCCCAATGGCCGCGAACTACAACCGCCCCAAGCCCATTGATCCTATCTGGTATCGGCAAGGCTGCTATCTGCGCATCTATTGCGCTTGCGGTCGCCGCGTTGTCGCCCCGCTGGGCGACTTCGCCCGCTCGCGCCGCATTTCTTTCGATACCCGCATTTACGAGCTGATCGCGCGGCTTCGGTGCAGCCAGTGCCGCCGCAAGCCTTATGCGGACGTGTCGCGCAACCGCTCGGGCAATTAAAATGACGGAGGATCCGATTGCTCGGATGCTTCCGGCGCTATCCGTTGGGCATGTCGCCGGCGACATGCCGCAGCGTCCTCTAGGTCACCGCTATGCTATGACCTGGCGGGCGCTTTTCCCTAGATTGAGGCGGCAATGCCGCCGCGTCCGCTGTTCGACTTTGGGGCCTGTTCCTGCCCCCTGCCGCAAGGGCTGGACCGTCTCGGCCGCTGTGCGGCCTCGCTTGGCGATCAGGCGGGTTTCCCCGCCCTTCCTTCGCTACGCTCCGTGCAGGACGGGTGATCCCCCTCCCCCCTGATCGGCCCTGATTTGCGGCATTCCCCGGCCCTGCTCGCCGCTGGGCAGAAGTCGATGACCCGTCATCGCCTTCGGCTCCATTCTAGGCAGGGAAAACAGCACATGACCGACATTCCGTTGGCAACGATTCTTCGGATCAACGCCGCCCGCACCATTCCGCTCGCTCGCTATGAGGAAGAGGGCAATTTTGACCGCTTCGGCTACATCAAAGACCTTGCCGAAAATCATGGCGCTGACCTTCCCGCCGTCATCGAGATTGCCGACCTACTAGGACCGGATGAAGATTTTGACGGCCTTGTGACCACCATCGAGGACGCCGCCGAGGGCTTCGGCTTTGGTGCTCTTATCCTCGGGGGGGCGTGAGCATGGGCCAGGAGCTTATGACGCCCGCGCAGATTGCGGATATTTGCGACGGCCGAGACAAGGCCATAGCCCTTTGGCTCGGCCTCTATGACACCTACCATGCAACCCGCGACGAGGCGGCGCGCCTGACCCTTGGCGGCCCACTATCGCTGTCATGTGGCCGCGACTGGACCGAGGACACGTTGACTCGCGCTTTCAGCTGCCACCGCCTGTCCTGGCGCAGATTGAGGCGGCAAGCCGCCGCGCTGATTTGTCGCGTTTGGGGCCTGTTCCTGCCCCCTGCCGCAAGGGCTAGACCGTCTCCGCCGCTGCGCGGCTCCGCTTGGCGATCAGGCGGGTTTCCCCGCCCTTCCTTCGCTGCGCTCCGTGCAGGGCGGGTGATCCCCCTCCCCCCTGATCGGCCCCGTTTGCGGCATTCCCCGGCCCAGCGTCGCCCGCTTTCGGCAGAAGTCGATGACCCGTCATCGCCTTCGGCTCAATTAGGAAGGGAAAGCCCATGAAAATCCGTATCTACCGCCAGACCGAGCAGGACTTTGACCGAATCGAGATCGAGGGCGCGACCTTTGAAACCATCGTCAGCCGGGCAGCGGTCGAGGGGCTTCAATGCAGCGGTTACAACAGCAATCCGAGCCAGCGGCTTGAGTTGCAGGGCGCACCGAAATTCAAGGGCGTTTGCGGTCCTATGTGGGATGGCGATGCGATCCGCTACGAGTGCAGCGCCACCTATGCGGAGTTGAGCGCATGAGCGCCGCCGCCGCGATACGCACCGCGCAGGCCGACCAGCTGGGCGACCAGATCATTGCCGCAGGCTTCGCGCCAAACGGCTTTGTGCTGGATATTAACGAGGCGCTTGATGTGCCCCGTGACTTTCCCCTTTCCGCGCCGTGGAATCTGCCGTCGCGCCTGTTTCAGTTCCCCATAGAGGTTATCCGTGCAGAGCAGGACGAGCCGCGCAAGATCGGCCTTCGCCATCCTTTGCTTGCCGCCCATCCTTTCGTGCAGCACGTCGAGCGCGCGCTAGGGATCGAGATCGCCCGCGATGGCGTGACGAACCGCCACGGCTACAGCAACCGCGTTCATTCGCTCTGGCATCATGCGGTGGACCTTATCAGCGCCGGGAAATGGCGCGAATTGCTCGAAACGCAGGAGTTCACCGAGCCGCGCAATATCTTCAATGCCGTTGTCTATGGCCTTCGCTATTCGGACCACGCCGACAGGAAGGCGAGCGGTCACATCAGCACCGTCGAGGCCCGCCAGATCATGGGGGAAATGGGAGCTACCGAGCCGACCGAACGCGCCGCGTTGCTTCGCAGCTTTTCCGCGCCGTCGCCCTGCCAGCAGGAACGCGGGGCCGAGCATTGGCCGATCAATCTTCACGGACCTTGCGCCGAGGATAAGGCATGGTCCTTCATCATCGGGATCGAGGATGGTTGGTTTTCCTATGATCGTTCCGGGCATCTGCAATGGTCCCCCATGGGCCGCGACCGTTACGCGGCAGGCGATAGCGCCAGCTTCACCGAGGCGAGCGGCCAGACCGCTTTCGCCTTTTGAGGGGATCGAGCATGGCCCGCCATTGCATCCGCGAACCTCGCTACGTTCCCCCGGTGCAGCGCATCGGGGAGCAACCCGACTTGTTCGGTGGACCGACCCTTAGCCACGTTGCCGAGCGCCAAGGACCGCCGAAAGGATGGCAGCGCCAATTGCAGAAATGGGGCCGCTGCACCGTCATTGCCGATCTTGAGGCAGCGCCGCCGTCTGTCATCGACCCTCCCCCGTCCCCGTCTCCGGTTTTCCTTGTCGCTTGCGTTGCTGCGAAGCTGGACCGCCCCGCCCCGGCGCGCGATCTTTACGCATCGCCATGGTTCCAGAAGGCCCGTGCCTATGTCGAACGACAGGGCGGCGCATGGTTCATCCTGTCAGCAAAGCATGGCCTGATCGCCCCGGAAACCGTCATCGCGCGCTATGACGAAACGCTAGGCGCGATGAAGGCAGGCGCGCGCCGCCTTTGGGGCGCGCGCGTGATCGAAGCAATGGCCGAGCAGATCGACGCCGCCGCGCCGCTGATCGTTCTCGCAGGCCGCAACTATCGCGATCCCCTTTGGCCGCAGATCGAACGGCGCGCATCGGTTCCGATGGAGGGGCTTGGAATCGGTCAGCAGCTCGCTTGGTTAAGCGACAACTGAAAGCGAGAATTGTCGCGGTCCATGCGCAACTTCGCGCGATGCGCTTCGAGGGGGCATCTGTTTGTCGCGCCGCCCTTTCAATCTATCCAACGCCATTTGGCGTTGTGAGTTTGAGGATTATAGGCCCATCAACGGCCCAAGCCCCCCGGTAGGGCCGCCCACTCTCGGCAAGCGCAAATGGCGTAGTTTGCGCTTGCCGGGAGACCAGTTGCCCTCTCTATATGGCAAGGTGACTGCCCCCACACCGACAGCGCCCTTGTGGACCCAAGATCAGGCCATTGCCTATGAGGCAGCCCTTGAGGCCATCAACGATGTTATCGCCGGTTACAGCGAGCAGATCGCGCTTGAGCATGGTCGCGTTGTGCCGAACACGGCGCGGATCGCTTGGCTCGAAATGCGGACGGATCAGGCATCGGCCACCGGCCATGCGCTCAATGTGATGGATGATGAGAATGTCCGACAAACGCTGCTGGAATACAGCGCGATCGTTCGGGCGCGAGACGGCGCAGGGTGAAGGTCCGCCCGATGGGCGGGCGTTAGTTCGTTAAATCCCCCCGTCAGTGTCTTCCTAGCATGAGGGCTGCACCAGGCCGCATCAAGGATCGGCGGTTCCCCCAATTTGCTGCGCAAATCGGCTCCCCCACCGCCCGCTAGCGCGGCCGCTTCGCGGTCCCTGACCCGACCCGGCGCTGCCCTCCCCTTGGCCTCGCCAATTCCGGCAACAAGGAGGTTGTTATGTCTCATCGTCTGTTCGCTCAGCTGGCTTTCGAGCGTGCGCTTGGAAATGCTGCGATCGAGGCGCTGGCGACCGCGTTGAACGATAAGGATCATTTCGACGCGGAAAGCATGTGGCCGAAAGACCCGATGTTTATCGGCAAGACGAGTGCTGACATCGAGGCGGTTGCGGCCGAGCTGGGCCAGATCATCGAGGACCGTATCAAGGACGTGCTCGACGGCCCCGGCATCCGCAACATCGAGCGCGGCGAATGCGTCTATCCGCAAGTCGTCGCGGTCGTGCTGGCGGCCAAGGCGAAGCGCGGCCAATCCGGCTGACGCCGGAGGGGCGGGCTTAGCCCGCCCCTTTTCGCCCGCTGGGCGAAACCGATGATCTCGGTGCCATGCAGAGCGCGGGACGGGGCATCGAACCCCGCCCCGCGCAATCTCTTCTCTCTGTGTGTCGTGGCATTTTGGCATGGGTGCGCGCCAGCTTTCAAGGATCGGCGGTTCCCCCAATTTGCTGCGCAAATCGGCTCCCCCACCGCCCGCTACCGCGGCCGCTTCGCGGTCCCTGACAGCCGGCGCCGGTGCCCATGCCGGGTGTCTCCCGTCACCAACGAGAAGGAGAACCGGATGCACATCAAATTGTTTAGAGCACTGAAAGCGGCTAATCTGTCCGACGACGCCGCAGCGGAAGTTGTAGAGGCTATTGAGGAGTATATCGCCGTGAAGGTTCAGGAGGCGAACAAGGGAATCGAAAGCAAGCTGACGGCACAAACTTGGGTCATCGGCAGCGTCGGTTTCGTCCTCGCAGTCATCGGCCTCGCGCCCGCTTTCATCAAACTGTTCCAGTAAGACAAAGGGAGGCTTCGGCCTCCCTTTTTTTGCCGAACCGACTGATTGTCAGGAGACGCAAATTGACCGACTTCGCACAAGCACGGCTCGATATGTTCGAGAGCGGTTTATTCGGCCAGGGCAATGCTTTCTGGCGCTGGATCGCCACGGACGAGGCGCGGCCCTATCTGGCCGCTTTCGCCGCCGATCGCGCGCCACCCAGCGGAAGCGAGTTTTTCGCGGCCGATCTTACCGCCGAGGATCTACTTGATTCCGATCACCTGGCCGAGCTTGCCCAGAAGATCGAAGCGGCTCACGGCTAGCGCCGTGCGCGCCGGGGCTATTTGCGAGCAGATGTGCGCTGTTGCTCCGCCACGTCGCGGATCATAGCTGCCCAGCATCCCAAGATCATGCCCTCTTCATTATCGACTTCGCTTGTGGCGACCGCATAGATACCCAGCAAGTTTGCAACCTCGCTCGCCTCGACAATGCCTTGACGCGCAAGCAGCGTGGCAAACATCGAGAGTGCTCCCCCCATTGCCCGCACCAGCGGCGCATCTTGTAGCAGTCGGTCAAATTCGCGGGGCGGGTTACTGGACATAGATTGTTCCGATCAAATAAAGCGACTGCCTTTCAGGACTTGTCGCGGGAAGTGCTATCCGCTGCCAATAATTCGACAGCCGATAATCCGAAAGCATCGGCAAGGCTCTCCAAGGTAGCAAGCGTTGGATTACCATGTCCGCGCACCATGTATGAAATATGTGACGCCGCAACGCCCGAGCGTTCGGACAACTCCCCTTGAGTTATGCCTAGTTTCTTTAGTTCGCGAGCGATGTTGGCCCCGAGCTGGGCCATCAACGGCGATGTTCGTTTCAGGTATATGGTTGGCATCGTGTTCGCGTCCTTCTGGCTAGGCGCAGAATGTCGGCACGGGCAGCATGGCGCAATAGGGTTGCTCTAGAAGCTATTTGCGCCATGGCTTTCGCGCCTAGCGCAGATGGTATAGATTGTGCGCCATATTTGGACGAGCGAGGTTCAAACCCTGCATGGACGGTCAGGACGACGCGATGAAATCGGCCATGGAGCTGTTCGCAGCTCGGCTTGCAAAGCGCGATGTAGAGAGGCCGATCACCGACCATCGAACCGTCGAGCGGTTGATCGCGATGCTGGAACCGCATGAGCAACAGGTTGTCCGCTTGCGGATCGGGCTTGGCCCCTCTCCCGCGCTCACTCTTGCCGCGACTGCAAAGATCGTCGGTGTGTCGCCAAGCCGCATCGGCCAAATCGAGGACAAGGCATTCCGAAGGATCAGATGGGTCTGCAACAACATAGACATTCACGATCGTTCGGCGCTGGATGCTTTGATCGCGCGCAGGCGTGATGAAGCGGCTGAGGCCGAGCGGATCAGGAAACGCGATGCCTTGCAAAAGGCGCTAGATCAGGAGCGGAAGCGCAAAGCCAAGCAAGACCGGGACGAGGTCAGGCGAGCGAAGGCGCGCGATTCCGCTTGGAACCGCAAACTACGCGTGGCGCAGGCTGAGCTTGATCGGATGAGATCCGACGCTCAGTTTTTTGCCGAACAGATCGCTCAAATCGAGCAGCGCGCTAATTGGCTGAGGGCAATTTTGCCGCGCGACCGCCAATTGGCGGCGCTGCGCGAACAGGCCGATGAAATCCGCGATGCGATCGCGAGCGCAGAAGCCAGCATATCCAACATGCTGGCCTCGCCCCCGGATGGTCCCCAGCTAGGCAAGGAAGCTTCAACAAACGATGGCCACTGATATTGAGCCGTCCCCCGCCTTCGCGCCGCAGATCGGCCGCGTTTATTTGCGCGTCAGCACCGATGCACAGGACTTACGCCGACAGGATGCCATCGTAGCCGAGGCGAAGGCAGCGGGCTATTATGTCGCGGCAGTCTATCGGGAGAAGGCATCGGGTGCCCGTGCCGACCGCCCCGAGTTGCTGCGTATGATTGCCGATCTTCAACCCGGTGAAGTGGTGATTGCCGAGAAGATTGACCGGATTAGTCGTCTTCCCTTGGCCGAGGCCGAGCAGCTGGTTGAGACAATTCGTGCGCGAGGCGCGCGACTTGCCATTCCCGGCGTCGTGGACCTGTCCGACCTCGCGGCCGACGCCGAGGGCATCGCCCGCATCGTGCTCGAATCTGTTCAGGCGATGCTCTTGAAGATCGCCCTGCAGATGGCTCACGACGATTACACCGATCGCCGCGAGCGACAGCGCCAAGGTATCGCCTTGGCAAAGGCCGCAGGGCGCAGCGGAGGGCGCAAAGGCGATCGGGCAACGCACGCCCGCATTGTGGCATTGCGCGAAGCGGGCAAGAGCATTGCCAAAACGGCAGAGCTGGCCGATTGCGACCGCAGCACCGTCAAGCGGGTGTGGGCGGCCCATCGTGCCGCCCAGGTGCAAGAACCCAGCCCTCAGCGAAATCATCGTGAGCGGAACCGCTGATTGCCCTTTCTGTTCGGCTTCAAGCCGGTGGCAGCTGCCACCGGCAGTCCCCTGCTCGCGTCAACGGACTGCCAGCTACGGAAAGAGCGGCGGAGCCGCGACAGGGTTTTCCAATCCCCGCCGTGCCGATCGAGCGCAGCGACCTATGGGTGCCAATGGCCAGTGGCAGCTGCCACCGCCGCCAGTCCAAATTGCTGCATCTACTCGGGCCGTTTCCTTTGGGCGTTGCTGTCTGACGGATACGAACTCCACATCGCCACTAATGCGGGCAAGCAGAAAACCGGCCTTCGGCCTTGGGTTTCCGCAAGCGGACCCTCCCATTTTCAGCTTGCCCGCGTAGCTCAGCTCCGCCGCAAAAAATCCGTCAGCAACGCTTATCCAAAGGAGACTACCATGCAGAACATCGCTGAATTTCGGATCATCGGCCGCGTTGGCAGTGTCGATACGACCGATAAAGTCACCCATGTTTCCGTCGCCGCGAACTACAACCGCAAGGATGGCGATGAATGGAAGACCGATACGCACTGGAACCGCGTGACGTTCTTCCGCCAGCTGGCAGAGCGCGCCGCTGACTTGGGCAAGGGCGACCTGGTTCACATCACCGGACGGGTCCGCCAGAACAGCTACGAGAGCAATGGCGAAACCCGCTACTCGGTGGACCTGATCGCTGAGGGGCTGGGTATCTTGGTTCGGGGCGGGGCTGACTAAGCCCCCCCCCTTTCACCTAAAACGGGCGGCCTGGTGGCCGCCCTTTTTTGTGGACAATGCTTTTCACAGACCCTAACAAGAATAGGGTTTAACTACGTGAGGCATGTGTGGCAGCCAAACTGTTCAATCGTGTAGCGAGCTTGCGCGTCGCTTCCGGACTTACGCAATCCGAGCTGGCAGCGAGGATTCAAGTCTCCCCTGAAACAGTCGCGGCCATCGAGAACGGCAGACAGGACGCCACTTTGCTGACGGCGCTACGTATGTCGCGTGCCCTGCGAACCGAGGTGCCGAACATCTTCAGGGAGCAGCCTTTCCCTAAGCTGATCGGCTCCGAGCGAGGCGAGAGCCGAACAGCTTAGGAGGCCGCTATGCGCCGTGAGATTGCCAGCAAACTTCGGCGCGCAGCCAGCGTGCTACGGACTGTCATGCTTTGGGCATCGCTTGCCCTGTGGCTTGCGATCGCGGCAACCGCGCTGATCGTCGTCCTTGCAGTCGGACTCGCGGCCTATTTCGCTTTTGGCTGGCTAGGAGTGGGAGCCGTCGCCGTCTTCGTGCTGATCGTTTTCTTCGGCAAAGACCCACCAACCGAACAGACCGGCCCGCGCCGCAAGGGCAAGGGCCTCAACCTGAACGACGATCCGAACCCATGGTATATGCAGTCGCAGTATCGCTTCGGATCGGGAAACAGCGCCGCTCATAACCGCTGGCACAAGTAGCCCGTGGCGCAGCCATTGAAGGGATTCTCAATGCGAACAATCGTAGTGACCAATGAGCGCGGCGGCATCGGCAAGACCACGCTTACCTGTCATATTGCGTGGCATCTGGCCGAGCAGGGCAAGCGTGTCGTGGTCCTGGACCTGGACAAGCAATGCCACAGTGCCGGGATGCTGAAAGCCGAGTTCGAGCAGATCGGCCCGGTTCAGTCGATTCTTGACTTCGACCCGAACGAAGAACCTCCGGCGCTGGCCTGTTTCAAGAACACACGGCAGATCGTCGAGTTGACGACTGACAGCCCGCAGCAAGGCCAGCACATCGGCGCTTATGTCCGCGCCATTCGTGCCGGCCTTGCCAAGCACTACGACTACTGCGTGATCGACACTGCGCCCGCGTGGGATGGCCGGAACCTCATGGCGCTGATTGCGTCCGATTATGTCGCGGTCCCACTGGACCCCGACAAAACCGCGCGTCAGTCGCTCAACGAAATCTCGCAAAGCATCAGCCTTGCAAACAAGGTGCGCGGGGAGGGTAACGCGACCCGGTTCGGGATCGTGTTCAACCGCGTTCAGACAACGAGCGAAGTTTCAAAAATGCTGATGGACCGCATTGGGCAGGCGCTTCCTGCCAATGTGGTGCCGCACACCATTCCGCACCGCGAGCACATGCGCGAGGCGGCTTTACTCGAAATTCCCGTTTGGCGCTTGGCAAAGGACACGCGGCGTAGCGCGCCGATCGTGCGCGAAGTCGTCTCCTACATTGTCGATCAAGCTGAGAGGGAAGCCGC